>NZ_JAHLEM010000509.1 GCF_018883605.1 Streptomyces niphimycinicus | reverse complement strand
GGTCGCCAGCGCCTCGCGCGGCGAGATTCCGAAGAAGGTGGGGTCGAAGTCGGCGGCGTCGTGGAGGAAACCGCCCTCGCGGGTGTACGAGGTGCCGGGGTGCTCCGGGTCCGGGTGGTAGAGCGCGTCCAGGTCCCAGCCACGGTCGACGGGGAAGCCGGAGATCGCGTCCTGGCCGGCGGAGAGCAGCCGCCACAGGTCCTCGGGGGTGCGCACCCCGCCCGGGAAGCGGCAGCTCATGCCGACGATGGCGATCGGCTCGTCGTCGATCGCGCCCACGGCCTGGACGGGCAGGCCCGACTGGGCTCCGGTGCCCGCCAGTTCGTCCCGGAGGTGTTCGGCCAGGACGAGGGAGGTGGGGTAGTCGAAGACCAGGGTGGCGGGGAGCCGCATCCCGGTGACCGCGTTCAGGCGGTTGCGCAGTTCGACGGCGGTCAGCGAGTCGAAGCCCAGGTCGCGGAAGGCGCGGTCGGGGTCGACGGAGTCGGCGGTGCCATAGCCCAGGACGGCGGCGACCTGGGTGCGGACCAGCTCCAGCAGCGTTTCGAGC
>NZ_JAHLEM010000508.1 GCF_018883605.1 Streptomyces niphimycinicus | reverse complement strand
GGTTGCGCAGTTCGACGGCGGTCAGCGAGTCGAAGCCCAGGTCGCGGAAGGCGCGGTCGGGGTCGACGGAGTCGGCGGTGCCATAGCCCAGGACGGCGGCGACCTGGGTGCGGACCAGCTCCAGCAGCGTTTCGAGCCGCTCGGTGTCGTTCAGGCGGGCCAGCCGCTGCGCCAGGGCGCCCGTTCCGGCGGAGCCCTCCGCCGTACGCCGCGCCGGGACCCGCACCAGCCCGGACATCAGCGGGGCCACCACACCGGTGGACGCCGCCTCGGCCCGTGCCGCCGCCAGGTCGAGACGCACCGGGACGAGCAGGGCCTCGCCCGCCCGTCCGGCCGCGTCGAACAGCTCCTTGCCCTCGTCGGTGGCCAGCGCGGCGACACCGCCCCGGCTCATCCGGGACACATCGGCCTGGTCCAGCTCACCGGCCATACCACCGGATTCGGCGGCCCACAGGCCCCAGGCCAGGGACGTTCCGGGCAGACCGAGCGCCGTACGGTGCTGGGCGAGCGCGTCCAGGTAGGCGTTGGCGGCGGCGTAGTTGCCC
>NZ_JAHLEM010000507.1 GCF_018883605.1 Streptomyces niphimycinicus | reverse complement strand
ATCGGCCTGGTCCAGCTCACCGGCCATACCACCGGATTCGGCGGCCCACAGGCCCCAGGCCAGGGACGTTCCGGGCAGACCGAGCGCCGTACGGTGCTGGGCGAGCGCGTCCAGGTAGGCGTTGGCGGCGGCGTAGTTGCCCTGTCCGGCGGCGCCGAAGACACCGGCGGCGGACGAGAAGAGCACGAACGCGGTCAGGTCGAGGTCGCGGGTCAGCTCATGCAGGTTCCAGGCCGCGTCCACCTTCGGACGCAGCACCCGCTCCAGCCGCTCCGGCGTCAGCGAGCCGATCACACCGTCGTCCAGCACACCGGCCGTGTGGACCACGGCCGTCAGCGGATGATCGGCGGGGAGTGCGGCCAGGGTTTCGGCCAACGCGCCACGGTCGGCGACATCGCACGCCGCCCAGCGCACCTCGGCGCCCAACTCGGCCAGTTCCGTGCCGAGTTCGGCCGCGCCCGGGGCCTGGTCGCCACGGCGGCTCACCAGCAGCAGACGCCGTACGCCACGCTCGGCCACCAGGTGGCGGGCGAACAGAGCGCCCAGCGTGCCGCTCGCACCGGTGACCAGCACCGTGCCCTCGGCATCGAAATCCGGCGCGTCGTCCCCAGAGCCCGAGCCCGAGTCCGAGGCGGCGGCCCGCGCCAGGCGCGGCGCCCGCAGCACCCCGTCCCGTACGGCCACCTGCGGTTCACCCGACCCCAGCGCGTCCGGCACCGCCCGCAGCGAACCAGCCGCACCATCGACATCGACCAGGACGAACCGGCCAGGGTTCTCCGATTCGGCGGAGCGCACCAGGCCCCAGACTGCGGCATGGGCCAGATCGGCCACCGGCTCGTCGGTACTGGCCGCCACGGCGCCCGAGGTCAACAGAACCAGACGCGAGTTCGTGAAACGGTCGTCCGCCAGCCACCGTTGCAGCAGGCTCAGCGCCCGGGCAGTGGCGCGGTGCGCCGCGTCGACGGGTGAGGAGCATTCCCCAGTCCCGCCCCTCCCCGCAACCTGGGGCTCCGCCCCAGGACCCCGGTCCTCAATCGCCGGACGGGCTTGATACGCCGGAAAGTTCGAGGACAGGGCGACCACCACGTCATCCGGCAACGCCGCGCCGGACTCGACCGCCGTGGCCAGCGCGTCCAAGTCGGCGTAAGCGTCGAACCGCTGCCCGGTCGACGCCAGGTCGAACGCGTCCGACCCCAGCAACGCCCAGCGCCCCGCCGGACCCTGGGCAGACACCTCGGACCAATCCAGCCGGAACAGCGACTCCTGACGGCCACCCCGCGCACCCTGGATCTGCTCCACGGACACCGGCCGCAACACCAGCGAATCCACCGACAACACGGCACGCCCGGCACCATCCGCCACCGCCAGCGACACCGCATCCGCACCCGCCGACCCCAACCGCACCCGCAGCACCGACGCACCCACCGCATGCAACGACACACCAGACCACGCAAACGGCAGCCGCGCCCCGTCCGCACCCCCGATCAGACCACCAAGACCCACCGCATGCAGCGCCGAATCCAACAGCGCCGGATGCAGACCGAACGCATCCGCCTCGGAGCGCACGTCCTCCGGCAGCTCCAGCTCCGCGTAGACCTCATCGCCCAGCCGCCAGGCGGACGTCAGCCCCTGGAACACCGGGCCATAGGCCAGCCCCGCCTCGGCCAGACCCTCGTACAGGCCCTCGACCGGCAGCTCCGACGCACCCGCCGGAGGCCACACCTCCAGGTCGAACGACGCCGTGGGCGCGCCCGAGCCCAGCACACCGGACGCATGCCGCGTCCATGGCTCCTCGACGGCCGCGTCCTCGCGCCGCGAGTACACCGTCAGCGCGCGGCGTCCCGAAGCGTCGGGCGCACCCACCGACAGTTGGAGCTGGACGCCGCCCACCTCGGGAAGCACCAGCGGCGCCGCCAGCGTCAGCTCCTCCAGCAGATCGCAGCCGACCTGGTCACCGGCGCGGATCGCCAGCTCCACGAAGGCGGTGCCGGGCAGCAGCACCGAGCCCGCCACCGTGTGATCGGCCAGCCACGGATGGGTGTCCAGGGCGAGACGGCCGGTGTAGAGGAAACCGTCGGAGTCGGCGAGCGCCACCGCGGCACCCAGCAGCGGGTGGTCGGCCGCGCCGAGCCCGGCGGACACCATGTCGCCCGCCCAGTAGCCGGTGTCGAGCCAGTAGGTGTCGCGCTGGAAGGGGTAGAGCGGAAGGTCCGTGCGGGCCGTGTCCGTCCCGGCGAACACCGCGGCCCAGTCGGGGGAAACACCGTGGACATGGGCCCCGGCGACGGCGGCGGCCAGGCTCTGGAGCTCCGGGCGGCCGGAGCGCAGCGCGGACACAAGGGTGGCGTCGTCGCGGGTCAGGCAGTCCTGGGCCATGGCGGTGAGCACACCGTCCGGGCCCAGTTCCACGAACTTCGTGACGTTGCGCTCCTCCAGCGTCCGTACGCCGTCGAGGAAGCGGACGGCCTCGCGCACGTGGCGCACCCAGAAGTCGGCCGTCGCGATCTCCTCGGCGGCCACCACGCCGCCGGTCAGATTCGAGACGATCGGAATCTTCGGAGCCTCGTACGACAGCCCCTGCGCCACCTGCCGGAACGCATCCAGCATCCCGTCCATGCGAGGCGAGTGGAACGCGTGGCTGACCGTGAGCCGCTTCGTCTTCCGACCCTGCGCCTCGAACGACGACGCGATCTCCAGAGCCGCGTCCTCGTCACCCGCGATGACCACCGACGTCGGGCCGTTGAGCGCGGCAATCGAGACGCGCTCGGTCAGCAGCGGCGCCACCTCGTCCTCCGACGCCTGCACCGCGACCATCGCGCCACCCGCCGGAAGCTCCTGCATCAAACGGCCACGCGCCGCCACCAACCGGCACGCATCCGCCAGCGACAACACACCCGCCACATGCGCCGCGGCCAACTCACC
>NZ_JAHLEM010000506.1 GCF_018883605.1 Streptomyces niphimycinicus | reverse complement strand
CCTGCATCAAACGGCCACGCGCCGCCACCAACCGGCACGCATCCGCCAGCGACAACACACCCGCCACATGCGCCGCGGCCAACTCACCGATCGAATGCCCGGAGAGGAAATCGGGCCGCAGCCCCCACGCCTCCACCAGCCGGAACAACGCCACCTCAACCGCGAACAAAGCGGGCTGAGTGAACCCCGTCTGGTCCAGCGCCGCAGCATCGTCCCCGAACAGCACATCCTTCAAAGGCCGTTCGAGATGCGCGTCCAGCTCCGCACATACCGCGTCCAGCGCATCCGCGAACACCGGGTAGGCGTCATACAGCTCACGCCCCATCCCCAGCCGCTGACTCCCCTGCCCCGTGAACAGGAACGCCACCTTGCCAGCGGCGACCTTGCCCTCGACCAGCCCGGTCGCGGGCTCCTCGCGGGAGAGGGCGTCGAGGGCGCGTATCAGGCCCTCGCGGTCGTCGGCGACGATCGCCGCCCGGTGGTCGAAGGCGGCCCGGCCGATGGCCAGCGAGAAGCCGACGTCGGTGAGGCGCAGTTCGGGGTGGGCCTCGAGGTGGGCGCGCAGGTTCGCGGCCTGCGCGCGCAGCGCGGGGCGGCTCTTGGCCGCCACGGTCCACAGCGGCAGCGCGGCGGCGGCGCGGGCCTCGGCCGGGGCGCCGTCGTCGGCCGTCTTCGCGGTCCGCGGCTCCTCGGCGTCCGGCTCGGGCGCCTGTTCCAG
>NZ_JAHLEM010000505.1 GCF_018883605.1 Streptomyces niphimycinicus | reverse complement strand
CGACGTCGGTGAGGCGCAGTTCGGGGTGGGCCTCGAGGTGGGCGCGCAGGTTCGCGGCCTGCGCGCGCAGCGCGGGGCGGCTCTTGGCCGCCACGGTCCACAGCGGCAGCGCGGCGGCGGCGCGGGCCTCGGCCGGGGCGCCGTCGTCGGCCGTCTTCGCGGTCCGCGGCTCCTCGGCGTCCGGCTCGGGCGCCTGTTCCAGGATGGTGTGCGCGTTGGTGCCGCTGATGCCGAACGAGGACACCGCGGCCCGGCGCGGCTGGTCGGTGTCGGGCCAGGCGCGCCCCTCGGTCAGCAGCGAGACCGCGCCTGCCGACCAGTCGACGTTGGGGGTGGGCTGGTCGACGTGCAGGGTCCGCGGAAGCGTCCCGTGGCGCATCGCCATGACCATCTTGATGATGCCCGCGACACCGGCGGCGGCCTGGGTGTGGCCGATGTTGGACTTGATGGAGCCCAGCCACAGCGGCTGGTCCTCGGTGTGGTTGCGCCCGTACGTGGCGAGCAGGGCCTGCGCCTCGATGGGGTCACCCAGGGTCGTACCCGTGCCGTGGGCCTCGACCACGTCGATCTGCCCGGCGGAGAGCCGGGCGGAGGCCAGGGCCTGGCGGATGACGCGCTGCTGCGAGGGGCCGTTCGGGGCGGTCAGCCCGCTGCTGGCGCCGTCCTGGTTGATGGCGCTGCCGCGGACGAGGGCGAGCACCTGGTGGCCGTTGGCGCGGGCGTCGGAGAGCCGCTCCAGCAGCAGCATTCCGGCGCCCTCGCCCCAGCCGGTGCCGTCCGCCGCAGCCGCGAAGGACTTGCAGCGGCCATCCGCCGCGAGCCCGCGCTGGCGGCTGAACTCGGTGAAGGTGCCGGGGGTGGACATCACCGTGACACCGCCGGCCAGGGCCAGCGAGCACTCCCGGCGGCGCAGCGCCTGGGCGGCGAAGTGCAGGGCGACCAGGGAGGAGGAGCAGGCCGTGTCGATGGTGACGGCCGGCCCCTCCAGGCCGAAGGTGTAGGCGACGCGGCCCGACGCGATGGAGCCGGAGCTGCCGTTGCCGAGGAAGCCCTCGACGTCCTCGGGCGCGGAGAACAGCCGGGAGGCGTAGTCGTGGTACATCACGCCCGCGAACACACCGGTCCGGCTGCCCTGGAGCGAGGTCGGATCGATGCCCGCGCGCTCGAACGCCTCCCAGGAGGTCTCCAGCAGCAGCCGCTGCTGCGGGTCCATGGCGAGCGCCTCGCGCGGCGAGATGCCGAAGAACGCCGGGTCGAAGTCGGCCGCGTCGTGCAGGAAGCCGC
>NZ_JAHLEM010000504.1 GCF_018883605.1 Streptomyces niphimycinicus | reverse complement strand
GCGCGCTCGAACGCCTCCCAGGAGGTCTCCAGCAGCAGCCGCTGCTGCGGGTCCATGGCGAGCGCCTCGCGCGGCGAGATGCCGAAGAACGCCGGGTCGAAGTCGGCCGCGTCGTGCAGGAAGCCGCCCTCGTGGACGTACGGCTCCTGGCCGCTGTCCGGGTCCGGCTCGAAGAGGACGTCGGTGGCCCAGCCGCGGTTGGTGGGGTACGGCGTGGCCGCGTCACCGCCGCGGGCGACGAGCTCCCACAGCTCCTCGGGGGTGCTGACCCCGCCGGGGTAGCGGCAGCTCATCGCCACGATGGCGATCGGCTCCTGCTCACGCTCCTCGACCTCGCGCAGCCGCCGCCGCGCCTCGCGCAGGTCGGTGGTGGCCCGCTTGAGGTAGTCGAGGTACTTCTCTTCGTTCGCCGTCGCCATTACGCCGTCCCCGCGGTGCTGAGATAAGTCGATGAGCTCTTGTGGAGCAGGTCAGGAGAGCCCGAGCTCGTCGTCGAGGAGATCGAAGATCTCGTCTGCCGTAGCGGACTGGATTTCACGGTCTTCTGCGGTGCTGTCCGTAGCACTTTGCGTTTCATTCCACTTCGACAGGAGGTCGCGCAGGCGGGTGGTGATGCCGGGGCGCTCGATGTCGTCCGGGGCGATCGTGGCGAGGATCGCCTCGAGCTTGTCGAGCTCCGCGTGTACGGGCGGGTGTCCGGCCGCGCCGGCCGCGCCATGCAGGCCCAGCTCCTCGCGCAGATAGCCGGCGAGCGCGGTGGGCGTCGGGTAGTCGAAGATCAGCGTGACCGGCAGGCGCAGCCCGGCGGCGGCGCCCAGTCGGTTGCGCAGATCCACGGCGGTGAGCGAGTCGAAGCCGAGGTCGAGGAAGCCGCGACCGGCGTCCACGTCGTCCGGGGTGGCGTAGCCGAGGACGGCGGCCACATGGCTTCGGACGACCTCCAGCAGTTCCCGGTCGCGTTCGGTCTCCGAGAGTCCGGAGAGCCTTGTCGCGAGCGAGCCCGCGCCGGAGTCGGCCAGGGCTGCGGCACCGGTGGTCCCGGTGTCGGCGGAGCGCCGTACGGGGGTGCGGACCAGGCCGCGCAGCAGCGGCGGCAGCAGCCCGGCGGCGGCCTGGCCGCGCAGCGCGCCGGTGTCGATGCGGATCGGGACGAGCACGGCCTCGGGCAGGGTGCCCGACAGGTCGAACAGGGCCAGGCCCTCGTCCTGCGGGAGCGCCGCGAAGCCACCGCGCGAGATGCGGGTCACATCGGAGGCGTCGAGGCTTCCGGCCATGCCGTCGGCCGCCGCCCACAGGCCCCAGGCGAGCGAGCTCGCGGGCAGGCCCTGGGCGTGGCGGTGCTGGGCGAGCGCGTCCAGGAAGGTGTTGGCCGCGGCGTAGTTTCCCTGTCCCGAGCTGCCGAAGGCA
>NZ_JAHLEM010000503.1 GCF_018883605.1 Streptomyces niphimycinicus | reverse complement strand
CGTCGGCCGCCGCCCACAGGCCCCAGGCGAGCGAGCTCGCGGGCAGGCCCTGGGCGTGGCGGTGCTGGGCGAGCGCGTCCAGGAAGGTGTTGGCCGCGGCGTAGTTTCCCTGTCCCGAGCTGCCGAAGGCACCGGCGGCCGAGGAGAAGAGCACGAACGCGGCCAGGTCCAGCTCGCGGGTCAGCTCGTGGAGGTTCCACGCCGCGTCCACCTTGGGGCGCAGCACGGTGTCGATCCGCTCACCGGTCAGCGAGCTGATCACACCGTCGTCCAGGACGCCCGCGGTGTGCACCACGGCGGTCAGCGGATGCTCCGCGGGGATCGCCGAGAGGGTGGCGGCCAGGGCGTCCCGGTCGGCGGTGTCACAGGCCGCCCAGGTGGCCTCGGCGCCCATCTCGCCCAGTTCGGCGGCGAGTTCGGCCGCGCCCGGGGCCTCGCCGCCACGGCGGCTGACCAGCAGCAGACGCCGCACTCCGCGCTCGGCCACCAGGTGGCGGGCGAAGAGTCCGCCGAGCGCGCCGGTGGCGCCGCTCAGCAGCACGGTGCCCTCCGGGTCGCCGAGCCCGGTCGGCTCGGGGGTGTCCGGCCGGGCCGGGACCCGGGCGAGCCGGTAGGCGTGGCCGGTGCCGGAGCGCAGGGCGAGCTGCGGTTCGTCGGTGGCGAGCACCGACGGCAGGGCCCGCTGGGAGGCGTCGGTGCCGTCGAGGTCGACCAGGACGAAGCGGCCGGGGTTCTCCGACTGCGCGGACTTGACCAGGCCCCAGGCGGTGGTGTGGGCCAGGTCGGCGATGTCCTCGCCGGGGGTCGCCGCGACCGCGCCACGGGTGGCGAGGACGAGGCGGGTGTCGGCGAACCGCTGGTCGGTCAGCCAGTTCTGGACCAGGTCCAGGGTGTTCCGGGCGACGGCCCGCGCGGTGTCGGGCAGGGCCGCCGCGCCGCCGGTGGCGGCGAGGGGTGCCACGACCACGTCGGGGGCGGAGGCGCCGCCGTCGAGGGAGGTGGCGAGTGCCGCGAGGTCCGCGTAGTCGTCCAGCCGCTCGCCCGCGACGGTGAAGCCGTTGGCCGTGAAGCCGGTGGCGGCGCCGAGGGTCACCCAGCGCTCGCCGAGCGGGATATCGGTGGCGGACGTCGTGAGCGCGGTCCACTCGGGGCGGAACAGCGACTCGTGGTGTGCGGCGCGCGAGGCGTCGAGCTGCTCGGTCGACAGCGGCCGCAGCACCAGGCCGTCGATGGTGGCGACGGCGGCGCCGGTGCCGTCGGCGAGGTGCAGCGACACCCCGTCGGCGCCGGGCCGCAGCCGTACGCGCAGCGATGCGGCGCCCCCGGCGTACAGCCGTACGCCGGTCCAGGCGAACGGCAGCCGTGCCCCTTCGCTCCCCTCGCCCTCCGGATCGAGGCCGAGCGTGTGCAGGGCGGCGTCCAGCAGCGCCGGATGCACCCCGTACGCGGCGGCCTCGGGCTCGAAGCCCTGGGGCAGCCGGATCTCGGCGAACAGTTCGTCGCCGCGCCGCCAGGCGGTGTGCAGCCCCTGGAAGACCGGGCCGTAGCCCAGTCCGGCGGCGGCAGCGCCCTCGTAGAACTCCTCGGTGGCCAGGGCCGTGGCGTCGGCCGGGGGCCATACGCCCAGGTCCACCCGCTCGGCGTCGGCCGCCTGCTCGCCCGGGGCGAGGAAGCCGGTGGCGTGGCGGATCCACGGCTCGTCGGCGGGGACGTCCTCCCGGCGGGAGTGCAGGGTCAGCGAACGGCGCCCGGCCTCGTCGGCCGCCGCCAGCTCCAGCCGCAGTTGGACGGCGCCCTGTTCGGGCAGGACCAGCGGCGCCTGGAGGGTCAGCTCCTCGACCGTGTCGCAGCCCGCCTCGTGGCCGGCCCGCAGCGCGAGTTCGACGAAGGCGGTGCCGGGCAGCAGCACGGTGTCCATGACGGCGTGGTCGGCCAGCCACGGGTGGGTCAGCAGCGACAGCCGCCCGGTGAACACGAAGCCACCGGTGTCGGGGAGTTCCACCGCCGCGCCCAGCAGTGGGTGGTCGGCCGTGTCGAGGCCCGCGGAGATCACGTCCTCGACGGAGATGCCCACATCGAGCCAGTAGCGCTGGCGCTGGAAGGCGTAGGTGGGCAGCTCCACGCGGCGGGCGCCGCGCCCGGCGTAGACCGCCGCCCAGTCCGGGGCCGCGCCGCGGACATGGGCGTGGGCGAGGGCGGTGGCGAGCGCCTGGGCCTCGGGGCGGCCACCGCGCAGGGTGGGTACGAACACCGCGCCGCTGCCGGCCTCCCCTTCGGTCCCAGTCCCGGTCCCGGTCCCGGTCCCGGTCTCCGTCTCGGCGAGGCAGTCCTCGCCCATCGCGGAGAGCACCCCGTCCGGGCCGAGCTCCACGAAGGTGGTCACGCCCTGGTCGCGCAGGGTGCGGACGCCGTCGGCGAAGCGGACGGACTCCCGGACATGGCGCACCCAGAACTCCGGCAGGCGGATCTCGTCGGCGGAGACCACGGTGCCGGTGAGGCAGGACACCAGCGGGATCTTCGGGGCGTTGTACGTCAGGCACGCGGCCAGCTTGCGGAAGTCCGCGAGCATCGGGTCCATCTGCGGCGAGTGGAAGGCGTGGCTGACCGTGAGCCGCTTGGTCTTGCGACCCCGCGCCTCGAAGTCCGCCGCGATCTCGGTCGCCGCGTCCTCGTCACCCGCGATGACCACGGAGTTCGGGCCGTTGAGGGCGGCGATGCTCACGCGGTCGGTGAGCAGCGGCGCCACCTCGTCCTCGGCCGCCTGGAGAGCGATCATCGCGCCACCGGCGGGCAGTTCCTGCATGAGGCGGCCACGGGCGGCGACCAGCACGGCGGCGTCGGCGAGCGAGAACACACCGGCCACATGCGCGGCGGCCAGTTCGCCAATCGAGTGGCCGGACACGTAGTCCGCCTTCAGGCCCCACGCCTCGACCAGCCGGAACAGCGCCACCTCGATGGCGAACAGCGCGGGCTGGGTGAACCCGGTCCGGTCCAGCGCCTCGGCGTCGTCGCCGAACAGCACGTCCTTCAGCGGCCGTTCGAGATGACCGTCCAGGTGGGCGCACACCTCGTCCAGCGCCTGCGCGAAGCGCGGGAACGTCCGGTACAGCTCACGGCCCATGCCGAGCCGCTGACTGCCCTGGCCGGTGAAGAGGAACGCCACCTTGCCCTCGGTGGCGACACCGCGCAGCGTCTGCGCCGGGTGGTCACCGCGCGCCAGCGCGTCAAGTGCGCCCAGCGCGTCCTCGTGGCCCTCGGCGACCAGGGCGACGCGGTGTTCGAGCGCGGCGCGGCTGGTGGCGAGCGAGAAGCCCAGGTCGGTGAGGGCGGCCCGGGGTTCGGCGGCGATCCGCGACCGCAGCCGCCGCGCCTGCGCCCGCACACCGTCCTCGGTGCGGGCCGACAGCAGCACGGGCACATACGGCAGGGCCTCGGGCTCCGCCGCGGGCTCGCTGGTCCCGGTGGCGGGCGGCTGCTCGATGATGGCGTGGGCGTTGGTGCCGCTGATGCCGAACGAGGACACCGCGGCGCGGCGCGGACGGCCGGTCTCCGGCCACTCCATCCGCTCGGTGAGCAGGGACACCGCGCCCGCCGACCAGTCCACGTGCGGCGACGGCTCGTCCACGTGCAGGGTCTGCGGCAGCACACCGTGCCGCATCGACAGCACCATCTTGATGATTCCGGCGACACCGGAGGCCGCCTGGGTGTGGCCCAGGTTGGACTTGACGGAGCCGAGCCACAGCGGCCGCTCCGCGTCCCGCTCCTGGCCGTAGGTGGCCAGCAGCGCCTGCGCCTCGATCGGGTCGCCCAGCGTCGTGCCCGTGCCATGCGCCTCGACCACGTCCACCTCACCGGTGGTCAGACGGGCGTTGGCCAGCGCCTGGCGGATGACGCGCTGCTGGGACGGGCCGTTGGGCGCGGTCAGACCGTTGGACGCGCCGTCCTGGTTGACGGCCGAGCCGCGCACGATCGCCAGCACCTCATGGCCGTTGCGGCGGGCGTCCGACAGCCGCTCCAGGAGCAGCATGCCCGCGCCCTCGCCCCAGCCGGTGCCGTCGGCGGCGGCCGCGAAGGACTTGCAGCGGCCGTCCCTGGCCAGTCCGCGCTGGCGGCTGAAGTCGATGAACGTACCCGGGGTGAACATCACCGTGACACCGCCCGCGAGCGCGAGCGAGCATTCGCCCTGCCGCAGCGCCTGCGCCGCGAGGTGCAGCGCGACCAGCGACGACGAGCAGGCCGTGTCGACCGTGACGGCCGGGCCCTCCAGACCGAAGGTGTAGGCCACCCGGCCGGACACCACGCTGCTGGAGCTGCCGGTGCCGAGGTAGCCCTCGACCTCGTTCGGGACGGCGTGCAGCCGGGACCCGTAGTCGTGGTACATGACGCCCGCGAACACACCGGTCCTGCTGCCGCGCACGGACAGCGGGTCGATACCGGCGCGCTCGAACGCCTCCCAGGACGTCTCCAGCAGCAGCCGCTGCTGCGGGTCCATCGCGAGGGCCTCGCGCGGCGAGATGCCGAAGAACGCCGGGTCGAACTCGGCGGCGTCGTGCAGGAAGCCGCCCTCGCGGGCGTAGGAGGTGCCCTGGGTCTCCGGGTCCGGGTCGTAGAGCGCCTCGAGGTCCCAGCCGCGGTTGTCGGGGAAGCGGGAGATGCCGTCCTCGCCCGCGGCGAGCAACTGCCACAGCTCCTCGGGGGTGGTGACCCCGCCGGGGTAGCGGCAGCTCATCGCCACGATGGCGATCGGCTCGTCGTCGGTGGCGGCCACGACCGGCACCGGGGTGTGCACCGCCGGGGTCCGCGTGCCGACCAGCTCGGTACGCAGATGGCGGGCCAGGACCTGCGGGTCCGGGTAGTCGAAGATGAGCGTGGCGGGCAGCCGCAGCCCGGTGACCGTGTTGAGCTGGTTGCGCAGCTCGACGGCGGTCAGCGAGTCGAAGCCCAGTTCCTTGAACGCCCGGCCGGAACCGATGGTCTCCGCACCGGCGTAGCCGAGCACGGTGGCCACCTGGCCACGGACCAGGTCCAGCAGCAGCCGCTCCTGCTCGGGCTCGGACAGCCCGGCGAGCCGCCCGGCAAGACCGTTCTCGCCGCCGCCCGCCGCGACCGCGTCCACCGCGCGCCGCGCCGGGATCCGCACCAGACCGCGGAACAGCGGCGAGACCGCGCCACTTGCGGCCAGGGTGCGCAGGGCCGCGATGTCCACCCGCATCGGCACCAGCGAC
>NZ_JAHLEM010000502.1 GCF_018883605.1 Streptomyces niphimycinicus | reverse complement strand
CCCGCCGCGACCGCGTCCACCGCGCGCCGCGCCGGGATCCGCACCAGACCGCGGAACAGCGGCGAGACCGCGCCACTTGCGGCCAGGGTGCGCAGGGCCGCGATGTCCACCCGCATCGGCACCAGCGACGCCTCGCGGACGGTCAGCGCGGTGTCGAGCAGCGCGAGGCCCTCCGCCACCGGCAGCGGCGGCAGTCCGGCGCGCCGCATCCGGGCGATGTCGGCCTCGTCCAGGGTGCTGCCCATACCGGCCCCGGCCCACAGGCCCCACGCCAGCGCGGTGGCGGGCAGGCCCTGGGCGGCGCGGTGCTGGGCGAGAGCGTCCAGGAAGACGTTGGACGCGGCGTAGTTGCCCTGGCCCGGGCCGCCGAACACACCGGAGGAGGACGAGAACAGCACGAAGGCCGCCAGGTCCAGCTCGCGGGTCAGCTCATGCAGATTCCACGCGGCGTCCACCTTCGGACGCATGACATGGTCGACGCGCTCGGGCGTCAGCGAGCCGATC
>NZ_JAHLEM010000501.1 GCF_018883605.1 Streptomyces niphimycinicus | reverse complement strand
CGGGCCGCCGAACACACCGGAGGAGGACGAGAACAGCACGAAGGCCGCCAGGTCCAGCTCGCGGGTCAGCTCATGCAGATTCCACGCGGCGTCCACCTTCGGACGCATGACATGGTCGACGCGCTCGGGCGTCAGCGAGCCGATCACACCGTCGTCCAGCACACCGGCGGTGTGCACGACGGCGGTCAGCGGATGCTCGGCGGGAACGGTGGCGAGGGCCGCGGCGAGCGCGTCCCGGTCCGCCACATCACACGCCGCCCAACGCACGCTCGCGCCCAACTCGGCCAGCTCCGCGCCGAGTTCAGCGGCGCCAGGAGCCTGGTCGCCACGGCGGCTCACCAGCAGCAGATGCCGTACGCCACGCTCGGCCACCAGATGCCGGGCCACCAGACCGCCCAGCGAACCGGACGCACCGGTCACCAGCACCGTGCCCTCGGGGTCGAGGCCCCGGGCGTCGTCCCGCTCCGGCTCCACGGCCACCCGCGCCAGCCGGGGCACGGACACCGCGCCCGCGCGGATCGCCACCTGCGGCTCGTCCG
>NZ_JAHLEM010000500.1 GCF_018883605.1 Streptomyces niphimycinicus | reverse complement strand
ACGCTCGGCCACCAGATGCCGGGCCACCAGACCGCCCAGCGAACCGGACGCACCGGTCACCAGCACCGTGCCCTCGGGGTCGAGGCCCCGGGCGTCGTCCCGCTCCGGCTCCACGGCCACCCGCGCCAGCCGGGGCACGGACACCGCGCCCGCGCGGATCGCCACCTGCGGCTCGTCCGAGGCCAGGGCGGCGGGCAGGGCCCGCAGCGACTCGTCCCGGCCGTCGGTGTCCACCAGCACGAACCGGCCCGGGTTCTCCGACTGCGCCGAGCGCAGCAGACCCCATACGGCCGCACCGGCCAGATCCGCCACCGGCTCGGCGGCCTCGACGGCCACCGCGCCACGGGTCACCACGACCAGCGGGGCGTCCCCGAACCGCTCCTCCTCCAGCCACCGCTGGACGGCGTCCAGCGCCGCGGCGGCGGCGCGGTGCGCCGCACGGGCCACCCGCTCACCGGTCTCGGCGGACGGCGACACGACGACGTACTCGGGTGCCGGCGCCGTGCCCGCGGCGACCGCGTCGGCCAGCGTCCCGAGGTCCCCGTACGCCGTGGCCCCGAG
>NZ_JAHLEM010000050.1 GCF_018883605.1 Streptomyces niphimycinicus | reverse complement strand
TCGAGGGTGGAGAAGTTGTGCACCGCCGTCCGCAGCCGCCCCATCGTCGCCGCGGCGTGCAGACCGTGCCCGACGACATCGCCCACCACCAGCGCCACCCGCGCCCCCGGCAACGGAATGACGTCGAACCAGTCGCCCCCGACCCCCGACTCGGCCGGCAGATAGCGGTACGCCACATCCAGCGCGTTCTGCTCCGGCAGCATCCGGGGCAGCAGGCTGCGCTGGAGGGTCACCGCCATCGTGTGCTCGCGGGTGTAACGCCGGGCGTTGTCGATGCTGACGGCGGCCCGGGTGACCAGCTCCTCGGCGAGGGAGATGTCGTCCTCCTCGAAGGGCTCCGGCTTCTGCGCGCGCATGAAACTGGCCACGCCCAGGACGACGCCCCGGGCCCGCAGCGGCACCGCGATCATCGAGTGGATGCCGTAGTCGACGATCCGCCGGGCGTGCTCGGGGTCCTGGTCCTGCCAGCCGGCGAAGTCGCCGAGGACCGGCTCGACCGTCACCGCTCCGCTGCGGAAGCCTCGGGCCTGGGGTGCGCTCGGGCCGAATTCGATCAGCATGCCGAGGGGGTAGAGCGGGCCGTCGTCCCGGATGCCGCTGAGGGCCGTACGGCGCAGGACGGTACGGCCGCCGTCGGCGACCGCCACGGCGCCCCACGGGCCCGCGTCCGGGGCGCCGGTGCCCACCGCTCCGTCCGGGGGCTCCTCGCCGCGCAGCACCGAGTCCGCGAGGTCCACCGAGACATAGTCGGCGAACCGGGCCACCGCGTACTCCGCCAGCTCCTGGGCGGTGCGCACCACGTCCAGCGTGGTGCCGATGGAGACGCCCGCGTCGTACAGCAGCTTGAGCCGGTTGCGCGCGAGGTCGACCTTGCCGGACAGCGCGCGCAGCTCTGTGGTGTCA
>NZ_JAHLEM010000005.1 GCF_018883605.1 Streptomyces niphimycinicus | reverse complement strand
TCGGCGCCCTCGACGACGTCCTCCCGGCCATGGCCCTCCAGGTCCACCAGCACACCGGTGGCCTCCGCGTGGCCCCTGCGCCGCCGCCAGTCGGCCACCGCCAGCGCCAGGGCCGTCAGCAGGACGTCGTTCACGCCACCGTGGAAGGCGGCGGGCACTCGCGTCAGCAGAGGCTCCGTCCGCTCCGGCGGCAACGTCAGCCGAAGGTGGCGGACCGTGGCGGCCGTGTCCCGCGCCGGATCAAGCGCCCGTCGGCCCAGCAATGGGTCCGGGCCCGCGAACATGCCCGTCCACAGGGGAAGTTCGGCCAGTCGGGAGGGATGCCCGGCGAGGGTGGTGAGGTGTTCGGCCCAGCCCCGCAGCGAGGTGCCGACCGGCTCCAGCTCACGCCCCTCCACCGCCGCGGCCAAGTCCGGCAGCAGAATCCGCCAGGAGACCCCGTCGACCACCAGATGATGCGCCACCAGCAGCAACCGGCCGGGGGCGTGCGCGCCGTTGTCGAGCCATACGGCCCGGACCATCTCACCGGCCTCAGGTCTCAGCGGCCTGTCTTCCAGCGGATCCCGGTGCAGCTCCTCCGGGTCGGTCACCCGTGTGATCACATCGGCCGCGTCGACCGTGCCCCGCGGTCCGGTCTCCAGCCCCCAGACACCATCGCCCTCGCGTCCGAGCCGCATCCGCAGCGCGTCATGGTGGTCGAGCACCGCCTGCAACCCGGCCGTCAACCGCTCAAGGGTCAGCCCGGCGGGCGTACGCACCAACACCGACTGATGGAAACCGTCCACCGGCCCGCCGCGCTCCCGCAGCCAGTGCACGATCGGAGTCGGCGGCACCACACCGATGCCCTGGTCGGGGGTCGCTGTCGAGATGGTGTCCGCGTCCGTGGCGGCCGCGGCGAGCGCGGCCACGGTGGGGCGTTGGAAGACATCGCGCGGGGTGAAGACCAGCCCGGCGGCACGGGCCCGGCTGACGAGCTGAATGGAGACGATACTGTCCCCGCCCAGATCGAAGAAGTTGTCGTCCGCCCCGACACCCGACAGCCCCAGCACATCCGCGAACACCGCGCACAACGCCTCCTCGCGCGGGGTCGCGGGAGCCCGCCCGGTGACGGTCGGCCCGAAGTCGGGCGCCGGGAGAGCCCGGCGGTCCAGTTTGCCGTTGGGCGTCAGCGGCAGCCGATCCAGCGTGACGAAGGCGGCCGGAACCATGTACTCGGGCAGTTCCGCGGCCACATGCTCGCGCCACTCGGCCACAGCGGGGTCGCCCTCGGCCACCACATACGCCACGAGCTGCTTCACACCCGCGCGGTCCTCGCGAGCGATCACCGCCGTCTGCCGGACCTGCGGATGCCGGGCGAGAACCGCCTCGATCTCCCCCAGCTCGATCCGGAAACCACGCACCTTCACCTGCTCATCGGCGCGCCCGACAAACTCCACATTCCCATCCGCCCGCCACCGCACCACATCACCCGTGCGATACATCCGCGCACCCGCCCCGCCATACGGATCCGCCACAAACCGCTCCGCCGTCAACCCCGCACGCCGCACATACCCCCGGGCAAGGCCCTCGCCCGCGATGTAGAGCTCTCCGGTGACGCCGACGGGCACCGGCTGGAGCGCCGAATCCAGCACATACACCCGGGTGTTGGAGATGGGCCGGCCGATGGGTGGTGCCTGGTCGCCGGGGTCCGCCTCACGATCGCTGTACCAGGCGGTCGCATAGACGGTGGCCTCGGTCGGGCCGTAGATGTTGGCGATGCGGCAGCCCGGGATGGCGTGCCGGATGGCGACGACGGCGTGTGCCGAGAGGGCCTCCCCGGCCAGGACGACGGTCTTTGCGGAGGTGCTCACCTCGCCGTGTGCCAGCACCTGGGCGAACGCCGAGGGGACGGCGCTGATCAGGCTGCCCGACCAGCCGTCCGCCGTGCGCTCGGTGAGCGCGAGCAGGTCGCGCACCACTTCGATGCTCCCGCCGCCGCACAGCGGCCCGAACATCTCGAAGACGGAGACGTCGAAGTTGAGCGAGGTGGACGCGAGGACCCGTCTCAGCTCCCGGGGTCCGATGTCGGTGGCCGCCCAGGTGGCGAGGTCGACGGCGGCGGCCTGGGACACCATGACGCCCTTGGGGCGGCCGGTGGAACCCGAGGTGTAGATCACATAGGCGGGGTGCTGTGGCCTGAGCGGGGTGGTGCGGTCGGCGTCGACGGGGTTGCGGTCCGGCTGCCCGGCGAGCAGTTCGGCCGTCTCGGGGACGTCCAGGCGCAGTGTGACGTGGCCGTCGCCGCCCGTGGTGTCACCGTCGGCCGTGAGCACGATCGCCGGTCCGGCGTCGTCGAGTATGTAGGCGATCCGCTCGGCCGGGTAGCCGGGGTCCACCGGAAGGTAGGAGGCTCCAGCCTTGAGGACGGCGAGCAGCGCCACCATCATCTCGTCGGAGCGGGGCATGGAGAGCGCCACGAGGCTCTCCGGACCGGCGCCGTGTCCGATCAGCAGATGGGCGAGCCGGTTGGCGCGCCCGTTGAGCTCGGCGTAGGTCAGCGTACGGCCCTCGAAGACCACCGCGGGGGCCTGCGGGGTGCGGGCCACCTGGGCCTCGAACAGCTCGGGGAGCGAGGTGTCCGGCACCTTCCGCGCGGTGGCGTTCCACTCGTCCAGGACGCGCCCGCGTTCCTCGGGGGCCAGCAGATCGATCCGGCCGATGGGGGTGTCGGGTGCGGCGTGGGCGAAGTGGCCGAGGAGGTCGAGGAAGCGCCGCTGGTGGTCGGCGAGTCGCTCGAGGCCGTACAGCTCCGGATTGCCGTCCAGGTCGATGCGCAGCCCGCCGGCCGCGCTCTCGCAGCTTCCGGGCGGGCCCGGCTCCGTGGCGACCCGGCCGTCCACCACGAGCGACAGATCGTCGACGGGCCCGCCGCCGAGATTGTGCACGCTGCCGCGGTGACCGGCGAAGGTCAGGTCGTAGTCGACCATGACGATATTGATGTGCGGGCCGATGAGGCGGTGCTCGTCACCGGAGAGTTCGAGGTCGCGTCGCAGGTCCTCGGCGCGGTACCGCTGGTGTTTCAGCGCGCCGCGCAGTTCCTTGGAGGCCAGTCGGGCGGCCTGCGCCACGGTGGTGCCGGGGTGCAGGTCCAGCCGGAACGGCAGGACGTTGGACATCATCCCGGGGATGGTGCGGGCGCGTCCGGCGGACCGGGCCATCACGGGCAGGCCGAGGACGACCTGACGGTTGCCGGTCATCCGGTGCAGATAGACGCCGAGTGCGGCGACGAGGACGGCGGGCCAGGCGACCTCCGCCTCGCGTGCGGTGGCGCGCAACCCGGCCAGCGTCGGCTCGTCGAGAAAGGCGGTGCGGCGCGCCAACCGTTCGGGGAGCGCCGGGGTGTGGTCGGCCAGGCTGGTGGCGGCGGGCAGCTCGGCGAAGCGTGCCATCCAGTACGCGCGGTCGCGGGTGAACCGGTCGGAGTCCCGGTACGCGGCCTCGTCGCCGAGGAGTTCGGCCAGTGATCCGAACGGCGTCCCGGGGCAGGGCAGTCCGGCCGCGAGGGCCGTGTACAGCTCGGCGACACGGCGGCCGACCAGGGAGAGGCCGAGGCCGTCCATGACGATGTGGTGGTAGCGCTGGTACCAGAAGTACCGGTCGTCCGCCGCCTTGAACAGCGCGAAGGCGAACAGCGGACCGGCAGTGGGATCCACCGGCCGGCGCATCTCGGCGCGCATATGGCTCTCGGCGCTCGCGCGGGGATCGTCCTCGTGGCTGACGTCGATGAAGGGCAGGGTCCAGTCGACGTGCTCCTCGACCACCTGCGCCGCCTGGCCGTCCTCCTCCAGGAGCCGGATCCGCAGGGTCTCGGCCTCGGCCACGGTGCGGCGCAGCGCGCTTTCGAAAATCTCTGGGTCGATTTCGCCGTGAATATCGATGTATTCGGCGATGTTGAAGAGGGAATTCGTGGGCTGAAGCCGTTGGGCGAGCCAGATACCGGACTGCGCGGCCGTGAGCGGCAGGCTGGCAATCTGATAACCGGTCATGGTTCATCCGTCCTGATCGGGCGATGGCGCATCGATGATGAATCACTGGGACGCATGATTCATCCGACGCGACAAATTCGGAAGTCAACCACATCTCGGCAAGTTCATGGAAGTGAAATGACTTCCACTGCGAGATGTCGATCCGCAAGCGATATACCAAGCGGAGAACGCCTGAATTCTCAGCGCCGGCACAGGGAATGGCGGTGGGGACGGAGAACCCGGCGCGAGGGCTCCACGCACATTCCGGGCGGGCCCGGACGGGCCCGCGGTGCCTCAGCGGGCGGCGGCCTTGCGATAGGCGCCGACAGCGGCGGGGACGACGATGGCGAGCAGCAGCGCGATCAGCGCGAGGGACAGCGGGATGGGGTACTGGACGGGGAGGGCGCTCTTACCGGTGCCGGTCGAGGTGTTGCCGAAGAGTTCGCGGCAGGCGGCCACCACGGCACTCACCGGGTTCCACTCGCACAGCAGCCGCAGCCAGCCCGGCAGACCGTTCAGCGGAATGAACGCGTTGGAGAGGAAGGTGAGCGGCATGACCAGCATGAACGCGATGGAGTTGACCGCTTCGGCGCTGCGCGCCAGCAGTCCGATGAGGGCGCCCAGCCAGGACATGGCGTAGCCGAGCAGCAGCAGGATGCCGAATCCGGCGATGGCCTTGGGGATGCCCTGGTGCACCCGCCAGCCGATGAGGTATCCGACGATGGCCATCGTGACGCAGGCGATGACGGCGAGCGCCACATCGGAGAGGGTGCGCCCGATCAGCACGGCCGACCGGGACATGGGGAGGGAGCGGAAGCGGTCGACCACTCCGTTACCGAGGTCTCCGGCGACACCCAGCGCGGTGTTGCCCACATTGGTGAGCATCATCTGAGTGAAGATGCCGGCCATCAGATACGAGCGGTAGTCGCTGCCCGGAACGGAGATCGCGCTGCCGAACAGCACGCCGAAGACGATCACGTACGCGACCGGCATCAGCGTCACGCTGAGGAGCTTCTCCGGAATGCGGGCCAGATGCCGCATATGGCGGCCGAACAGTGCGGAGACGTCGCTGACGAGTTCCATGGTGCCCACGCCCTACCCTTCCTTGCTGGTGGTGCCGCCGGTAAGGGCGAGGAACACATCGTCGAGCGAGGGCCGGCGTACGGCGAATCCGATGGGTCGCACCTGGGCGGCGTCCAGGGCGGAGGCGGCCTCGGCGACTGTTTTGAGCTGGTCGCAGAGGGCCACGGAAACCATCCGTCCGGGTTGTTCGACGACCGGCTCCATGGCGGTGACCTCCCGCAGGGCGGTGACGGCCGCGGGGATCGCGGCGTCGTCCTGCACGGTCACCTCGAGGCGTTCGCCACCCACCTTGGCCTTGAGTTCGTCCGAAGTGCCGTCGGCGATCACGCGTCCGCCGTCGATCACCGCGATCCGGTCGGCGAGCTGATCGGCCTCTTCGAGGTACTGGGTGGTCATCAGGACCGTGACACCGCCGGCCAGTTGCTCGCGGATCATGTCCCAGAGGATGAGTCTGCTGGTCGGGTCGAGGCCGGTGGTCGGCTCGTCGAGGAAGAGCACCTTGGGGTCGGCGATGAGGCTGGCGGCCAGGTCCAGCCGTCTCCGGGTGCCACCGGAGTACGTCTTGACCGTGCGGTCGGCGAACTGGCCCAGGCCGAGCCGGTCGAGCAGCACCTCGGCGCGAGCCTTCGCCCCGCGGCGGCCCAGGCGGTGGAGCACCCCGACGAGCTGGAGGTTCTCCCGACCGGTGAGCCTTTCGTCGAGGGCCGCGTACTGACCGGTGAGGCCGATCCTGCGGCGCACCTCGCGGGGCTGAGTGCGTACGTCGTATCCGGCGACACTCGCGCGGCCCTCGTCGGCCTCCAGCAGCGTGGCCAGCACCCGCACCGTCGTCGTCTTGCCCGCTCCGTTGGGGCCGAGCAGGCCGAGGAGTGTTCCCGCCGGAACGGACAGGTCCACGCCGCGCAGCGCCTCGTGGTCCCCGTATCTCTTACGGATCCCCTCGGCCTCTATGGCTATATCCACGAATTCACACCTCACGCACTTGGAACATACATTGCATTGCATCGCCCGCCCATACGCAATGGGCGCATGGCGGCGACGAGTGGCGTACGCCAACAGCAATTAAAAAGTACGTGGCCCCCGTTCATTAAAGCGATAGGCCGTCACCAGAGAATTCCTTGGCGGACGGCAGCGTCACTTAAGCAGTCGGCACACACACCTGGCAAGGCCCGTCCGGACCATGACCCAATACCGGTCGGTAATTTATTGATCAACGGCAAGTGATGAGGGAGCGAGACCCCGGGGCCATATCCGATTTACCCTCATACCGCCGCACCGCTTGCCGCCGCCAACGCCCGATCGCGCCCGTGGACATGACGGTCGGACATCTGTCGTTCCGGTGGCCCACCGGCTTTATCCACTCGGGGAACATCGCGTAAATTCTGGCGATCTTCTCAGGCGAGGCAACCGCCAGTGCGTCATCTCACAGCCGGCCGAGGCGTCACGAGGCTCACAACGCACGCGGCTGCTTCGAAACGGCGCAGACCGTGCGTTGGGGGCGCGGGTGCGTCATGCAGTGACCCGTTCGGACTCCGCGCGCCCTGCCGGTGGCCACGGGCCGCGGCAATGATGAGCGAACCGCACGTAATCCACGACTCCGCACACCTGCCCTGTGGCGGGTGGATACGCGGTGGAAGGAATGTACGTTGTTGCTTCTCATCTCCCCGGACAGCGTCGACGAGGCCCTCGACTGCGCCAAGGCGGCCGAGCACCTCGACATCGTCGATGTCAAAAAGCCCGACGAGGGCTCGCTCGGTGCGAACTTCCCGTGGGTCATCAGGGAGATCCGCGACGCGGTCCCGGCGGACAAGCCGGTATCCGCCACCGTGGGAGACGTGCCGTACAAGCCCGGCACGGTGGCCCAGGCGGCGCTCGGTGCGGCCGTCTCCGGAGCCACCTACATCAAGGTCGGCCTCTACGGATGCGCGACGCCCGACCAGGCCATCGATGTCATGCGCGGGGTCGTCCGGGCGGTGAAGGACTACCGGCCGGACGCGTTCGTCGTCGCCTCGGGCTATGCCGACGCCCACCGGATCGGCTGTGTCAACCCGCTCGCACTGCCCGACATCGCCCGCCGCTCCGGTTCCGACGCGGCCATGCTCGACACCGCCGTCAAGGACGGAACACGGCTGTTCGACCACGTTCCGCCCGATGTCTGCGCGGAGTTCGTCCGGCTGACCCACGAGGCCGAGCTGCTCGCCGCCCTCGCGGGCAGCGTCAAGGCCGGCGACCTCGGCGAACTCACCCGCATCGGCACGGACATCGTGGGGGTGCGCGGGGCGGTCTGCGAGGGTGGCGACCGCGATGCCGGAAGGATTCAGCCGCGACTGGTGGCGGCCTTCCGGGCGGAGATGGACCGGCACGCCCGGGACTACGCGGCCACCGTCGCCACCGCGAGCTGACCGCGAACATGCCGACACAGCAGCCCCGTCGCACGCCGGGGCCCCTCGGCGAGCGCTTCGCCGTTCTCGATCCGGCGACGGGCACGGCCTTCGACGAGGCTCCCGACCAGCGGCCGGAGGAGTTGGACGCCATCGTCGGCCGGGCCCACGATGCCTGGCGCGGCTGGCGGGCCGACCCCGTCGCCCGCACCACCGCGCTGTTCGCGGCGGCCGACGCCGTGGAGGCGGCCGGGGCCGACCTCGCTCCGCTGCTCACCCGTGAGCAGGGCAAGCCCCTGGCCGAGTCGTACGCGGAGATCGCCCGCACGGCGGCCCGCCTGCGCTACTTCGCCGAACTGGGCCCGGTGCCCGAGCCGATCACAGACGGCCGGCCGGTGCGCACCGAACTCCGCTGGCGACCGCTCGGGCCCGTCGCCGCGATCGTCCCGTGGAACCTTCCCCTCCAGCTCGCGTCGGCGAAGTTCGCGCCCGCGCTCGCCGCGGGCAACACGATGGTGCTCAAGCCCTCCCCGTTCACGCCCCTGGCCACACGGCTGCTGGGGGCCGTCCTCTCCGCCGCCCTCCCCCAGGACGTACTGACGATCGTCACCGGTCGCGAACCCCTCGGTGCCCGCCTCGCGTCCCATCCGGGAATCCGCCATGTGACCTTCACCGGTTCGATTCCCACCGGCCGGGCCGTCGCCGAGGGCGCGGCGGCCTCGCTCGCCCGGGTCACCCTGGAGCTGGGCGGCAACGACGCCGCCATCCTGCTGGAGGACGTGGCGGTGGAGCGGATCGCGGACCGGCTGTTCTGGGCGGCGTTCCGCAACTGCGGGCAGGTCTGCATGGCGGTCAAGCGCGTCTACGCCCCGGCCCGGCTCTACTCCCAGGTGGTCGAGGCCCTCGCGGAGCGCGCGAAGACCGTCGTCGTCGGACCCGGACTCGACCCGGGCTCGCAACTGGGGCCGGTCGGCAACGCTCCCCAGTTGGAGCGGGTCGAGCGCTGCACGGCCCAGGCCCTGGCGGACGGTGCCAGAGCCGTGGCCGGTGGTCACCGGCTGGAGGGGCCGGGCTACTTCTTCGCCCCGACGATCCTGGCCGATGTCCCGCCCGGCAGCCCGGTGGTGACGGAGGAGCAGTTCGGCCCGGTCCTGCCGGTGCTGCCGTACGGGCGCCTGGACGAAGCCGTCGAGGCGGCCAACGACACCGGCTTCGGGCTGGGCGGCTCGGTATGGGGGACCGACCTCGACCGGGCCGAGGCGGTGGCCGGCCGGCTGGAGTGCGGGACGGCGTGGGTCAACCACCACGCCGAACTGTCCCTCGCCCAGCCCTTCGCGGGCATCAAGGACAGCGGTGTCGGCGTCGCGGGCGGGCCGTGGGGGCTCTACGGAAACCTCAGGCCGTTTGTCGTGCACCGTCCGGAGGAGGCGTGACGAAGAGGTTCGGTGCGGCGGTACTGCGCTCGTACGAGAGCCCCTTCGCCGTCGAGGAGGTGAGCTTGGGCGCGGGGCCGGCCGACGGCGAGATCCTGGTCAGGATCGCGGGCTGCGGGATGTGCCGGACCGATCTGGCGGTCCGGCGTTCGGCGGGCCGCTCACCACTGCCTGCGGTGCTCGGCCATGAGGGGGCCGGGGTCGTGGTGGAGACGGGCGGCCCGGACACCGGCCTGAGCGTCGGCGACCATGTCGTGCTGAGCTTCGACTCCTGCGGACACTGCCGGAGCTGTCTGGGCGCGGCCCCCGCCTACTGCGACTCCTTCGCCTCGCTCAACCTCTTCGGAGGGCGCACGGAGAACACGGCACGGTTCACCGACGCGGCAGGGGCCCCCTTGGCCCCCCGGTGGTTCGGCCAGTCCTCGTTCGCCGAATACGCGATGGTCCCGGCCCGCAACGCCGTCCGGGTCGACTCCTCGCTGCCCATCGAACTGCTCGGACCGCTCGGCTGCGGCTTCCTCACCGGCGCCGGAGCGGTCTTCAACTCCTTCGGTGCCGGCCCCGGCGACAGCATCGCGGTCTTCGGCGCGGGAGCGGTGGGCCTGGCCGCGGTGATGGCGGCCACCGCCACCGGGGCGGTGACCGTGGCCGTCGACCGGCACCCCGAACGGCTGGCCCTCGCCGAGCGGCTCGGCGCGAGCCCGCTGCCCGCCGCGTCGGCCGGCCTGCCCGAGCGCATCCGGCAACTGACCGACGGTGGCGCGCGGTACGCACTGGACACCACGGGCTCCGCCCAGCTCATCAACGACGCGCTGCGGGCCCTGCGCCCCACCGGCCACCTCGGCCTGGTGGCCCGGCTCCACACCGCGCTGCCGCTCGAACCGGGCACGCTGGACCGGGGCCGGAGGATCTCCCACATCTGTGAGGGGGACGCGGTGCCCGGACTGCTGATTCCACGGCTGACCGCGCTGTGGCAGGCCGGGCGGTTTCCCTTCGACCAGTTGATCCGTACCTACCCGCTCGCCGATATCAATGAGGCCGAACGCGACTGCGACGCGGGCCGCGTGGTCAAACCCGTCCTGATTCCGGAGCGGACGGGCCGATGAGCGAGGCGCTCGACGCCACCGCCCATCCGATCGACCGCCACATCATGCGTACTTCGGATTCCTCGTATTCCTCGGATTCCTCGGATTCCTCGGATTCCTCACTGTTCGTAGTCTCTGCTCGCGCCAAGGGAGGACACATGGTCGGCACAGCGCATCGGAGCGCCGGTGTGGAAGGCGTGGAAGGGGGTGTGGGCCTGACCGCACTCCTGGTCGCCGCGGCACGGGCGATCGAGACCCACCGCCACGACAGCCTGGCACGGGATGTCTTCGCGGAGCATTTCGTGCTCGCCGCACCGGCGTGCGCGGACTGGCCGGTCCGCATACAACAGGTTCCGGCCGGAGACGCGGATCCGCTGTGGGGGCGATTCGCGCGCTACTTCGGACTGCGGACGAGGGTCCTCGACGACTTTCTCCTCCGGTCGGTACAGGCGGGAGGCGCCCGCCAAGTGGTGTTGCTCGGGGCGGGGTTGGACACACGGGCGTTCCGGCTCGACTGGCCTCCCGGGTGTGTGATCTTCGAGATCGACAGGGAAGGCGTGCTGGCGTTCAAGCACCAGGTGCTCGGCGGACTGCCGGCCACCCCGAAGGCGGCGCGCGTACCGATCCCGATCGATCTGCGCGCCGACTGGGTCGGAGCGCTGACCGACGCCGGCTTCGACAAGGCCGCACCGAGCGTCTGGCTGGCCGAGGGGCTCCTGTTCTACCTGCCGGGCGCCGCCGAAAGGTACCTCATCGACACGGTGGACCTGTTGAGCACCGGCGGCAGCGCCCTGGCGTTCGAGGTCAAGCTCGAGAAGGACTTGCTGGCCTACCGCGACAGCCCGCTCTACACCTCTACGAAAGACCAGATCGGCATCGACCTGCTCAATCTGTTCGACAGCGAGCCGCGCCCCGACTCCGCGGGTGATCTGGCGGACAAGGGCTGGTCCACATCGGTCCACACCCCCTTCGACTTCACCCGCCGCCACGGGCGCGGCCCGCTGCCCGAGCAGAACGACGCACTGGCGGGCAACCGGTGGGTGTTCGCGAACAAGCCCCGGCCGTAACGCCGCCGTCGGACGGTCTCGCCATGCCGGTCCGCACATCGAAGGTGTACGACGCGTGCCGCACCGGGTTCACTCGACGAGGCGAAGCCAGGCCGCCGCGAGTGCGGCATGACCGGCCGGCGTCGGATGTACGCCGTCCGCGGCCCAGTACTCCGGCCCGGTCGTCGCGGCGAGCTCGGCGAACATGCCGTCGGCGGCGAGCAGCCGCGCGCCGTACTTGCGGGCGAGTTCGCGCACGACCTGGATCTTCGGGTCCAGATCGATGCGCCACTCCTTGCGCTCTTTCTCTCCGATGCGCACGACACCGGCACCGGCCTCGACCATGCCGTGGATCGGCAGGAGGAACGGCTCGATGAGGATCAGCTTCGTGCCCGCCTCGGCGAGGGGCGCGAGCAGGCGGTCATAACCCGCTTCGAACTCCTCCGCCGGGATCACGTACCCCTTCGGGTCCAGGGTGTGCCAGCCCATGTCGTTGACTCCGACGAGGATCGACACGACATCCGGGCGCGCGTCGAGCACGTCTGTCTGCCAGCGGGCCTCGAGGTCCATCACCTTGTTGCCCCCGATTCCGGTGTTCAGCCAGGTCACGGGCCGGTCCGGATGCCGGAGTCCCCATTCGCCCGCGACGCGCAGCGGGTAGCCGAATCCCAGGCCGTCTTCGCTCTCCAGCCGTTGGCAGTCGGTGATCGAATCGCCGGTGAACATCACGGTGCTTCCCGGTCGGACAGTGATCGTCATGCGCGCTCCTGAAACTCGGGTGGGGAGAGGAAACCGAATGAGAACGGTGATATCCCGGCGGTATGAGCACCCGCCAGGACCTCCCGAAAGGTGCCGGACCCCACCGACGTCGGACCGACAAGCCCCCGATGCGCCACCGACATGCTGGGCGCCCGTCAGGCGCCGAAGCGACGGCGCGCGTCCTCGATGTGACCTAGGTACTGGTGGGTCCAGCCGCACATGCCGTCGACCGTCGCGCGCAGGGCCTGGCCCGGCTCGGTGAGGGTGTACTCGACCCGGGGCGGCACGGTGGGGTGGACCTTCCGCTCGACCAGGCCGTTGCGCTCCAGCATGCGCAGATTCTGGGTGAGCATCTTATGGCTGACGCCCTCGACGTCCTTCCGCAACTCACTGAAGCGCAGAGTTCGCTCACCGAGCGCCTCGATGATCAGGAACGCCCACTTATTGGCGACGTCCGAGAAGATCTCCCGTGCCAGAGAGTCCGCGCGCCTCAGGTCCGCGTCCTCGGGCAGGCCCTTGAGCAGTTGCTTGGTCACCATCAGGTTCCCCAGTCACCGAAAAGTGCGTTCTTCCAGGTCGGCTTCCACTCTCCTACAGTTCCCCAGTAACTATAAGAGAGCATGAAAGAAAGGGCGAGCACCATTGGCCACCCACGATGTCTTCAATCACCACGTGCCGGCCGAGAGCGACTTCGGCTACTCGCAGGCGATCAGGTCCGGCGATCTCATCCACGTCTCGGGACAGCTCTCGCTCGACGAGACGGGTGAGTTCCGCTACGCGGGCGACTTCGCGGCCCAGCTCGAGCAGACCTACATCAACCTGGACAAGGTCCTGGACCACTACGGCGTCACCCGGAACCAGGTCATCTCGCAGACCCTGTATGTGGTGAACCTGCTACAGCGCGCCGCGGCGACCGCCGAGGGCAACCTGGCGTACTTCGGCGACCACCGCCCGGTCAGCACGGTCCTCGGCGTCACCGAACTGACCTTCCCCGGCCAGGTCATCGAGATCAGCTTCATCGTCGACACGAAGCTGCCCGCCTGAGCCTGTCCATCACGGCCGCACACCGGGCGGCGGCCGGCCATAGCCGGCCGATATCGAGCTTGCCGCTTGCCCTGGCGCGCCCTGGACAATTCTGCCGTCGCCGCCGCCGTCGCCGCCGCCGCCGCCCACTGGCCCCCTGACCACGAACCGGGCCAGTGGGCCGACGGCTCGGCGGCGACGGCCCGGTGCCTCCCGATCCGCTGTCGCATCGAGACTCCGAGCCCGCGCCATCACGGACGGGCCCTCAGTCCGTCCAGCGTGAGGTCGAGTAGGCGCTCGGCCCGCTCCCGGTGTTCGGGCATGCCCGAGGTGAGGGCGATGCCTTCGAGGGCGGCGCCCATATCGGTGGGGCTGATGTCGGTGCGGATCGTCCCGGCGGCTGCACACGCGTCCATCAGGGCGGGGATGGCAGCCTGGACCATCTCCCGGCTGTGGCCGTAGGGGTTGCTTCCCTCGGCGGCGATGGCACGCAACGCGTCGGCCATGCCGAATTTCGCGGTGACGTAGTCCAGGAAGAGGCGTTTCCAAGCGCGCAGGGCTTCGACGCGATGGTCGCGACAGGCAGCGGCGACGGCAGCCCGACAGCGCGACGAGATTGCCATCCAGCCGGCCGCCATCGCGTCGGCGATCGGATACGCCATCGAGCAGCCCGCCGGCGTCGACATCAGCGAGGTCGTCGTCCGGCCCACCGTGCAAGCCTGGCAGCCAACGTTTCCGGCCGGGTGGGCCGACGGGGAAGACGCGCCGGAGCGTCACGCAGCAAGTGTCTGTGCCGCCGCCACCGCGGGCAGGGGCGCCACCGGGATGCGCACCGGCGCGACCGGGTCATTGGCGGGCCGGACGCGGTACGTGGTCTTGCCCGGATCCACGAGGGGGTCACCGAGGGTGATCCGCCCCTGGGAGTACAGCCTGTCGCATACGGGGGTGGGCAGAGCGACGTAGCAGCCTCCCCTGTCGGCGGCATGGTCGTACGGCTGCCAGTAGCCGTACCTGCGGCGGCCACGTGCGTGCACGGTGAGAAACACCGGAGTACGGGAGTCGGACATGACGCGGAGAACGCCGGCGTCGGCGGCAGCCTCGAACGGGACGTCGGCACGGGAGCGGGACTGGTAGAGGACGGGGGACACCATGGCTGCCTTCCGAGGGCCGGGACTCACGATCAGCTACGCCAATTAAAGCAGCTATTCGATCTTGCTGGCAGAACTTCCGCCGGAAACACGGCACTTGGGCGAAGACAGAGGGGGAACGTGAGCACCCCAGCGATGCCCGCTCCCCGCCGTGCCCGCGAATCGTCGCCGCCTCGCCGGCCGAACGGTGTCAGCTACCGGGCAGAACGGCCGGGGAGTCGGCCAGGCGGTCCATCAGGCGGGCGGCGAGCAACAGGACCTGGCGCTCGGTCTCATTGAGGTCGGCCAGGGCGATGTCGAGCCATGCGTCGCGCTGTGCCATGTCGCGGTCGAGGGCCTCGTCGCCCGCCTGCGTGATCGCCAGCACCTGCTGTCGGCCGTCGCGGGTGTCACGCGTACGGCTGATCAGGCCGTCGCGTTGGAGCTCGGCGAAGACCCGGGTCAGGGATTGCGGCTGCTGACGGTCGGCGGCGGCGAGGGCACCGGCCGACATGGGGCCGTCGAGGAGGGTTCACCTGAAGGCCCGATCGCCCATATTCCATCGGCGGTGATGCTACGTGATGCTTACGTTTTCGATGCCGCTGCGCCGGACACCGCACTTCGACCCGAAGTGGATGCACCTGCGGGCAACCGCCGTGACCATGGCCACCGTGCTCGGTGCGTACGGCTGTGCGCTGCTCATCGAGCAGAAGGCCGGACCGCACGTGGACAGCATCGTGCAGTGCGTCGTGATCGCCTCCGCTCTCGGCCGGATACAGCGGGTCCTGGACCGGACGGACCGGCTTCTGTCATGCGCCGTGCTGCCATGCGCGGCGGCCGGCGGAACGGAGCTGACCACGCTGATCCGGCACCATCCTCAGGTGGGTGACGTGGTGTTCGTCCTGGCCGTGGCTGGGTCGATCTGGTTGCGGCGGTTCGGGCTCCGCGCCGCACGGGTGGGCACTCTCGTCACATTGCCGCTGGTCGCCGTCCTGGTCGTGCCCGGTGGCACGGGGGCCGTGGGCGGGCACGAGCGGACCGGGTGGGCGGCGGTGATGGCACTGGTCGCGGTCGCCTGGGGACGCTGCTGATGTGGGTGGCGCAACGTATCGGCCTCGTCGGCAGGCCACCGGCGGCCGAGGTGGTCACGGCAGCCGGTCCGGCGCGCCGCGGGATACCGGCCGGCACCCGGATGGCATTGCAGATGGCGGCCGCGCTGGCCGCGGCGTTCATCGCGGGCCGGATGCTGTGGCCGGCCCACTGGGCCTGGGTGGTCCTCACGGCGTTCCTGGTCTCCAGCGGTGCGCGAAGCCGCGCGGATGTGCTGGTGAAGGGGGTGTGGCGAACGGTCGGCGCATCGGTCGGCACGGTGGTGGCGGGGGCGGTCGCCGGATCGTTCGGGCCCCGGTCGGACACCGTGGTGGTGCTGATCTTCGCAGTGCTGACGGTGGGCACCTGGCTGCGGGAGTTGAGCTACGCGTACTGGGCGGGCTGTGTCACGGCTGTGCTGTCGCTCCTCTACGACTGGTTCGGGCGGAGCCCGGGGGACTTGCTGCACACCCGGCTGGCGGCGATCGCGGTCGGCGCGGCCATCGGTGTTACGGCGTCCTGGCTGGTGCTGCCGATCCGCACCTCCTCGGCGGTGCGGGCCCGCACCGCCACCACGCTGGCCGCCCTGATCGAGCTGCTGGAAGCCGACTGGCGCGACGGGCGGGCCGTCCATCTGGCCCGGGCGCGCTTGCGCCACCGCGTCGAGCAACTGGAGGTCACCACCGCACCGCTGCGGGTCCTCGCCGCGCTGCCCCTCCCTCACGCGCTGTCCGCACGGCGACGGCGGCACATCGGGGCGCTCGGGGCGCTGCGTGCCATGACGGCCCTGCGGCGCTGCGCCGGACCTGTTGGTGATCTCACCGCCGCCATCACCTCCGCGCCGGACGCGCTCGCCGACGACCCGAACCTGGGCCGGCGGCGCGAGGAGGTGGCGGCGCACGCACTCGCCATACGCCGCGCCATCGGCCGTGGCCATGCGGACTCTCGCCGCGATCGACGCCCAACTCGGCGTCCTCACAAGGGTGTTCCGTCAGCCGCCGGTCACACCCGCGTCGAATCCGGCCGTGCCCACCCCTCGGTTCGAGAAGCGCATGAGCTGACCAGACGCAGTATTGATTTCCCCAGCAGCACATGGAGGTTGGATGAGTATCGACAGGTCCATTTACCGGGACGCGACCGAGCTGGCCGAACTGATCAGAACACGGCAGGTGTCGGCGGTCGAGGTGATGCGGGCGCATCTGGACCGGATCGACGAGGTCAACCCACGGCTCAACGCGATGATGACGGTGCTCACCGAGCAGGCGCTCGCCGCGGCACGCGCCGCTGATGACTCGGTCGCGGCCGGTGCCCCGCTCGGGCCCTTCCACGGTGTGCCGTTCACGGTCAAGGACGCGCTGGACGTCGAGGGCGTCGTGACCACGCGTGGCTCCGTGCTCTTCCGCGACCATGTCGCGGCGGCGGACGCGACCGCGGTGGCGCGGCTTCGGGCGGCCGGTGCCATTCCGCTGGCCAAGACGAACCTGCCCGAGTTCTCCTACTGGACCGAAACCGACAACCTGCTCATCGGCCGGTGCCGCAACCCCTGGGATGTGGAACGAACACCGGGCGGTTCCAGTGGCGGTGAGTCGGCCGCGATCGCCGCCGGGATGTCACCGCTCGGGCTGGGCAGCGATATCGCCATCTCGGTGCGTGGCCCGGCGCATGACACGGGGATCGTCGCACTGAAGGCAACCCGGGGCAGAATTCCGATCACCGGACACTGGCCGGATGTTCCCCGTCGCTACTGGCACGTCGGTCCGATGGCGCGCAGCGTGCGGGACATCGCGACCTCGCTGCGCCTGCTGTCCGGACCCGACGGCGCGGATGGTGAGGTGCGGCATTCACCGCCCCCCACCGACCCTCCGAAGGAGTTGGCAGGGCTGCGCGTCGGCTGGATGGCCGAGCCCGGATTCGGTCCCGTGGACGGTGAGGTGGTGGCCACGGTCTCGGCCGCGGCCGATGCGCTGCGCGAAGCCGGCTGCACCGTCGAACCCGCTCCCCTGGAAACCCTGGAGACGGTGGACGGGACCGAGCTGAGCGCCATCCTGTTCGCCGCGGAGACGGGGCCGTACTTTCGGCGAGTGGCCGCCGGCCGCGAGTCGGAACTGCACATCTCCATGCAACACACGATCGACACTCCGGAGGTGTCGCTGGACGACTACATCGCCGCGCAACAGCGAGTTGAGGCGCTCAGTTCGCTGTTCGCCGGATACTTCGAGCGCTACGACGCGCTGCTGTGCCCCGTGTGCCCCGTACCGGCCCCGCCCCATGCGCAGCGGACGTTCCGTGCCGGGGACCGGACGGTACCGGCGAGCGGCATCATGCGCGCCACCGTGCCGTTCAATCTCACCGGCCTGCCCGCGCTGTCGTTGCCGTTCGGGGCCTCCGGCGACCAACTGCCGATCGGTGTCCAGCTCGTCTCCCGCTGGTTCGACGAGGCGACCGTCCTGCGGCTGGGCGCGGCACTGGAGTCGGTCAGTCCCGTCCGCCACCGCTCCCCCGACCTCGCCGGTCGCTGATCCCTTCGTCCGCGCGCGGGTGTCGGCCGCGCCCGGCCGACCCGTCGCCGACTCGTCACCAGCCGCTGATGCGGTCCCAGACGGCCTGGACGACGGGTGCGTCCGTCGCCGTGCGGCCACTGTCGATGACGTGGTAGCCGCGGTGTTGGGCGGCTGTGGCGCAGGCGTGGTTGGGCAGGATACGCAGGCGGGTGCCGACGGGCAGATCGGGCAGGGCGGCGCCGTCGCGGGCGGTGATGGTGCCGTGTTCCTGGCTCGCGGCGCTCATCACCAGACCGGGGATCGGATGCCCGTCCAGGTCGGTGACCAGGCCGTACCCCTGGTCCTGCGGCTGGGTCGCGGTGCCGCGGTCGCGGGACATCGCCATCCAGCCGCCGTCGGTGACGATCCAGCCGTACTCGGGGCGATGTCCGATGACGGTGACGACGACCGACAGCGCGAGGTCGTCGATCCGGCACACTCCGAGACCGGCCATGACCAGATCGAAGAAGACGTAGTTGCCCGCGCGCAGCTCGGTGACGCCGGTGAGATCCTCGGCGGCGTGTGCGGTGGGCGTCGAGCCGACGCTGACGGTGGCCACGGGCAGCCCGGCGGCGCGCAGCTTCTCGGCGGCGGCCACGGCGGTGTCGCGTTCGTTCTTCGCCGCCAGTCGCCGCTCCTCCGCGGAGTAGGCGAAGTAGGACTCGCCCGCATGGGCCAGCACACCGTCCAGGCATCCGGCGTCGTGCAGGGTGCGACCGATGTCGACGAGGGCGGGGGCGTCGGCCTTGAGACCGCCGCGATGGCCGTCGCAGTCGATCTCTATCTGGGTGGGAATGCCGATGCCCTCCCGGCGGGAGGCTTCCGCGACGAAGTCGGCCTGCTCGGTGCTGTCCAGCAGGACGCGGAGGGTGACACCGCGGCGCAACAGGGCGATCACACGGGGGAGTTTATGGGGGGCGATGCCGACGGCGTAGGTGATGTCGGTGTAGCCGCCGTCGGCGAACGCCTCGGCTTCGGCGAGCGTGGAGACGGTGACGGGGTGCGGCGCACCGCCGTGCATCAGGGCGGAAACGTCAAGGCTCTTGGCCGTCTTGACGTGCGGCCGCAAGGCGACGCCGAGGTGGTCGGCCCTGGCCGCGAGGCGGTCGATGTTGCGCAGCGCCTTGTGCACGTCGACGACCGCGAAGGGGGTGTCGGGGTCGGCGAGCGTCCCGGTAGTGGTGGAGGGGGTGGTGGTCATGGGGGTGAGGTCCGTTTTCTCGAAGGTTGTTCCCGTCGCCCGGATCGCATGCACACCGTCGCCCTGGGGCATGGCCCGCGTCCCGCGCTCACATCATCAACTAAAATTCCACTTCTAGACAATAGCGCTAGCTTACGTGTCCGGGCGGGCTGGCCAGCAGAGCGACAGTCCGCCGGGGCCCATCAGGCCGGGGAGCGCGTCATGGGCATACGGGCGCCATCCTGTGGCAGACCGGGCGCCACCCCGGGGCAACGGACGCAACGACGCCCCGGACGCACGCGGACGACTCAATGCGGGATGCCGTGGATGCGGCCGACCGGGAGTGACGGGAATGATTCGGCTCGCGATGTTGTATAACGTTCAACTACATCACCGGGTCGACACCCCCGGCCGCACGGACAGAAAGGACACCACCACCATGGCCTCCCTGCTCGACATCCGGCGCGCCAACGAGCGTTTCCACACCCGCGCCGGCTGGCTCGACTCCCATCACTCCTTCTCCTTCTCGCGCCACTGGGACCCCAAGAACACCCATTTCGGGCTGCTGCTGGTCTCCAATGACGATGTCGTCGCCCCCGGCACCGGCTTCGAGACCCACCCCCACCGGGACATGGAGATCATCACCTGGGTCCTCGACGGCGGCCTCGTCCACCAGGACTCCGAGGGTCACAACGGGGTGATCTACCCCGGCCTCGCCCAGCGGATGAGCGCCGGTACCGGCATCCTGCACAGCGAGAAGAACGACTCCTGGACCCTTACCGGCCGGCCCGAACACGATGACCCCGTCCACTTCATCCAGATGTGGACCATCCCCGACGAGTCCGGTATCCGCCCCGGCTACGAGCAGCTCGACATCAACGACGAACTCGCCCTCGGCGGCTGGGCCACTCTCGCCTCCGGTATGCCCGAGCACGGCAACCAGCGGGCGATCGGCATCCGGCAGAAGCATGCCGCCCTGCACGTGGCCCGCATCCGCCCCGCCGAGACCCTGGAGATCGTCACCGCTCCCTTCGTCCACCTCTTCATCGCGCGCGGCAGCGCCGAGCTGGAGGGCGCGGGAGCACTGGCCACCGGCGACGCGGTCCGTGTCACCGGCGCGGAGGGCCAGCGCGTCACCGGCGGCCCCGACGGCGCCGAGGTGCTCATGTGGGAGATGAACGCCGCCATCTCCACGGCCTGAGCCCAGTCCCTCGGGCACGGCCTGAGCCCAGTTCCTCGGGCCTGAACGCAGCCCCTCCCCCGGGTGGAATCCGAGCGAGTCCCGCCCGGGGAGGGCGCGGCCCAGCGGACTGGACGAGTTCGACGGGCCGCCACGAGCGCGGCCGTCCGGTCTTGCCGAGGGTGTTCCGGGTATGGCAGTGGACGGCGAGGAGGGCGCTGAGTGCGGCGGGCATAGGTGATACCGGCGCAAAAGAGGGCGGCGGCGAGCAGGGTGGGCTGCTCGGGTGCCCAGAAGGTACGGGTGAGGATGGTCGCGTAGGCGGCCACGGCGGCGGAGGCCAGGTGGGAGACCACGGGACCGATCGGCCGTCCCCGCCCAGCACCGCACGCCGGCCGTAGGCGTGGTACACGCCGGTCACCTCCATCGAGGGCCTCCTCCCCTTGGCGTCCCGCTATAACGAGCGGGCGGCGCCGAGGGCACGGTGACGACCCGAAATCCGGACCGCGCTGTCATCCGATGAGGTGGGGCCGGTACGGCGTCACCCGGTGAGGGGGTTGCGGACGTCTAGGTTTCCGGCATGACCATCTCCGCGTCCCATCCCCCGGCGCAGGGCCCTTCGCAGGCCGTACCGCAGCACACCGCCGGTTCAGCGCCCATGGGCCTGCCGCACCCTTCGGCCGGTGCCGAAGGGTGGTATCTCAACGGGCATCTGCGGGATGAGAGCGGCGACGAGTACACGTGGATGGTCAGCGTCCTGAAACACCACGATATGCGGGACCGCGCGGCCGGTCCCGGGTACGGCATGGTGTCCACGTGCTCGGGACCGGCAGGGGTCTCCCACGGAGCCTGGCTCACGCCCACCATGCACCGTGCGGTCCGCGAGGCGCTCCGTGGCGACACCGCGCAGGATCACCGGGTCCGCGAGGCCCTGGCGGAGGCCCTTGCCGAGGGCCCGCTGCTGCCCGACCGGCTGCTGCCCGAGCCGGTGGTGGGGTCGGCCGAAACGCTGGACATGTCCTTCGGGGAGGTGGCCGCGCTGCGCCGTACGGAAGAGGGCGGATACCGCCTGGCCTACCAGGACAGGGAACGCTTCGAGCTTCTCCTCACCCCCGTCAAGGCGGCGGTCCCGCAGTTCGACGCCCGGGGGCGCTATCCGGGGCGGCTTCCGACCTACGCGGACGCGATGACGTCGTACTTCGTGCCCCGGCTGCACGCCCATGGGACCCTGCGTCGGGCGGACGGCACCCATGGACAAGTGGAGGGGCACGCCTGGTTCGAGCAGGACTGGGGCAGCACCTACTACGACGTCGAGCGGACCCCGGGAACACCGGACCACACCTGGGAGTGGGCCGGTATCCAGCTCGGCAACGGCTGGGAGATCAGCTCCATCCACGCGCGCAACACCGATCCCGCCACGGGCGCCACCACGCTGGAATTCACCCGCGCCACGGCGGTTGCCCCGGACGGCGGCGTCAGCTACCACGACGTGGACTGGCAGCCCGTCCGCCACTGGACCTCCCTGGCCACCCTCAACACCTACCCCACCGCGGTGCGCGTGCGCGTCCCCGACCTCGGCCTGGATGTCGAGGTGATCGCTCCGGCGGCGGAGGGCGAGGTCCGCACCCTGATCGTGGGACGCGCCTTCTGGGAGAGCCCCGCCACCGTGCGCGGCGTCATGGGAAACACGTCGGTGGCCGGGACGGCATTTCTTCAGACCCTCCCGACCAACACCATCGGCGATATCGAGCACTACATGCGCCGCACCCATGACATCGCCCGCACGGAAGCCGCCGCGCTGTATTCCACCGATGCCACCGACGAGACCGCGCTGGGTCTGCTCACCGGCACCAGCGGCGGAACGGACCTGGACAGCGCCGCCCGGATCCGCCTCCACCAGGCGGTCGCCGCGCCCCTTCTGCACCTGCTGGACAACCCCGGACGCTCCTGGCGCCCCTACGTGGCCGCGGCCGTCCTCTGCCTTCTCGGCGCCGACCCCGAGCCCTACCGGCCGCTGACCGCGGTCACCGAGCTGCTCCATGTCTCGGCGCTGGTCATCGATGACATCCAGGACAACTCGCCCACCCGGCGCGGCCGTCCGAGCGTCCACGAGATCTTCGGCACCGCTCCCGCGATCACCGCCGGCACGCTCGGCTACTACACCTTCGACGCCCTCATTCAGCGCGTCCCGCAGGCCGACCCCGCCACCATGCTGCGCATCTACCGGCTCTATCTGCGGGATCTGCGTGCCGCCCACGCCGGTCAGGCCCTCGACCTCGCCGGGCACCACACCGCGTTCGACCAAGCCGTGGCAACCGGTGACGCCCGCCCCCTCCTCGACCAGATCCGCACCGCCCACCGGCTCAAGACGGGCATGCTCGTCCGCAGCACCGCCGAGGTCTCGGCGATCCTCGGCGGCGCCGACGAGCGGCAACTCGCAGCGATCTGCGAGTACTTCGAGGCCGTCGGAATCGCCTACCAGATCACCGACGACGTCTTCGACCTGTACGGGCAGTGCACCCCCGACGAACACCGGCAGGGCATCTCCACCCGCTCCCCCGCCGAAGACCTCCACAACGGCGAGGTCACCTACCCCGTGGCCCACGCCACCGGCCTCCTCGACACCGCCGACCGCAAACGCCTGCGCGACGCCCTCCGGCAGTGCTCCGACAGCGGTGCGCTCCGGGCGTCCGACCTGCTGACGCGCAGCGGAGCCCTCGACGCGTGCATGGCCGAGGCCCGCGAACTCGTCGACAAGACCTGGGACACCCTCGCCCCCTTGCTCCCGCCCACGCCGCACAAGGCCATGGTGCGCGCACTGGGCTGGTACGCCGCCCAGCGCGAAACCGACCACATCCCGCGGACAACGGCCCTGCGGTGAGCGCGGAGCAGGCCGCGAACACGCGGCGCGGACGATCCACCTTTCTGGCGGGTTCGTTCCGCTACGGGTAGCCGAACGTACCGCTCCACGTGCCGTCCCCGCGGCTCCATGACTCCCTTGACAGCGGGATTCGGACCGAAACAGACTCTTTCAACTAGCCTGAATATGAAGCTGGCCAGACCAGTCATCTCAGGAGACCTTGCGTCGGGCGAGTAGCAGCGGCCACGGTTGGAGGAGCGATGTCAGGAGCCTGTTGCGCCCCCGCATCAGAGGGTGACCGGGAGATCCCCGAGCCGTCCGCCGTGCGGCTTCAGGCCCCGGATCGGGACCGGGCGCAGGGACTGCGCGCCATGCTGCGCGTCCCCGCGGGGACGTATCTGATGGGAGGCGACGACGCCGACGCGTTTCCCGAGGACGGTGAGGGCCCGGTCCGGGCGGTGCGGCTGTCGCCGTTCCTCATCGACGCGACCGCTGTCACCAACAGACAGTTCGCGACGTTCGTGCGCAGCAGCGGCTACCGGACCGATGCCGAGCGCTACGGCTGGTCCTTCGTGTTCTACGCACTCGTCCACCCCGACGCCCGGCACCTGGTGCGCGACGGCACGGTGGCACAGGCGCCCTGGTGGCTCGCGGTGGGCGGGGCGTGCTGGCGGGCGCCCTACGGGCCGGGGTCGTCATGGACCGATCTGTCGAACCACCCCGTCGTCCACGTTTCCTGGCGTGACGCTTCCGCCTACGCGGCATGGGCGGGCAAGCGCCTGCCCACGGAGGCGGAGTGGGAGGTGGCGGCGCGTGGCGGCCTGGAGCGCGCCCGCTTCCCGTGGGGGGATGAGCTCCTGCCCCGGGGGCAGCACCGCTGCAATATCTGGCAGGGGAAGTTCCCGCAAGTCAACACGGGTGAGGACGGGTATCTGGGAACCGCGCCGGTCAAGTCCTACCGGCCCAACAACCTCGGCGTGTACAACACATCGGGCAATGTGTGGGAATGGTGCTCCGACTGGTGGAGCACCACCTGGCACGCGGCCGACCGCCCGGAGACCCGCTGGGACCCGGCCGGACCTCCCACCGGTGAGGCGAAGGTGATCCGCGGCGGGTCCTACCTGTGCCATGCCTCGTACTGCAACCGCTACCGCGTCGCCGCGCGCACCTCCAACACACCCGACAGCAGCACCGGGCACATGGGGTTCCGCTGCGCGGCGGACCTGCCCCCGCCACGCTGACGGAGCGCCGGCACGGCGCACCCGTCGCTGTTCTACGACAACCACGCCGTGGCTCCGCCGAAGACCCCGGAAGAGGGCTATCACCTCAGTGAGGACCTGGTGGACCGGGCGATCGAATTCGCAGGAGACCTACGCGGCGATGCTCGACCAATCCGACCACCACATCGGCCGGTTCATGGAGTTCCTGATGCGGATAGGGCAGATGGAGAACACCATCACCATCCTGCTCGCGGACAACGGGGCCGGCCAGGAAGGCGGGCAGCAGGGGTCCCTCAACCCCACCGCGTTCCAGAACGGCCTCTCCGAGGGCTTCGACGAGCTGCTCGCGCGGATCGACGAGATCGGCACCACGCGCGCGCACGCCAACTACCCCTGGGGCTGGGCGCAGGCGGGCAACACACCGTTCAAGCGCTACAAGCAGAACACCCACGAGGGTGGCGTCCGCTGTCCGCTCATCGTGAACTGGCCCCGCGGGCTGTCGCGCACCGACGAGAACCGGCAGCAGTTCCACCATGTCAGCGACATCATGCCGACCCTCTTCGAACTGCTCGATCTGCGGGCGCCCGAGGTCTACCACTTCATCAAGACCGGTGACGTGCGGGGCGTCGGCCGTCTGTACATGTCCGGAATGCCGGCCGGTGTGACGGACATGCCGCGGGTCCTGCCGCACTTCTTCGGATGGCAGGGCCTCGACGTCGGCCGGGACATCCTGTCGCCCTCCTCGCCCGGCCACGAGGGTGAGTTCGCGTTCACCGGCAAGCTCGGGAGGGTCGTCTTCGACGTCGCGCCGGACGAAGAGGGCACGGAGCCCTTCGAGCGCGTCGACTGACCCGCTCACGCGCGAGGGCCCGCCGCCGGAAGGAACGGTGGTGAGCCCTCGTGTCCTTGCCGGGTCAGCTAGGCGGCGTATAGCGTCCATCGATCGCCGTCCAGCCTCCGTCCACGAAGAGCTGGCTGCCCGTCACGAAGGACGACGCGTCCGACGCCAGATAGACCACGGCGCCCGCCAGTTCGTCGGGCCGGGACCAGCGGCCCAGGGCGCTCTTGGACGCGTAGGCATCCGACCACTCCGGCACGGACCGGATCTGCGCGGTCAGCGGTGTGTCGACGACTCCCGGAGCGACGGCGTTGACCCGCACGCCCGACGGGCCCAGCTCGGCCGCCGCGGTGCGCAGCATCTGGACGAGGCCGGCCTTCGTGGCCGCGTACACGCCCTGGCCCGGCTCGACGGCCACCGAACGGATCGAGCTGAAGCCGATGATGCTCCCGCGGCCGCGTTCGGCCATGCCGCGGCCGAAGGCCCGCACCAGGTCGAAGGAGGCGCGCAGATTGAGCCCCACGACCCGGTCGAACTCGTCCGCCGTGTAGTCGAGCAGGTGCTTGCGCACGTTCGTCGCGGCGGTGAAGACGAGGACGTCGACGGCGCCGAGCTCCTCGGCGGCACGCGCGACCGCCTCGCCGTCGAGCACGTCGAGGGCGTACGCCGACATCTCCTGGCCCAGCGACGCCGTCTCCTCGGCCGCCTTCAGGTCACGGTCGGCGCACACCACGGTGGCGCCGTGCGCGGCGAGCGCCAGGGCGCTCTCGCGGCCGATACCGCTGCCGGCACCCACCACGACCGTCTTGCGGCCGTCGAGCCGGAACAGACGGGAGTAGCTGTTCACCCCATTGGTGCGGTCGTTGTCCTGCATGGTCCTCACGGCTTCTTCGTCGTCGGACGGATCACTGCCATACGGGTCACGGTGAGCTCTTCGATGGCGAACCTCGGGCCCTCCCGTCCGGCCCCGGAGTCCTTCACACCGCCGTACGGCATGACATCGGAACGGAAACCGGGAACCTCATTGACGACCACTCCGCCCACCTCCAGGCGGTCCAGAGCGGCGAACGCGGTGTCCAGGGCGCTGGTGTAGACGCTCGCGTGCAATCCGTAGCGCGAGTCGTTGACCAGGTCGAAGGCGGTCTCCAGATCGGGGACGGACCGTACGGCGACCACGGGGCCGAACACTTCCTCGTCCCAGACCGCGAGGGCCCGGTCCACATCGAGCAGCAGGGCGGGCTCGATCACACCATCGGTGACCGATCCTCCGGCCACCAGCGACGCCCCCGCCTCCACCGCCTCGTCCAGCCACGCGCGCACCCGCTCGGTCGACCGCTTGTCGATGAGTGCCGAGACGCGCGTCCGCGGATCGCGGGGGTCGCCGACGGTCACCTGGGCCACTCGCTCCGTCAGGCGGGCCACGAACTCCTTCCGCACGGAGTCCACCACGATGACCCGCTGCACGCTGATGCACGCCTGGCCCGAGGCGTAGTACCCGCCGCGCACCACCGCGTCGGCGGCGGCGTCGAGGTCGGCGTCGGCGGCCACCACCAGGGCGGCGTTGGAGCCGAGTTCGAGGAGCACCTTGGTGGGTGCCGCGTCCCGGGCGATCTGGTGGCCGACGGTGGCGGAACCGGTGAAGGACACCGCTCCGATCCGGCGGTCGGTGGTCAGCGCGATGCCCACCTCGGGGCCGCCGGTCACCAGTTGCACCGCGGCCTGTGGTGCGCCGTCGGCGTGCAGGGCCGCACGGAGGAGGTGCACCAGCCACAGAGTGGCCAGCGGGGTCTGCGGGGCGGGCTTGGCGATGATCGGGCAGCCGGCGGCCAGCGCCGGCGCGATCTTGTGCGCGGCGAGCAGCAGCGGGTAGTTGAAGCCCGCGATGCCCACCACCACGCCGATCGGCTTGCGGGTCCAGAAGCCGAGCAGCCCCTCCCCCGACGGCAGCAGGTCCAGCGGCACCGTCTCCCCGTGCAGCCGGGCCACTTCCTCGGCCGCCGTCACCAGGGTCAGCAGGGTGCGGTCCACCTCGACCCGGCAGTCGACCAGCGGCTTGCCGGTCTCCAGGACGAGGAGCCGCTCGAAGTCCGCGCGCCGGGAGGCGACCGCCTCGTGCGTCGCGAGCAGCGCCGTCCGGCGTACATGCGAGGGGAGCCGGCCGACGCGCTCGCGGACCGCGAGGGCCGCGTCGAGGGCGCGGCGGGCCAGAGCGGTGTCCCCGACCGGCGCCCGTGCGACGAGCGTCCCGTCATAGGGGAAACGGACGTCCTCGGTGGCGGGTGCCTCCACCCAGGTGTCGCCGATGGGAAGACCCTCGGGAAACTCCTTCGCCACGGGGCTTTCGCCGGCGGGTTCGGCATGGGTCGTCACGGTTGGTACTCCCGGTTGAGGTCGGCCGCCGACACTCCGGACAGTGCCTTGCCCAGAGTGGGAACGGCGGAGATCAGCCTGCGTGTGTAGGAATGCCGCGGGTCCTCGTACACCTGCTCGGTGGCCCCGGTCTCCACGATCTGCCCGTTGTGCATGACCGCGACCCGGTCGCACACATGGCGGACCACGGACAGGTCGTGGGAGACGAAGACCAGCGTGAGGTTCAACTCGTCGACGAGGTCGGCGATGAGGTTGAGGACCTGGGCCCGTACGGACACATCCAGTGCGCTCACCGGCTCATCGGCCACGATGATCTTCGGACGGGGGGCCAGAGCCCGTGCGATCGAGATGCGCTGCCGCTGGCCGCCGGAGAACTGGTGCGGATACCGGTCGGCCGCGTCGGCTCGCAGGCCGACGGCCTCGAGCAGCTCGGCCACCCGCTCCCGGCGGTTCCCGTGCCCCTGCGCGACGAGTGGTTCGGCCACGATGTCGCCGACGCGCATGCGCGGGTCCAGCGAACTCATCGGGTCCTGGAACACGAGCTGGAGCCGCTCGCGGACGAACCGGAGCTGTCTCTCCCGGAGCCCGGTGATGTCCCGGCCGTCGATCGCGACGCTGCCGCTGGTGGGGCGGTCGAGCCCGGCCAGAATCCGCAGCAGGGTCGACTTGCCGCACCCCGACTCGCCCACGATGCCGAACCGTTGCCCCGCGGGGACGGCGAAGCTGACACCGCGCAGCGCGTGCACCGGCGGGCTGGGGTGGCGCAGCGAGGTACGAGGCCGCCGGTAGTCGCGGGTGACGTCGCGGACGCTGATGGCATCCGCCGGTCCGGTCCGCGGCCCGGGGGCGAGGGGGGCGCTGGTCGGCTGCTCAGCCACGGCCGGCCTCCTGGTTGGTGGGGGTGCCGGTCCCGGGTGTGCCGCTCCCGGACACCGGGTGGAAGCAGGCATAGCCGGAGTCCGGCCCGGTCGCGACCCATTCCGGCCGGGTGGCGCACACCTCGGTCGCCTGGGCACATCTGTTCCTGAAGACGCATCCCGCGGGGAACTCTCCCGCGGGCGGCACCGACCCGCCGATGGTGACCAGCCGGCCGCGGTCGTCGACCACGGTCAGGTCGGAGGCGCCGATCAGGCCCTGGGTGTAGCGGTGCCGGGGGCGGGTGAACACCTCCCGGACCGGGCCGGACTCGACCACCCGCCCGCCGTACATGACCATGACCCGCTCGCAGGCGGTGGCCACCACGGCCAGGTCGTGGGTGATGAAGAGCATGGCCGACCTGCGGTCCTGGACGCCCCGCACGATCAGGTCGAGCACCCGCGCCTGCACCGTGACGTCGAGTGCGGTGGTGGGTTCGTCGCAGACCAGCAGCGCGGGGTCGTTCGCGAGGGCGATGGCCAGCACCACGCGCTGCCGCTGGCCGCCGGAGAACTGGTGCGGGTAGGCGTCGGCGGCGACCGCGGGATCGGGAAGTCCCACTTGGGCGAGGAGTTCCACGGCGGCGGCGCGAGCGGACGCGCGGTCGGGCCTGGTCCGGTGGATCAGCAGTACCTCGGCGATCTGCCGCCCGACCTTCATCGTGGGGTTCAGAGCGGTCATGGGCTCCTGGAAGACCATGGCGATCTCCTTGCCCCGCACCCGGGACATCCGCGCCTCGTCGGCCCCCACCAGGTCGTGGCCGACTCCGGCGAGCCGCACCGAACCCGTGGCCCGGAGCTCCTCGGGAAGCAGGCCCATGACGCTCAGCGCGGTCAGCGACTTGCCCGAGCCCGACTCACCGATCAGCCCGACCCGTTCGCCCGCCCGGATGGTGAAGTCGACGTCTTCGACCAGCTTGCGGCCGCCCACCGCGACGTCCAGGTTCCGCACGGTCAATACGTCATCGGGCGAGCCGGGAGAGTCGGGGGAGCCCGCTGCGGAGGCCGGTGCGGTGTCGGGTGCCGGGGTCATCGGCGGTCCTCCATCTTGGGGTCGAAGCGGTCGCGCAGGCCGTCACCGAGCAGATTGAATCCGAGCACCGCCACCGCGATCGCGATGCCCGGGAACACGGCGAGCCGGGGGGCGATCGACAGCATCTCCTGGCTCTCCTGAAGCATCCGGCCCCAGGACGGTGTGGGGGGCGGGGTTCCGAAGCCCAGGAAGGACAGCGCGGCTTCGGCGAGTACGGCGATGGCGAATCCGACCGACGCCTGCACGATGACGAGACCGCTGACGTTGGGCAGGACATGCCGCAGGGCGATCGCGAACGGTCCGCGGCCCGCCGCGCGCGCGGCGATGACGTATTCGGTCCGCATGACCTGCAACGTGCCGCCGCGGATCAGCCGGGCGAAATGGGGGATGGACGCGATGCCGATGGCGATCATCGCGACCAGCGTGCCGGCGCCGTACACGGCGGAGAACATGATGGTCAGCAGGAGCGCCGGGAAGGCGAGAATCAGGTCGTTGCCGCGCATGAGCAGCTCGCCGAACCAGCCGGGCGCCATTCCGGCGACGATGCCCAGTACCACTCCGACCAGGGCGGCGACGCCCACCGCCACGAAGCCGACGAAGAGTGTGGTGCGCGAGCCCATCATGATCTGGCTGAACACGTCGCGGCCGAATTTGTCCGTGCCGAACCAGTACTCCGACGACGGTGTCTCCAGCCGCGCCGCGGGGTTCACCAGGGTCGGGTCGTGCGGGGTCCACACGAAGGACAGCAGCGCCATGCCGAGTACGGCCACGACGATGAGACCGCCCACCAGGAGGCTGCCCGGCACCGGGCGGCGCCGCCGACGGCCCTCGGGCGCCGCGGACGCGACGGCGGCTTCGGTGTTCGGAGCACTCATGACGCACCCACCCTCAGCCGCGGGTCGATCAGCAGATAGACGATGTCCACCAGGAAGTTCACGAGCAGCACCGCCGTTGCGATGATCATGACCACGTCCTGCACCAGGATGAGGTCGCGGTTGGAGACGCTGTCCAGCAGCAGGCTCCCGAGCCCGGGGATGACGAAGACCCGTTCGATGACGACGGCGCCCACCAGCAGCGTGGCGAGTTGCAGCGCCAGGACGGTGACCACGGGCACCGCCGCGTTCCGCAGGCCGTGCCGCAGCAGCGCCTGCGTCGGACGGAGTCCCTTGGCGCGAGCGGTGCGCAGATAGTCCTCCCTGAGGACATCGAGCACGGCGCTGCGGACATAGCGGGTGAGCACTGCCCCCTGCACCACGCCGAGGGACAGCGCGGGCAGCACCAACTGCTTGAGGAACAGGACCGGATCCTCCACCGGGGGTGTCCAGCCGTTCGCCGGCAGCCACCCGAGCCCCACCGCGAACACGGTGATCAGGAGGATGCCCGCGAGGAAGGCCGGGACGGCCACGCCGATCTGGGACAGGGCCGAGAGGATGAGCCCGGACGGCTTGCGGTGCCGCACGGCCATGACCATGCCCATGGGGATGGCCACGATGCAGGCGATCACCATCCCGGTGCCGACGAGCCACAGGGTGACCTGGAGGCGGTCGGAGATCTGCGGGCCGATCGGCGTGTGTGAGATGTAGGAGTTGCCCGGGTCGAAGGTCACCAGTCCGTGGATCCAGCTCAGATACTGCTCCACGAGCGGCCGGTCGAGCCCGAACTGCTCGCGCAGTTGCGCCACCGCGGTGTCCGAGGCGCTGGTGCCGAGTGCGACGCGCGCCGGATCCCCCGGCAGGACCGCCATGAACGCGAACACCAGGACGGAGCTCACGGCAAGGCTGGCCAGGAGGATCGCGATCCGCTGCGCCAGACGGACGATCATGGGTTGAGGCCGCCTTTCATGACCGGCCCAGGCCGGTGAGATCCAGTGACTCGGAGACGGTGTTCACCGGCAGACCGGTGATGTCCTTGTTCGCCACCATCAGGTTCGGGAGCAGGAACAGCCAGTCGGCCGCGGCGTCCTTGGACAGCAGCCGGGCAGCCGCCCGCATGGCGGTGATCTGCTCCTGCTGGGTGCCCTGGTCCGCCTTCTTCAGCAGCGCGCGGAATTCAGGGCTGTCGTAGCGGGTGTAGGAGGTCTTGCTCCCGAACACCGCCTGCATGTCGCGGGGTTCCACATGGCTGATGATGGACATGTCGTAGTCGGCGTTCTTGAACACGGTGGTCAACCAGGCGGCGGGGAACTCCAGTTGGTCGAGCTTGACCTTGAACCCGGCCTGTTCGAGCTGGCTCTTGACCACGGTGCCGCATGCGGTGGCATAGGGCAGCGTCGGAAGCCGCAGCCGCAGCGTACGACCGGCCTGGCCGGACTCCTCGAGGAGCTTCCTGGCCTTGTCGCGGTTGTACGGATACTCGTTCGTGAGGTTCTGGTACCACGGGTCGGTCGGCGGGACCATGCTGCCGATGAGCTTGCCGCGGCCCGCCCAGCAGGTGTCCATCAGGGCTTTGTGGTCGATGGCGTAGCGGACTGCCTGGCGGACCTTCGGATGCTTCAGCGGGCCCGAGCCATTGTTGAGGGAGAGGATCACCTCGCCGTTGGTCGTGCCCTCGATGACCTTGTACTTCGGGTTGTTGGCGAAGCGGTACAGAGAATCCGGGGACTGCATCGTGCCGATCACGTTGATGGTGCCCGTGAGCAGCGCGTTGTTCATGGCCGTCGGGTCCTTGAAGTACTTGAGGGTGACCGACGCGAAGTGCGGCTCGCGCCCCCAGTAGTCATGACGGCGGGCGAGCGTGATCGAGTCGCCGCGGTTCCACTTCCTCACCGCATACGGACCGGTGCCCACCGGTTCGGTGGCCAGCTTGTCCACGCCGGTCCGGCTGAACATCGCGCCGACGCGGGTGGTCATCCGGTACAGCCAGTCGTTGCTCGGCCGTTTCAGGGTGACCTTCAGCTCGGTGGGCGACACCGCCCGCGCCGTGTCGACGACGTCCATCTGGGCCTTCTGCGCGATCGTCCAGTCGGAGCTGACACGTTCGATGGAGAACGCGGCGTCCTTTGCCGTGAAGGGTGCGCCATTGCTGAACCTGGCGTTCTTCACCAGGTGGAAGGTGTACGTCTTGCGGTCCTTGGACAGGGTCCACGAGGTGGCCAGTTGCGGCCGTATCTTCCCGGACTGGTCCAGCTTCACCAGGTTCTCGTAGACGTTGTAGAGCAGTGCCTGCGAAATGGCGGCACCTTCGGTCTTGGTGAAGTCGAAGTTGGCCGGCTCGGCGGTGAGGCCGATGTTCAGGGCGTTCTTTCCGGTGCCGCCGGATGCCGTGGACCCGGCCGAGCAGGCTGCCAGCAGCAGGCATGCGAACGTGGCCGCGAGGGTCCCGGTCCCCCGCACCAGCCGCCTGGTATATCTCATACGCACCATCCCTGGCTTTCCATCGTGTGCAGGACGGCGGATGTCACCTCCGCCGTGGTGGCGTTGCCGCCGAGGTCGGCCGTATGGTGCCGGACGTCGCGCAACGTACTCGCCCTCGGTGTTCTCGCGCACGATCACCAGGTGTTCGTGCTCCGGCACATCGGGACGTCCGACGGCACCGAACAGCACGGCGTCCGTCTTCCTGACGAGGTCGGCCGCATCGGCCGGCATCGCCGCGCCCTGCCGGAGGTACCGCTCGCCTCCCCAGTCGTACGAGGTCACATCGGGCCGGTGGCCTTCGGCCTCCAGCGCGGTCCGGAGCGTGGGCACGGTCGCCGCGACGACCTCAGGGCCGATCCCGTCACCCGGTATGACGACAAGCCGCACGACCTCAGGGTCCCGCGTCATGAACGCCGCCTTTCGTTGTGACTGGCCTGACCAGTAAGCTCATTTGCCAGGTACCGTGGCGACTTAAATTGCTCTTGTCAAGGGTTCGAATTTCCCGGCTACCGCCAGGAGGCACCTCCCAGCGGTAGCCGGGAGAGAAGGAGACTGCGGGTGCTCACGGAACAGGGCCCGGCCACCATGCCGGCCGTCGAGATGGTGGCCCGATTCGCCGACGGCACGTTGTCGCCGGTCCAGGTCCACGACGCCGTCCAGTCGGTCATCGAGGCGCGCGAGAGTGTGCTCAACGCGTTCTGGGTGCGGGATCCGGACCAGTCCCGCAAGGCGGCCCAGGCCAGTGAGGCCCGATGGGCCTCGGGGGAACCGCTCGGGCCCATCGACGGCGTGCCCGTGACGCTGAAGGAGAACGTCGCCCGCAGGGGTGTCCCCATGCCCTCGGGCAACGCGGGGACCGAGCCGGTCGTCCCCGAGGCGGACGCGCCCATCACCGCGCGGGTCCTCGAATCCGGCGGGGTGGTCCTCGGGTCGACCGTGATGCCGGACTGGGGCATGCTCTCCTCCGGGGTCTCCAGCCGGCACGGCATTTCGCGCAGCCCCTGGAACGCCGCCTGGACCACGGGCGGTTCCAGCTCCGGTGCGGGGGCCGCGGCCGCCGCGGGCTACGGTCCACTCCACGTGGGCACCGACATCGGGGGATCGATCCGGCTGCCGGGCACCTGGCTGGGCCTCGCCACGCTCAAGCCCAGCTACGGGAGGATCCCGCTGGACGCCCCGTACCTGGGGCGCGCCGCCGGTCCGCTGACGCGCACCGTGGCGGACGCGGCCCTGTTCATGCGTGTCCTGAGCCGGCCGGATCCCCGGGACTGGACCAGCCTGCCACCGCAGGACATCGACTGGTCGGCACCGGCCGGCGAGGTGCGCGGCCTGCGGGTGGGGGTGCACCTGGACGCCGGCTGCGGGGAGCCGTGCGACGCCGAGATCCTCGCCGCGGTGAACCGCGCCGCCGCGGTCTTTCAGGCGGCGGGCGCCGTCGTGGAGCCCGTGGAGCCGTTTATGGGCCAGGACCTCCTGGACGACCTGGATCTGTTCTGGCGGGTGCGGTCCTGGAACGACTTCCGCGCGCTGACGCCCGAGGCCGGGCTGCGCGTGCACCCCCACATCATCCGGTGGTGTCAGGAAGGCGCGGACGTACCGGGCACGAGGGTGCTCCAGTGCTACCAGCAGATCATGAGCATTCAGGCGCGGACCGTGGCGGCGACGGACCCGTACGATCTGGTGCTCTCGCCGGTGGCTCCGGTGGCGGCGTTTCCGGCCGAGCAGCCGATGCCGTTCACGGGGGACGCGAAAACCATGGCCCACATCGGTTTCACCGCGCCGTACAACATGTCGGGGCAGCCCGCGGCGACCGTCAACTGCGGCTTTACGGTAGACCGTCGGCCCATCGGGGTACAGATCGCGGGCCGCCGCTTCGACGATCTCGGCGTCTTGAGGGCGGCGGCGTGGTACGAACAGAACCGGCCCGCCGAGGCGGTTCCGCACTGGCCGGACAGCGTCCCCGGTGAGCCCGGGGAGAAGTCGACATGTACCACGCTCGAAGGGAAGCAGCCATGAGTGACGGTGCACAGTTCCGGCAGGTCTCACCGGTACGGCTCTACCAGCGCATCGTCGAGCAGATCGAGCAGGCGATCGTGCGTGGTGATCTGAAGCCCGGTCAACGGCTGCCCAGCGAGCGGGAGTTGGTGACCCAGTTCGGGGCGAGCCGGCCCACCGTGCGCGAGGCCCTGCGGGTGCTGGAGAGCAGTGGCCTGGTCCGCTCCCGCCCGGGTGATCCGAACGGCCCGGAGATCCTGCCGTTCTCACCGGCCGGTCTGACCAAGGAGATGACCCGGCTCGTCCAGTTCGACAACGTCTCGATGGCGGAGTTGATCTCGTTCCGCATGATTCTCGACGGGTCGGCGAGCCTGCTGGCGGCTCGGCTGCGGTCCGAGGAGGAGCTGTCCGCCATGGAGCGGACGATCGCCGTCATGTCGGAGGCGATCGAGGCGGGGTACGCGGAGTTCAGCAAGGCGGACATGGCGTTCCACGAGGCGGTGGCCGTGGCCAGCCGCAACTCCCTCATCGAGGTCTGCAATCAGGTGGTCCGGGGCGCTGTCCTCTCGCTGATCTCGGACAAGGTCGCCCACGCAGGCAACAGCACGGCGCTCATGCGGAAGTCGCTCCACCATCACCAGGAAGTGCTCGAGGCGATCCGGCTACGGGACGGCCAGGCGGCGGCACGCATCTCGCGACGCACACTCTTCGACTACTACGCCGGCTACGTCCCCGAGAACGAACAGGGGCCGCTGCTCGCGCTCGTGGACGACGAGGAGACGTCAACCACTCGGCCGTAGACGATCGAAGCTGATGGTTCTTCACCAGTGACCTTTCAGTCGTCGGGGATGGCGCTGAGGAGTCCGCTTCCGCGCTCGCGCAGGTACGCCTCCAGCTCCGCGGCCCCGGTCAGCAGCGCCCGCCCGCGGGCGGACAGCCGACCGTGCCAGTCGCGCAGGGTGGCCTGAAGCGGCTCCAGCCCTCCGGCGGCCCGCACCTGGGCGATCAGCGGGGCGATCCGCTCCAGCAGGTAGCCGCCCCGCCTGAGCTGGTGGGCCAGCCGGGCGTCCCGTACAGCGGCCTCGTCGTAGACGCGGTACCCGGTCAGCGGGTCGCGGCGCGGGCGCACCAGCCCGGCGCGCTCCCATTTGCGCAGCGTCGCGGGCCCGATGCCGAGCTGCTCCGCCAGCGGCCCGATGAATGTGCCGCCGGGTGCGGCCACCGCGACCGGCCCGGGCCCCGCGCCGGGTTCGGACTCCGCGCCGGGTTCGGGCGCCGGGGTGCGCTCCAGGTCGCGCAGGGCGCTCTCCACGGCCTGGAGGGTCCGGCGATCCTCGAGAAGCTGGGCATGGCTCTCGTCGATGAGCCGGAACGCCTCATCGGCCGAGCCCTGGTTCACGGCCCGCATGATCGATGTCGCCGTCTGGTGGCCGTGGCCGGGCACCAGGGCGAGGAACGCGCGAAGGGCCGCCGCGTGCAGCGAGGTGTAGGTGCGGTAGCCGTGGGGTGTGCGACCGGCGGCCGGGAGGATACCGGTCTCCTCGTAGTTCCTGATCGCCTGCGTGGACAGACCGTGCCCGCGCGCCAGATCAACCGGCCTGAGCCGTTTACCGTTTTGAAGGTTTCTTCCCATGGTTCTGCCAATATCGCGGAGAAGTTTCAAGCGAAGGTTCAACGATACCGTTGAGGGCATGGCTACCGAAATCAAGGACACCGCCCATGTCGTCGAGGCCGCCGCCGTCATGAGGCTGCTTCCGGCTCGGCCGCGGCTGCTCGCCCTGGGCGAGCCCACCCACGGCGAGGACACTCTGCTCGACCTGCGCAACGAGCTCTTCCGGCAGCTCGTCGAGCAGGAGGGCTACCGGACGATCGCGATCGAGAGCGACTGCCTGATGGGCCTGGTCGTGGACGACTACGTCACCTCGGGCACCGGCACGCTCGACGAGGTCATGGAGCACGGATTCAGCCACGGCTGGGGCACCTCCGCGGCCAATCGCGAACTCGTGCGCTGGATGCGCGCCTACAACGACGGCAGGCCCGCGTCCGATCGGCTCCGCTTCGCCGGTTTCGACGGTCCGCTGGAGATCACCGGCGCCGCGAGCCCCCGGCAGGCCCTCACCGCACTCCACGGCTACCTCGCGGACCGGGTGACCGCGGATCTGCTCCCCTGTACCGGGGAAACCCTCGACCGCCTGCTCGGCGCCGACGAGCGGTGGACCAACTCCGCCGCGATGATGGACCCGACCCAGTCGGTGGGGCAGTCGGCCGGGGCCGGGGAGTTGCGGCTGCTCGCCGACGATCTGGTGGCGCTGCTCGACATGCAGACACCACACCTGCTCGCGGCGACACCTCGGGACGGCTGGGACCGGGCGCGGCTGTACGGGCGCACCGCCACCGGCCTGCTGCGCTACCACTACTGGATGGCCGACACCTCACCGGCCCGTATGACCTGGCTGGTGGCGCTGCGGGACCAGATGATGGCCCACAACCTCCGCACCCTCGCGGAACGGGGCCCGGCATTGGTCCACGCCCACAACGGCCATCTCCAGCGGGAGAAGAGCACGACGCGGATGGCCGGGATGCCGCTGGAGTGGTGGAGCGCCGGTGCGCTGGTGAGTGCCCAACTCGGCGATGAGTACGCCTTCGTGGCCACGGCCCTGGGCACGATCCGGCACCAGGGAGTGGACACGCCGCCGCCGGACACCGTCGAAGGGCTCCTGTACGCGCTCCCGGAGGACCGCTGCGTCATCGACGCCCCGCGGCTGGCCACCGCCCTCGGCGACACGCTGCCCGCGCCCCGCGTGTCCCCCTGGTTCGGCTACTCCCCACTTGACCCGGCCCATCTGGCCGGCACGCACGGCATCGTGTTCGTCAAGGACGTCCCGCAGAACTGACAGAACTGACAGAGCTGACAGAGCTGACCCGCGCTACTTCTTCGGGCTGAATGTGGCCCATGGGCCGAGGGCGAACCCGCCGCTCTTCCGTCGGACTTCCAGGGCGCCCGCACCACCGAAGTGTGCCGGGACGAGCAACTCTCGTTCATCGGCCGCCCGCCCGAGAATCCGACGGCGACTGGCCACCGCTTGTTCCGGGGCCAGGCAGGCGTCGCTGTTGCAGCAGGGCTGGAGGATCTGCACCGGGCTGTGCAGCAGATCTCCGACGAAAACCGCCCGGTCGCTCCCGGAGGCGAGTCGCAGCACGGACGAACCGGGAGTGTGGCCGGGCGCGGACTCCAGGGTGAGGTGTTCGTCGATGCGGTGGAGGCCATCCCAGAGCACGGCCTGTCCGGCCCGGTGGATGGGCGCGATGCTGTCTTCGTAGGTCAGCCGGTCGACCTCGCGCAGACCGTTCCCCTTCGCATGGTCCGGACCGTAGTGGGAGTCGTCGGCGGCCGGAATCAGGTACTGGGCGTTGGGGAACGTCGGCACCCACTCCCCGTCCGCGTCAACGGTGTTCCAGCCGACGTGATCGACGTGGAGGTGGGTGTTGACGACGACGTCGACATCCTGCGGGCGAACACCGGCCTTCGCCAGGAGGCCGGGAAAATCACTTTGAGACTGGTGGAAAAACGGCGCCATGCCCGGCCGCTCGCGCCCGTTGCCCGCTCCCGTGTCCACCAGGACGGTCCGCCCACCGCTGCGCAGCACCCAGGTCTGTAGCGCGAGCACCGTCCGGTCGCTGTCCGGCTCCCAGTGATCCGGTGCCAGCCAGTCCTCGTTGTCCTTCCATACCTCGGCGACAGCTCCCGGGAACATGCCGGAGGTGGGCAGGAACGGCCGGTGCCACTCAATGACCCGGATGACCTCGACATCCCCCAGCACGATGCTCTGCACACGCTCGTTCTCGTTCATCATGTGCTCGAACCTAAAAGGGCCGAGCGATCCTCTCAATGCGCATTCGACTCAAGGAAATACGCATCCATCTCACGCCTCATACGGGAGATATCCTCGGCGCATGGATGTGGTGAGCGACGCGATCTCTGCCGTGCACCTCGGCCACCCCTGGTCCCATCGGGTGCGGGCGAGTGGGAGCTGGTGCGCACGGCTGGACCCGTACGACGGTGCGGGCTTCTACGTCGTTCTGAAGGGCAACTGCTGGCTGCTGACCGACGGCGGCACCCTGGTACCGCTCGGTGTGGGTGACGCGGTGCTGCTGCCCCATGGCACCGGCCATGTGATCGCCGACTCCCCCGTCGATGCGGCGGTCGCGGAGGAGAAGGGGGTGCCGTTCGAGCAATGGCTGGTGGCGGAAGGGTCGCGAGCCCGGGCTGATCACGACGAGACGGAGATGCTCTGTGGCAAGTACTGGCTCGACTGTAGCCGCATGCACCCGCTCATGGCGGAGCTGCCCGAGGTCGTCCACCTTCCCAGCCGAGTGGGCGGCCACCTCGAACTCCGTGCCGCGATAGACCTGCTCGCCGGTGAGCTGGACGAGAGCCGGCCCGGCTCCTGCGTCGCGCTGCCGAATCTGCTCGACCTCCTCCTGGTCTATATGATCCGCTCCTGGATGGCCGAGACCACCTGCGGAGCCTGGCCCGGCGCACTGGGCGACCCGGTGACGGCCGCCGCCCTGCGGGCGATGCACTCCAACCCGGCCGCGCCGTGGAGCAATGACCGTCTGGCGGCCGAGGCGGGCGTCTCCCGTCCCACCCTGGCGCGCCGGTTCACCACCCTGGTCGGCCGCCCTCCGATGACGTACCTCACGTGGTGGCGCGTGATCCTTGCCGCCACCCTGCTCCGAGACACCCCGGACACCCTGGCCACCATCGCCGGCCGAGTCGGCTACGGCAGCCCGTACGCACTCTCACACGCCTTCGAGAGGGAGTTCGGTACGACACCGGGACGGTATCGCCTGGACGGCGGGGTAACCGGAGAACGCCCCACTCCGAACTCTCACCGGGACGGAGAGGAGGGCCGACCGTGACCCGGGCGCCCGCGGCCACACGGAAGGATCCGCGCCTGAGGTGCCCCGAAGCCCGCATACCCGCCTTGGTCCAGCTTGAGCACGAGGTTGTTGCCCCAAGGTCTGCGCATGGCGCGCTCGAGAGTTTCGTGATCAATCTCGTCTGGTAGCACGCCGGACATCTGGGCGAGCATCAAGCCCGCCGAACACCTTGGATTCCAAGGAAGAAGGCCGGTTCGAATCCTGAAACAACTGTACCGTTTGTTCACGTTCCCGGCCTGACTCGTTGGCCATCCGGCAGGTTGTCCGGACGAGTGGGCCGATCACAGTTCCCGGTGTGAGTGCGACCAGGTATCTGGAGATCGCGGAGCAGTTGTCCGCCGAGCTGGCCGAGTGCGCCCGTGGCACACGGGTCGCCAGCGAGGCCGAGATCGCCCTGCGGTTCGGCGTGGGCCGGGCCGCCGCACGGGCGGCCGTTCAGGAATTGGAGCGACGGTTCGTCGTCCGCCGGATCCAGGGGTCGGGCACGTTCGTCAACCGACGCATCGACTACGTCATCTCGCGCAGCGTCCCGCCGTCGTGGTCCACCACGATCGCGGCGGCGGGCGCCACGCCTCGTGCACTGGTCAAGTCGGTGCGCACGATCCCCCTGCCCGCCGGACTGGCGGACAGGTTCGAGCGGCCCGTCGGGTCGCCGGTGCACGAGGTGGTGCGCGAGTTCTACATCGACGACCTCCTCGCCTCCTGGGCCCATGAGTGGATCCCGGTGGACGAGGTGCCGTATCTGGATCTGGCACTGCACGCGGTCGACTCCGTCGATCTCGTGCTCCGCCAGACGGTGCGGGTGCGGCCGATGCGGGCCTGGTGCCGGGTCAGTATCGACGTCCCCCCGGCGGAGGTCCTGCGCGTCCTGCGCATGGAGAGCAGCCAGCCCGCCTGGCTGGTGGAGAGCGTCAGCCGGGACGAGGCGATCGGCAACGTCCTGATGTGCAGCCGTACCTGGACCCGTGCCGACGCCGTCCGGGTCGTGGTCGAACTCGACGAGCGGGCGGCCACCGGTGACGAGGTCGCCAGCCCGCAGAGAGTTGCCACACCGCGGAGAGTTGCCACACCCCAATGAACCAGGAGAACCAGGAGAAGCAGTGACATACGTCATGAGCAGGGAGCATCGCTGTGCCCTGCTGGCCGAGGCCGAGAGGGCCGAACTGATCGAACTGGCCGATGCCTGCATCGCCGACGGCGCACAGGTACGGGTGCTGGTGGGGCCCGAGGTCGGATGCGTGACCGCGCAGGTCCGCGAGCCGGTCCTGGAGCAGCGGTTCCTGCTCGGTGACGTCCTGGCCTGCCGGGCCGAGGTGGAGCTCGCCGGCCACCGCGGCTGGGCCATGCGTCTTGGGGACGACCGCGCGGCCACGCTGGCCGCCGCGGTGCTGGACGCCGAGGCGCAGTCCGGCCGCCCCCGGGCCGCCGAGATCGACCTGCTGTGCGAGCGCGTCGCGGGACGCCGCGAGCGGCGGGAGAGCCAGGAGTGGGCGGAGCTCGCCCCGACCGTCGTCGCATTCGAGGAGCTGACGTGACCGCCGTGGAAACAGAACCGGCACCCGCCGACGGGACGCCCGCCGCGGGCGCCTCCGGAACCGCGGAGCTGGTGACCGCGGCCAAGCTGCGCCCGGCCCAGGCCCAGGGCGTCTTCCGCACCGTGCTCGACGCCCTGGCGCGGCCGGGCACGGTGGCCCGGTTCCCCTCGGACGTCCCCGGCGCGGTGCCGTCCGCGCTGCTGCCGGTCCTCGCGCTCGCGGACCTCGGCACCGGTGTCCGCGTCCTGGAGGAGGATGGCTCGCACCGCTGGTTGGACGTGGTGAGCGTGGCCACCAACGCCCCCGCGGCGCCACTGGAGAAGGCCCGGCTCGCCGCCGCCGTACGGCCCGTCACGGCGGAGGAGATCCTGCGGCTGGCCCGCGGCACCGCCGACGCGCCGGAGGACGGCGCCGTTCTGTGCCTGCCGGTGACCGCGCTGGAGGGCGGACCGTCCACCTGGCGGCTGTCCGGGCCCGGTGTACCGGGTGAACGGGACATCGCCCCGCAGGGTGTGCCGGAGGGGTTCGTGACGGCGCGCGCCGAGGCCGTCGGCGGTTTCCCCGCGGGCGCCGATCTGCTGCTCGCCACGCCCGACGGCCGCGTCATGGGCCTGCCGCGCAGCACGACGGTCACGATCGTGGCCGATGCGCCGACCAGTGCCGCGATCGGTGCCGTGGCCGATGCCGTAGCCGAGGAGGAGGACTGATGGGGTACTCGGGAGCACGCGGAGGACTCGAGGCGATTCTCGCCGCCGAGGACCTGGTCCGCCGCAAGCGGGACCACGCGCCCGCGCCATGGTCGTCCACCGAGCAGATCACCGCCCGGTTCCGGCTGGCCGTCGACCGGGTGATGGGCGAGGCCGGCCTGTACGACGAGCCCACCGCGGCCGACGCCTTCCGGCAGGCCGAGGGGGACACCCTGGAGGCATCGCACCTGCTGCGCGCGCAGCGGTCCACCCTGCCGCGGCTGGCGGTCAGCGAACCCGTCGACCCGGGCGAGATGACCGTGATACGCCGCATCGTGCCCGCGTTCCGCGAGCCCGACGGCCCGCAGTTGCTCGGCCGTGCCTCCGACTACACCGGCCGCCTGCTGGAGCGGCCCGACGGCCCGCCGAAGCCGTCGCAGAAGGACTCGGCCACTGAGGAGGCCACGGACACCGCGGAGGCCACGGACACCGCGGAGCGCACCGAGGAGCAGCGCAGCCCCCGCCGGTTCATGGACCTGCTGCGGAAGATGGAGCTGCTGGCCGAGGGGCGGGCCGCCGACGATCCGGAGCCGCACGACATCACCCGCAAGCCCGCCCGGCCGCCCGCCGACCGGTCCGCCGTCCTGGCCGCCATGGCCCGCGCCGAGTCCGGTGCGCTGGTGGCACTGTGGTACCGCTCGATCCTCGGGCCGGACGGCGATGTGCACGAGATCACCCTGGGCGAGCTGCGGCACGGGCGGCTGCCGCTGCGGGTCCGCCACCCGCACACGGGAAACCCCGTCACCGTCGGCGAGTTCCGGGTCACCGAGGCCGAGGCCATCGAGGACCTGGACGGCGCGGACGAGGACCGTACGCGCTTCGACATCGGCTACGGCCTGTGCTTCGGGCACAACGAGCGCAAGGCGATCGCCATGGCCAACCTGGACATCGCCAACCGCCGGTTCGGCCGCAGCGGGCCGCTGGAGCAGTTGCTGCTGCTCACCATCGACGGCCTCGACTCGGGCGGCTTCCTGGAACACCTGAAGCTCCCCCACTACGTCACCTTCCGCTCGATGGTCGAGCGCAAGCAAGCCATGCGGGCCGCCGCCGAGGCGGGAGAGGACCCGCCCGCCCGAGCCGCCGAGCCCGCCGGAAAGGACTGCCGATGAGCACGACGTACGACACACCACAGGTGTCCGGGATCGGCGCGCTCGTCGCCGAGGCGGACGCGGGCGGCCCGCCCGCCGGGATCCTCGACGAGGACGCCAAGCGGGAGATCCGCCGGGCCGCGCTCGCCGCGGTCTGCGTGCCCGGCTACCAAGTCCCGTTCGGTTCCCGGGAGATGCCGGTGGCGCGCGGCTGGGGCTCGGGCGGACTTCAGGTCACCCTGGGGGTGATCGGCGCCGAGGACACGGTGAAGGTGATCGACCAGGGCGATGACGCCGGGGTCAACGCCACCAATCTGCGCCGCATGATCGCGGGGACCACCGGGTGCGGCGAGTCCGCCGACACCCGGGAGGCCACGGTCGTGCAGACCCGGCACCGCGTCCCCGAGGAGGCCCTGGGCGCCCAGCATGTGCTGGTCTACCAGGTGCCGGTGCCCGAGCCGCTGCGTGGTGTGCAGAAGTCGGTGGCCGAATGCGCGCGGATGCACGCCGAGGGCGACTACTCCGCGATGTGGGTCAGCCTCTACGAGGACATCGTCCGCAACGGCATGATCACCGCGAGCACCGGCTACCCGGTCCTGGTCGGCGGCCGCTATGTGATGGCGACCAGCCCCATCCCGCGCTGGGACGTCCCCCGGCTCCACGAGGCCGAGCACCTCAACCTCTTCGGCGCCGGCCGGGAGAAGCGCCTCTACGCGGTGCCCCCGCACACCGAGGTGCGGCCCCTCACCTTCGACGATGTGCCCTTCGAGGTCGAGCACGAGCCGGGCGGGCGCTGCAAGTTCTGCGGCAGCGACGACGTCTACCTCGTCAACGCCGGTACCGAGGGCGCCTTCGCGTGCAGCGACACCGAGTGGTGCGCACGGGTCCAGGCGGGGGACGCCGACACCGGCGCCCACCGGGAGCGCGCACCGCTGGCCCTGCTGCCCGATCCGGCGGCCCGCGCGGGACG
>NZ_JAHLEM010000499.1 GCF_018883605.1 Streptomyces niphimycinicus | reverse complement strand
CCCGGAGCAGGGGCCACCCCCGGCGGCGGTCGGCCCCGGAGCCGGGCCCGCAATCAGGGCCGGAGCAGGGGGCACCCCGGCCGTGGTCGGGCCCGTGGTCGGGCCCGCGGACAGGCCCGCGGACAGGCCCCCAACCAGGGCCGGAGTTCGGGGTGACACCGCACCGGAAATCGTGGCCGGAGCCCGCGATTCCACCCCTTCGTGGAGCGCCCCGGCGCGTTGGGCACCCTCCCCGCGCGACCCCAAATGGCGTCCAGTAGGGTTTGGTCCGCATAAACATCCAAACCCCTGCCCGCACTGGGCCGGCGACCGACCAGAAGACGGCCGCGGCCGACCGCGCGGGCGAGACTCTCGGGAAGGCGCTACGTGAGTCCCAACGGCTCCGACCGCTCGTCGCGGCGCCCGGTGCGGCGGAAGCTGCTGCAGGCGCTGGCCGCGGGCTTGGTCCTGGCGACCGCCACCGGTTGCACATCAAAGGACTTCCCCCGCCTCGGAATGCCTACCCCCGTCACGGAGGAGGCGCCGCGGATCCTCTCCCTGTGGCAGGGCTCGTGGGCGGCGGCGCTCGCCACGGGCGTCCTGGTCTGGGGCCTGATCATCTGGGCGGTCATCTTCCACCGTCGCAGCAGGACCAAGATCGAGGTTCCCGCGCAGACCCGGTACAACATGCCGATCGAGGCGCTGTACACCGTGGTCCCGATCATCATCGTCTCGGTGTTGTTCTACTTCACCGCACGCGATGAGAACGCGCTGCTCAAGACCTCCAAGAAGCCCGACCACGTGGTCAACGTGGTGGGCTATCAGTGGAGCTGGGGCTTCAACTACATGGAGAACGTGGACGGGAGCACCGCCAGTCCGAAGCAGGAAGCCAAGGAGATCTCCTCGATCCCCAAGCGCATGCTCAAGGCCGTCCCCAAGGGCGCCGAGGGCGTCTACGAGGCCGGCACCCCCGGTGAGCGGAACCCGCAGACCGGCAACCCGGGTCCGACCCTGTGGCTGCCCAAGGGCGAGTCGGTCCAGTTCATCCTGACGTCCCGCGATGTCATCCACTCGTTCTGGGTGATCCCCTTCCTGATGAAGATGGACGTCATTCCGGGTCACACCAACCGTTTCGAGGTCACCCCGAACCGCGAGGGCACCTTCATGGGCAAGTGCGCCGAGCTGTGCGGCGTCGACCACTCCCGGATGCTCTTCAACGTCAAGGTCGTGTCGCCGGAGCGTTACCAGCAGCACCTCAAGGACCTGGCGAAGAAGGGCCAGACCGGCTACATCCCGGCGGGCATTGCGCAGACGGACGCCGCCAAGAACGCGGAGACCAAGATCCAGTGAGCATCCTCAACGAACCCCAGGGTGCCGGTACTGCCGCCTCGCAAGAGCGGGAGATTCCGGTGCGTCGGAAGCAGCCGGGCAATGTCGTCGTCAAGTGGCTGACCACCACCGACCACAAGACGATCGGCACGCTCTACCTCGTCACGTCGTTCGCGTTCTTCTGCATCGGCGGCCTGATGGCGCTCCTCATGCGCGCCGAG
>NZ_JAHLEM010000498.1 GCF_018883605.1 Streptomyces niphimycinicus | reverse complement strand
AGCCGGGCAATGTCGTCGTCAAGTGGCTGACCACCACCGACCACAAGACGATCGGCACGCTCTACCTCGTCACGTCGTTCGCGTTCTTCTGCATCGGCGGCCTGATGGCGCTCCTCATGCGCGCCGAGCTGGCCCGTCCGGGCACGCAGATCATGTCGAACGAGCAGTTCAACCAGGCGTTCACCATGCATGGCACGATCATGCTGCTGATGTTCGCCACCCCGCTGTTCGCGGGCTTCACGAACTGGATCATGCCGCTTCAGATCGGTGCGCCCGATGTGGCGTTCCCGCGGCTGAACATGTTCGCGTACTGGCTGTATCTCTTCGGCTCGCTGATCGCGGTGGGCGGGTTCCTGACCCCGCAGGGCGCGGCCGACTTCGGCTGGTTCGCCTACTCCCCGCTGTCGGACGCGGTCCGTTCGCCGGGTGTGGGCGCGGACATGTGGATCATGGGTCTGGCCCTCTCCGGCTTCGGCACGATCCTCGGTGCGGTCAACTTCATCACCACGATCATCTGCATGCGCGCTCCGGGCATGACGATGTTCCGCATGCCGATCTTCACCTGGAACGTGCTGCTGACCGCGGTGCTGGTGCTGCTCGCCTTCCCGGTGCTGGCCGCCGCGCTGTTCGCCCTGGAGGCGGACCGAAAATTCGGGGCACATGTCTTCGACGCGGCCAATGGCGGCGCGTTGCTCTGGCAACACCTCTTCTGGTTCTTCGGCCATCCAGAGGTGTACATCATCGCGCTACCGTTCTTCGGCATCATTTCCGAGGTCATTCCGGTCTTCTCCCGGAAGCCGATGTTCGGTTACATCTCCCTGATCGCCGCGACGATTTCGATCGCCGGTCTCTCGGTGACGGTGTGGGCCCACCACATGTATGTCACCGGCGGAGTGCTGTTGCCGTTCTTCTCGTTCATGACGTTCCTCATCGCGGTGCCGACCGGTATCAAGTTCTTCAACTGGATCGGCACGATGTGGAAGGGGTCGCTGAGCTTCGAGACCCCGATGCTCTGGGCGATCGGCTTCCTGATCACCTTCACCTTCGGTGGTCTGACCGGTGTGATCCTGGCGTCGCCGCCGATGGACTTCCACGTCTCGGACACCTACTTCGTGGTGGCCCACTTCCACTACGTGGTGTTCGGCACCGTGGTCTTCGCGATGTTCGCCGGATTCCACTTCTGGTGGCCCAAGTTCACCGGCAAGATGCTGGACGAGCGGCTCGGCAAGATCACCTTCTGGACGCTGTTCGTGGGCTTCCACGGCACGTTCCTGGTGCAGCACTGGCTGGGCGCCGAGGGCATGCCCCGCCGGTACGCCGACTACCTGGCGGCCGACGGCATCACCACGCTCAACACCATCTCGACCATCAGCTCCTTCCTGCTGGGCCTGTCGATCCTGCCGTTCCTCTACAACGTCTGGAAGACCGCCAAGTACGGCAAGAAGGTCGAGGTCGACGACCCCTGGGGCTACGGCCGTTCGCTGGAGTGGGCGACCTCCTGCCCGCCCCCGCGGCACAACTTCCTCACCCTGCCGCGGATCCGCTCCGAATCCCCGGCGTTCGACCTGCACCACCCGGAGATCGCGGCGCTCGACCAGCTCCAGAACCACGGTGCGCCCGACGAGGACAAGGCCCTCGCGGGTGGTAAGGAGGCCGGCAAGTGAAGGTCCAAGGCCGGATGTTCGTCTGGCTGGCCGTCTTCATCCTCGTCATGGCGATCGTCTATGGCGTGTGGTCGAAGGAGCCGGCCGGCACCACCGCGCTCTTCCTGGCCTTCGGGCTGAGCATCATGATCGGCTTCTACCTGGCCTTCACGGCGCGCCGGGTGGATGTCGGAGCGCAGGACAACAAGGACGCGGATGTCGCGGACGACGCCGGCGAGCTGGGATTCTTCTCCCCGCATAGCTGGCAGCCGCTCTCCCTGGCCGTCGGTGGCGCCCTGGCCTTCCTGGGCGTGATCTTCGGCTGGTGGCTGCTCTTCTTCTCGGCCCCGATGGTCATGATCGGTCTCTTCGGCTGGGTCTTCGAGTACTACCGCGGCGAGAACGCCAACCAGTAACCGGCCAGTCGGCCGACGCGACCGGCGAAACGAGCGGGGCCCGGACACCTCCCCAGGTGTCCGGGCCCCGCTCGGCGTCGCGGGCCGGCGCCGGGCCGCGGCCCCGGTGGGGGGCCGCCGGTTCACCCCGCTGCCTCACTCCGCGCGCCGTTCAAGGACGCCGTTCTTACGTTGAGTCCATGAGCCACACACCTCGATCACTCCGAAGCCGGGCGGTGCTGACCTGCGGCCTGCTGGTGGCGCCGCTGATGGCGGGTGTGAGCGGATGCGCGGGATCCCCCGACCCCCTGTCCGCCAAGCCGTACGACGCCGCCGACCAGATCTCGTTCAGCGGTGACGGCGACGGCCGCAAGGCCGATCCGGACAAGCCGCTCGAAGTCACCGCCAAGGGCGACGACAGCCGGATCACGGACGTCACGGCCACCGACGCGGCGGGCCGCTACGTCCGCGGCGAGCTGGCGCACGACGGCAAGCACTGGCGCAGTACCGTGCCGCTGGCCGCGGGCGCCCACTACACGCTGAAGGTGTCCACAGAGGACTCCAACGGCGCTCCTGGCCGCCGTACCGTCGACTTCACCACCAGCTCCGCCCGCCGGCTGCTGAAGGTCACCTTCGGCCCGAAGGCGGGGGAGTACGGGGTGGGGCAGCCCATCACGGCCAAGCTGAGCCGGCCCGTCAAGGACCCCTCGGCCCGCGCCGTGATCGAGCGCGCCCTGAAGGTGGACTCACGGCCCGCCGTGGAGGGCGTCTGGCACTGGGTGGACAGCCGCAACCTGCACTACCGCCCGCAGGAGTACTGGCCCGCCCACGCCACCATCACGGCCCATTCCAACCTCAAGGGCATCAGGATCGGCGGTGGGCTCTACGGCGGCGATGCCAAGTCGCTGCGGCTGACCACCGGCGACCGCCTGGAGGCGCTCACCGACTCCGGCACCCACCAGATGACGGTGAAGCGCAACGGGGTGCCGATCCGGACCATCCCGATCACCACCGGTATGCCCGGATTCGACACCCGGAACGGCATCAAGGTGGTGCTGGCCAAGGAATCCGCCGTACGGATGACGGGCGCCAGCATCGGACTCGGCGCCGGCTCCTACGACCTGATGGTCTACTGGGCCGCCCGGGTGACCAAGAGCGGCGAATACGTCCACGCCGCACCCTGGTCCACCGGTTCGCAGGGCTACGCCAACGTCAGCCACGGCTGTACGGGCATGAGCACGGCGAACGCCGAGTGGTTCTTCAACACCGTGCGCCTGGGCGACATCGTCCAGGTCGTACACAGCAACGGAGACGATATGGCGCCGTTCAGCAACGGCTACGGCGACTGGAACATGGCCTGGGCGGACTGGCGCAAGGGCAGCGCCGTCTCCGGCGGCCAGTCCGACGACACGACCGCCGACTCCGCCCGGCTCCGTCCCCAGGTCTGAGCAGGGGGGGGCGGACGGTGCGGTCAGGCGCCCACGGAGAGCCGCCGGCGGAGCAGCCCGGCCAGTGCGTCCGCCAGGGCCACCGGGTCCACCGGATGCGTGACGGCGGCCTCCGCGCGGCTCCAGGTGGCCAGCCAGGCGTCCTGCGGGCGGCCGATGAGCAGCAGCACCGGCGGGCACTGGAAGATCTCGTCCTTGATCTGCCGGCAGACGCCCATCCCGCCCGCGGGCGCCGTCTCGCCGTCCAGCACACAGACGTCGATGCCGCCCTCCTCCAGCGCCTTGAGAACGGCCGGGAGGGTGGCGCACTCCAGAAATTCCACCGGTGGCACATCGGGGGCGGGCCGCCGCCCGGCCGCGAGGCGCACCTGTTCGCGGGTGCTCGCGTCATCGCTGTAGACCAGCACCGTTGCGATCGGCCGCATCATGACCTCCGGGCGAAGTAAGTGATCTGCCGGGCTCCTGTGGCGGATGCTACTCCCGTACAGCCGTCCGGAGGAGGGGGCGTACGGATCTCTCCCTCCTTCGGGGGACGGTCCCGAACAACCCCGACGAGCAGGGTCGATGCCCCCGCCACGGTCCTTGACACTCCGAACGGGACCCCCGGGAGTGAGCGCTGGATAAGCGACCGACATAATGTCGGTCGTGGCGACAGCAACAGCAGTAGAAACCGGGCACGCGCACCCGTCGGTCAACCGGCCGAACCTCACCAGCGTCGGAACCATCATCTGGCTGAGTTCCGAGCTGATGTTCTTCGCGGCCCTCTTCGCGATGTACTTCACCCTGCGATCGGTGACCGGAGCCGAGCACTGGAAGGAAATGGCGTCCGCGCTGAACTTCCCGTTCTCCGCGACGAACACCACGATCCTGGTGCTCTCCTCCCTCACCTGCCAGCTCGGCGTCTTCGCCGCCGAGCGCGGCGACGTGAAGAAGCTGCGCACCTGGTTCGTGATCACCTTCATCATGGGCGCGATCTTCATCGGCGGTCAGATCTTCGAATACACCGAGCTGGTCAAGAAGGATGGGCTCTCGCTCTCCTCCGACCCGTACGGCTCGGTGTTCTACCTGACCACCGGCTTCCACGGCATGCATGTGACGGGCGGCCTGTTCGCCTTCCTGTTTGTCCTGGGCAGGACGTACGCGGCCAAGAGGTTCACCCACCAGCAGGCGACGGCGGCCATCGTCGTGTCCTACTACTGGCACTTCGTCGATGTCGTCTGGATCGGCCTCTTCGCCACGATCTACATGATCAAGTAAGCCGGTCACCGCACCGGAACCACGTCCTTAACAGCATCGACGCAGAAGATCCTGACACCGGGGTAATCCGTGAAAAAGCTCTCCGCACGACGGCGCCATCCGCTGGCTGCGCTCGTCGTCCTACTCTTCGCGCTGGCGGTCACTGGGGGGCTGTACGCCGCGTTTTCGCCGAGCGAGGCGAAGGCCGACGACAGCTCCGCCCAGTCCCTCGCCATCGAGGAGGGCAAGAAGCTCTATGCCGTCGGCTGCGCAAGCTGCCATGGCACGGGCGGTCAGGGGACCTCTGACGGCCCGAGCCTGGTCGGCGTCGGCTCCGCCGCCGTGGACTTCCAGGTCGGCACCGGCCGGATGCCCGCGCAGCAGCCGGGCGCTCAGGTGCCGAAGAAGAAGAAGATCTACTCGGACGCCGAGATCGAGCAGCTCGCCGGCTACATCGCCTCGCTCGGTGCGGGTCCGGTGACGCCCACCAAGAGTGAGTACAGCCCGGAAGGCGCGGATGTCGCGAAGGGCGGGGAGCTCTTCCGTACGAACTGCGCGCAGTGCCACAACTTCGCCGGTAAGGGTGGTGCCCTCACCAACGGCAAGTACGCACCGGGTCTGGACGGGGTCAGCCCCAAGCACCTCTACGAGGCCATGCAGACCGGCCCGCAGAACATGCCCAACTTCCCCGACACCGTGATGCCGGCGAAGAACAAGCAGGACATCATCGCCTACCTCGACACGGTCAACAGCGACAAGAGCAAGACTCCCGGTGGCCTCGAGCTCGGCGGGCTCGGCCCGGTGAGCGAGGGTCTGTTCGGCTGGGTCTTCGGTATGGGCGCGATGATCGTCCTCACCATCTGGGTCGCCGCCCGGACCGCAAAGGCCAAGAAGTCATGAGTAGCCACGAGATTTCAGAAGCAGAAGACAAGCTGCCGGAAGAGCGAGGGACCGAGAGCGCCGTAAGGCCGGTCGAGGACCCGTTCGCCGACCCGGGGCTGCCCCCCCACGAGCACCGTGTGCAGGACATCGACGAGCGGGCCGCACGGCGTTCCGAGCGCACCGTCGCCCTGCTCTTCACGGTCTCGATGGTGGCCACGATCGCGTTCATCGCCGCGTATGTGGCGCTCCCGGTCGACAAGTACATCTACGTCTTCCCGATCGGGCACATCAGCGCGCTCAACTTCGCGCTCGGTGTGACGCTCGGCATCGCGCTGTTCGCCATCGGCGCGGGCGCGGTCCACTGGGCCCGCACCCTGATGTCCGACGAGGAGATCGCCGACGAGCGGCACCCCATCGAGGCCAGCCCTGAGGTGAAGTCGAAGGTCCTCGAGGACTTCGCGGCCGGTGCCAAGGAGTCCGGCTTCGGCCGGCGCAAGCTGGCCCGCAACACCCTCTTCGGCGCGCTCGCGCTGGTGCCGCTCTCCGGCGTCGTGCTGCTGCGGGACCTCGGTCCGCTGCCGGGCACCAAGCTGCGGCACACCAAGTGGGCCAAGGGCAAGCGGCTGATGAACTACAACACCATGCAGCCGCTGCGCCCCGAGGACATCTCCGTCGGTTCGCTCACCTTCGCCATGCCCGAGGGCATGAGCGAGGACCAGCACGACTTCCAGACGGAGATCGCCAAGGCGGCCCTGATGCTGGTCCGGCTTCAGCCGGAGAACATCAAGGACAAGCGCGAGCTGGACTGGTCGCACGAGGGCATCGTCGCGTTCTCCAAGGTCTGCACCCACGTCGGCTGCCCGATCAACCTCTATGAGCAGCAGACGCACCACGTCCTGTGCCCCTGCCACCAGTCGACCTTCGACCTCTCCGACGGTGGCCGAGTGATCTTCGGTCCGGCCGGTCACGCGCTGCCGCAGTTGCGGATCCGGGCCAACGACCAGGGGTACCTCGAAGCCATGGGCGACTTCCCGGAGCCCGTCGGTCCTGCTTACTGGGAGCGCGGATGAGTACTACAAGCGACAGCGGTGCGCAGCAGCGCCGCGGCAAAGCGCCCGCGGGCGAGCGTGTCGCCGACTGGGCCGACGGCCGGCTGGGCGTCTACAGCCTGGCCAAGGCCAATATGCGCAAGATCTTCCCGGACCACTGGTCCTTCATGCTGGGCGAGGTCTGCCTCTACAGCTTCATCATCATCATCCTCACGGGTGTGTATCTGACGCTGTTCTTCCACCCCAGCATGGAAGAGGTCACCTACCACGGCCCGTACGTCCCGATGCAGGGCGTGCGGATGTCCGAGGCGTTCGCCTCGACGCTGGACATCAGCTTCGAGGTGCGGGGCGGTCTGCTGATCCGGCAGATCCACCACTGGGCCGCGCTGGTCTTCCTGTGCGGCATGTTCACGCACATGATGCGCGTGTTCTTCACCGGTGCGTTCCGCAAGCCGCGTGAGATCAACTGGCTCTTCGGCTTCCTGCTGTTCTTCCTCGGCATGCTGACCGGCTTCACCGGCTACTCGCTCCCCGACGACCTGCTCTCCGGCACCGGTCTGCGGTTCATCGAGGGCGTGTTCCTGTCGATCCCGGTGGTCGGCACCTACATCTCGATGTTCGTCTTCGGCGGCGAGTTCCCCGGGATGGACCTCATCCCGAGGCTCTACCCGGTCCACGTCCTGCTGCTGCCGGGCATCATGCTCGGCCTGCTGGTGGCGCACCTGATCCTGGTCTTCTACCACAAGCACACGCAGTACCCCGGGGCCGGAAAGACCGAGAAGAACGTCGTCGGCATGCCCCTGCTGCCGGTCTACATGGCCAAGGCGGGCGGCTTCTTCTTCCTGGTCTTCGGTGTGATCGCGGTCCTGTCCGCGGTCGCGACCATCAACCCGGTGTGGACCATCGGTCCCTACCGGCCCGACCAGGTGTCCACCGGCGCCCAGCCCGACTGGTACATGGGCTTCGCCGAGGGTCTGGTCCGGGTGATGCCCGGCTGGGAGATCACCGCCTGGGGCCACACGCTCGTCCTGGGCGTGTTCATCCCGATCGTGCTCTTCCCGCTGGTCCTCTTCGCGATCGGGCTCTACCCGTTCATCGAGTCCTGGATCACCGGCGACAAGCGCGAGCACCACATCCTGGACCGCCCGCGCAACGCCCCGACCCGTACGGCCTTCGGCGTCGCCTGGCTGACCGCGTACTTCGTGATGCTGATCGGTGGCGGCAACGACCTGTGGGCCACCCACTTCCACCTGTCGATCAACTCGATCACGTGGTTCGTGCGGATCGGCTTCTTCGCCGGCCCGGTCCTGGCCTTCATCGCCACCAAGCGGATCTGCCTCGGCCTCCAGCGGCGCGACCGCGACAAGGTGCTGCACGGCCGTGAGACCGGCATCATCAAGCGGCTGCCGCACGGTGAGTTCGTCGAGGTCCACGAGCCGCTCGCGCCGGAGCAGTTGCACATGCTGACCCAGCACGAGCAGCCCGAGCCCTATGAGATCGGCCCCGAGACCGACGAGAACGGGGTCAAGCGGAAGGTGACGCCCGCGCAGCGGATCCGTTCCAAGCTCTCCAAGGGCTACTACGGCGAGGACAACGTCATTCCGAAGCCGACCCGCGAGGAGTACCACGAGATCACCAGCGGCCACGGCCACCACTGATCTCCGCCGTACCGCTCTCGCACGCTAGCTGAACGCCACAGACCAGGGCCCCGGCCCGGACCACACGGTCCGGCCGGGGCCCTGGTCGTGCTCCCGATAGGCTGGCGGCGGGCCGCTGACGTGCGCGGCCCCTTCCCTGCCCACCCCCACGGATCCAGGAGCGGACCATGGACGTTGTGACCCCCGCCGGAGGCGACAGCACCGCGACGGCCCGCACCTGGCCGGACGTACTGAGCTCGCTGATCGCCGGCCTGGACCTCGATGCCGACGACACCGCCTGGGCCATGGACCGGATCATGCGGGGCGAGGCCACCGACGCCCAGATCGCCGGTTTCGCGATCGCGCTGCGCGCCAAGGGCGAGACGGTCTCCGAGGTGGCCGGTCTGGTGCGGGCCATGTACGAGCACGCCAAGGTGATCGAGGTGCCCGGGGCGACCGTGGACATCGTCGGCACCGGCGGCGACCGCGCCAGGACCGTCAATATCTCCACCATGTCCGCGCTGGTCGTCGCCGGTACCGGCGCGCGGGTCGTCAAGCACGGCAACCGCGCCTCGTCCTCCGCCAGTGGCGCCTCCGACGTACTGGAGAAGCTCGGCGTCAATCTGGACATCACCCCCGAGCGGGTCGTCGAGGTCGCGGAGGAGGCGGGGATCACCTTCTGCTTCGCGGTGAAGTTCCACCCGTCGCTGCGGCATGTCGCCTCGGCCCGCCGCGAGCTGGGCGTGGCCACCCCGTTCAACCTGCTCGGCCCGCTGACCAACCCGGCGCGGGTGAAGTGCCAGGCGACCGGGGTCGCGGATGCCCGGATGGCGCCCATCATCGCCGGTGTGCTGGCCGAGCGGGGCTCCTCCGCGCTGGTCGTCCGCGGCGACGACGGGCTGGACGAGCTGACCGTGACCACGACCTCCCAGGTGTGGGAGGTCCGGGGCGGCGCCGTGCGCCAGGAGACCCTCGACCCGCGGGACGTGGGCATCGAGCGGGCCCCTGTGGAGGCCCTGCGCGGCGCGGACGCCTCGTACAACGCCGATGTGGCCCGCCGGCTGCTGGCGGGCGAGCGGGGCCCGGTCCGGGACGCGGTGCTGCTGAACTCGGCGGCGGCGCTGGTGGCGCTCGAGCCGGAGCCGGGGGACAAGCCCCTGGCGGACCGGATCGCGGCGGGTATCGCGCGGGCCGCCGAGTCCATCGACTCGGGCGCGGCGCGCGACGTCCTCGAGCGGTGGGTGCGGGCCACCCACGCCTAGGCGTCGCCCTTACGGTGAGGCGTTGCCCTTACGGTGAGGCGTTGGCCTTACGGTGAGGCGTTGCCCTTACGGTTGGGCGTTGGCCTTACGGCGCCCATGTTCTGTCCGTGTCCTGTCCGGGATGCGGACAGGGCATGGGCGCCGCCGTATGGCATGGCATAATCCTCGCCAGGTCACGAGTGACAGCGACTACGGCCCCGGCCCGCTGTCCGGCAACCCTCCGTCCGTGGCGGGGTGCCCCGGGTGATGACCAGGCCGCCAGGCAGCGAGGCCGGCGGCAAGCGCGGACCCCTCGCACTAGGGGTCCTGGTGGTCGAGGGAGTTCTTCCGTGATGCAGCGAATGCGCTAGGGCCGAGCGGCCCGTTTCCCCTCCAGTGCTCCGCGCGGTCCCGCCGTGCGTCGAGCGACCTTCCGCGCCCTGACGGCCGCCTTACCGCCGTCTTTGTACGCGTCACGCATTCTCACGCCTTCGACCCTCCCGGGAGACTTCGCCATGTCCGCACGCCCTGCTGCCACCGCCTCCGCCTCCGCCTCCGCCGCCGAGTCCGCTGATTCCGCTGATTCCGCCGGCGCCGGCTGTGCGCCGCTGCCCGTGCTGGGCAGCGATGTCCTGGTGCCCCTGGTCACCGGGGGCGAGGTGACCTACGCGGCGCTCGACTACGCCGCCAGCGCCCCCGCGCTGCGCCGGGTCTGGGACGACATCGCCGCCTACGCGCCGTACTACGGCAGCGTGCACCGCGGGGCGGGCTACCTCTCGCAGCTCTCCACCGATCTCTTCGAGAACAGCCGTAAGGACGTCGCCGCCTTCCTCGGCTGCCGCGCGGACGACCAGGTCGTCTTCACCCGCTCCACCACCGATTCGCTCAACCTCCTGGCCGCCGTGGCGCCGAGCGGCACCGAGGTCTTCGTCTTCGAGACCGAGCACCACGCCTCGCTGCTGCCGTGGGAGCAGCGGGAGGACGTCACCGTCCGCTACCTCAGCGCCCCGCGCTCCCCGCGGCAGGCGGTGGAGACGCTGGAGAAGGCGCTGGCGGGGCGCGCCGAGGGCCCGGCGCTGGTCTGCGTGACCGGCGCGTCCAATGTGACCGGTGAGCTGTGGCCGGTGCGCGAGCTGGCCGCCGCCGCGCACGCCCACGGCGCCCGTATCGTCCTGGACGCCGCGCAGCTTGCCCCGCACCACCCGGTGGACATCGCGGAGGCGGACGTCGACTGGGTGGCCTTCTCCGGGCACAAGCTGTACGCGCCCTTCGGCGCCGGTGTGCTGGCCGGGCGGGCGGACTGGCTCCGCGAGGCCCGGCCGTATCTGGCGGGCGGTGGCGCCAGCCGTAAGGTGACGCGCAGGGACGACGGCGGTGTCGACGTGGAGTGGCACACCACCGCCGCCCGGCACGAGGCGGGCTCGCCGAACGTCATCGGCTGCTACGCCATCGCGTCGGCGTGCAGGGCGCTGACCGAGGCCGGTTTCGAGGGCCTGGTCGCCCGTGAGCGAGAGCTGATCGAGAGGGTGCGGGCGGGGCTGGCCGAGGTGCCCGAGGTGCGGGTGCTCTCGCTGTTCGGCGACGACGCCCCCCGGGTCGGGGTGCTGTCGTTCGTGGTGGAGGGCTGGAACAGCTCCCACTTCGCGGCGGCGCTCTCCGCGGAGTACGGCATCGGCGTACGGGACGGCCTCTTCTGCGCGCATCCGCTGGTCCGCACCCTGCTGGACAGCGAGCCCGACGAGCCGGGCGAATGCGGTGCGCCGGAGGCCGCGCCGGGGGAGCGCTCGCTGAACGCGATCCGGGTCAGCTTCGGCGCCGGCACTCCGGATGAGCATGTGGAGCGGTTCGTCGGGGCCGTGAAGGAGCTGGTGCGCGAGGGCGCGCGCTGGAGCTACCGCACCGAGGACGGCCGCTGCGTCCCGGATCGCGGCTGAGCCCCTGGGCCCGGGGGTTGAAGCCCCTGGGCCCGCGGCTGAGCCCCTGGGCCCAGGGCGCCGGGGGCTGAGGGAGCCTCTGGGCCCCGGGAGTGCCGGGACCCAGAGCCCCGGGGGTGTTGTGCTAGCCGTCCAGGCCGATCGCGAACGCCGCCTCGAGGTCGTGCTGCGAGTACGTCCGGAAGGCGATATGCGTCTCGGTGGAGGCCACCCCGGGCAGCTTGCTGATCTGGCCGGTGATGATGTCCGCGAGGTCGTCGTGCCGGGCCACCCGCACCATCGCGATCAGATCGTGCGCGCCGGTGACCGAGTAGACCTCGCTCACGTTCTCCAGCGCGGCGATCTTCTCGGCGGTCTCCGGAATCCGGTCCACGCTGGTCTTGATGAGCACGATCGAAGTGATCACGGCTGGCTTTCTCCCTCACTGGCCCTGGCTGCGCCGCCCACTCTAGTCGTCCTCCCGAACCGCCCCCACGCGTAGAGAAAGCCGAGCGTGAAGCCCACGAGATGGGCGAGATAGGCGACGCCGGGGCTGTCGTCGGCCTGCCGGGCGGCCAGCCACTGGAGGGCCACCCAGAAGATCAGCACCGCCCAGGCCGGAAAGCGCAGCGGCAGAAAGAACAGAAACGGAAAGAGACTGGTCACCCGGGCACGGGGAAACAGCCACAGGAAGGCGCCGAGCACACCGGAAATGGACCCTGAGGCGCCCACCAGGGTCTGGGCCGAGTCGGCGTGCGCGGCGGCGTAGCCGAGCAGCGCCAGATAGCCCGTGACGAGGTAGAAGACGGCGAACTGGACTCGCCCCATCCGCTCCTCGGTCATCGCCCCGAAGACGTAGAGAAACAGCATGTTGCCGAGCAGATGCAGCCAGTTTCCGTGCACGAACAGCGCGGTCAGCGGGGCGAGCGGCTGATCGGGGTCGCCGCTCCACAGGGCGCTGGGCACCACTCCCCAGCGCTCGAAGTACGTGGACTGGGCCTCCACCAGCCGCCCGCCCGTGCCATAGCCGGGGTTGAGCCCCGAGGCCGGTCCGATGGCGAAGAGCAGGCAGCAGCTCACGATCAGGCCGTATGTCACCCACGGGCGGCCGGGCCCCGCCATCCAGGGGCGGCCGCGCCCCGACGACGTCTCGATCATGGTCAGATCATTCCGTACCGGGCGCAACCTCCACAGAGCGCCTCGCCGCGCCGCTGCCCGGGACGCGGGCGGGACGGGCCCGGCGCGGGGCAAGGCTCAGGCCGTAGGGTTACAGGACGCCGCCGACGAGCCGAGAAGCGAGGACCCGCAACCATGGCCGTGCCCCTGCCGACCGACCGGACCCGCTGGCGTTGCACACTGTGCGGCAATCTCACCCGGTTCGATGTGACCCGCGCGACCAGAGCCGTGGAATATGTGCATCTCGACTTGGCCGGGGAACCCAGTGTCGAGGAACGCGAGGTGCTCAGTGAGACCATTGAGTCAGTGCGCTGTCGCTGGTGCAACGCGGTCGACCAGGTTGAACTCGTGGACCGTCCGAGCACCGGCCTGAGCGCCTGAGAACGGAGCGAAACAGGTGGTGGAGCGGACCGGCGACCCCGGGGCGGCCGGTGACGCCGAGGGCGTCACCGAGGCGCTGGACCGCCCGCTGCCGGAAGGGGTGCGGCGGCGGGTGGTGGCGCTGGTCGCGGACGCCTTCGGTGGCCTGACGGTCACCGAGTTGCCCACCCAGTTGCGGCAGTACGCCCGTTTCACCCCGACCCGCCGCGCCAAGTTCGCGGGCAACGCGATGGCCGCCGCGGTGGAGAGCGACCCCGTCTTCCGGCAGCGGATCGCGGGACGGCTGCGGGAGACCCAGCGGGAGCTGGCCGAGGCCATCGAGGGCGGATCGCCGCCCGCCGCGGCCGATCCGGTGGATGTGGCGGCGGTGGCGTATGTGCTGCGGCCGGTGGGCTGGGTCAAGCTGGTCGAGGCGGCGGGCGAGGAGGCCCAGCGGGCCTCCGCCGAGCGGGCCGGTGAGGAGGCGGCGCGCGAGCTTCAGCGGCTGCGCGACGAACTCGCCGAGGCCAAGGCGGCCACCAAGCATGAGACGGAGCGGACGCGCGGCGAGCTGGAGGCGGCCCGCAAGGAGAACGACGGGCTGCACCGCAAGCTGCGCAGCGCGCTGAGCGATGTGCGGCGGGGCGCGGCCGCGGTGCGCAAGGCCGAGGCGGAGCTGGAGTCCGTACGTGCGGAGGCGGTGGCCCGTCAGGCCACCGCGGACAGCGAGGCGCGGCGGCTGCGGGCCCGGCTCGCGGAGGCGGAGTCGGCGCTGGAGGCCAGCCGGCGGGCGGTGCGCGAGGGGCGCAGCGTGGAGGACATGCGGCTGCGGCTGCTGCTGGACACGGTGCTGGACGCGGCGCAGGGGCTGCGGCGCGAACTGGCCCTGCCGCCCGCGTCGATGCGCCCGGCGGACATGGTGGACGCCGTGGAGCCGGGGAAGATGACGCCGAAGGACATAGCGACCAGGGCGCTGTCGGAGATGGACCCGGCCCTGCTGGACCAGTTGCTCGCGCTGCCGCAGGCGCATCTGGTGGTGGACGGCTACAACGTCACCAAGACCGGCTATCCCACGATGCCGTTGGAGAAGCAGCGGCTGCGGCTGCTGGGCGGTCTCGCGGTGCTCGCGGCCCAGACGGGCGCGGAGATGACCTGTGTCTTCGACGGGGCCGAGCTGGCCGCGCCGGTGCTGCTCGCGCCGCCGCGCGGGGTGCGGGTGCTGTTCAGCAAGCCGGGGGTGACGGCGGACGAGTTGATCCGCCAGATCGTGCGCGCGGAGCCGCCGGGCCGGCCGGTGGTGGTGGTGTCCACCGACCGCGAGGTGGCCGACGGGGTGGCGCGCGCCGGAGCGCGCCCCGTGGCATCCGCGTTGCTGCTGAAGCGACTTGCCCGTACCTGAGGCGTCGTAGCCGGTATCTCCGTTATTCCCGTCTCCACGGATTCCGCGCTTCTGTGGGCTCCGTGTGTGAACTCTCTTCAGAGGTCGGCCTCGAACCGCTTCTGATGTCAGCGGAGCGTCGATCGACCATCACTGCCCGTGTGACATTCGTAAAAGATGCGCTTCCGGAGCGACTTTTTTGCCGTTGGGATTTGAACGGATCACGGCGGGGTCACTAAGGTCGGCTCGAACCTTCGCGCGGTTGATCACCCATCCGGGGTGACAGCGGAGGTACCGCCGAGTCCGCGCCCTGTCGCGGAGCCGGGGCTTCACAACCCCACCAACTCCCGGTAGGCGGCTGGAGGAAGAAGGAGCTCGCCTTCGTGGCGTCCCACCGTCGACCCAAGCAGCCGAGCCGCACTCGGGTAACCGTTCTCACCGCGACCGCGGCAGCCGCCGTCGCTCTCACTTCCCAGGCCGCCCAGGCCGCTCCGAAGCAGGACAAGAAGGACGTCAAGGAGCAGGTCGACAAGCTCTACGAAGAGGCGGAGCAGGCGACCGAGAAGTACAACGGCGCCAAGGAGAAGCAGCAGAAGCTGGAGAAGCAGGTCGGCGATCTCCAGGACAAGGTGGCACGCGGCCAGGAGGACCTGAACAAGCTGCGCAACGGCCTGGGTTCGATGGCCACCGCCCAGTACCGCTCCGGCGGCATCGACCCCTCGGTGCAGCTCCTCCTCTCCTCCGACCCGGACACCTACCTCGAGAAGGCGTCCACCCTCAGCCAGTTGAGCGGCAAGCAGGCCGAGTCCCTGCGGAAGATCGCCGACAAGCAGCGCACCCTCAAGCAGCAGCGCGAGGAGGCGTCCACCAAGCTTCAGGACCTGGCGGACACCCGTAAGGCGCTCGGCACGAAGAAGGACGAGATCCAGGGCAAGCTGTCCAAGGCCCGGAACCTCCTCAACACCCTGACCGCCAAGGAGCGCGCCAAGCTGGCGGCCAAGGACGCCGAGCGCGCCAACCGCTCCAGCGAGCGCGTCGACCTCGGCAACGAGGCGCCCGAGTCGGGGCGTGCCGCCGCCGCCCTCGCCGCCGCCAAGACGAAGATCGGCACCCCGTACGTCTGGGGCGCGACCGGTCCGTCCTCCTTCGACTGCTCCGGACTCACCGGCTGGGCCTACCAGCAGGCCGGGGTGCAGTTGCCGCGGATCTCCCAGGACCAGGCGAACGCCGGCAGCCGCATCGGCCGCGGTGAGCTCAAGCCGGGCGACCTGGTGCTCTTCTACGGCGACCTGCACCACATAGGTCTCTACGCGGGCAACGGCCAGGTGCTGCACGCGCCCAAGCCCGGTGCCAACGTGCGCTTCGAGTCGATGGACAACATGCCGTTCCAGTTCGGCGTCCGGGTCTGATCCGGAAGGTCTGACCCGGAAGGTCTGATCCGGAAGGTCCGATCAGAAACTGGAAAACGGGTCTCAAACCGCCCCAAGAGCCATCCTTTAGGGCGAATCTCCAGCGCGCTCGCTGATCCCCCGCCCCGCCGGTGACCTGCGTCACTCGGCGGGGCGTCAGTTTCTCCGCACCCCACGGCCGTTGGACCGTGGGTAGCCCCCCGGCTACTGTCTGCCCGCAGTTCTCAGCCCGACACTGCGGAAGGGAGTGCGGCTACCCATGGCGTCCTGTCGTCGCGTCGCGAAACCCGGGTCCGGCCGGGCCGCCGTCAAGGCCGCCGCCTCGGCGGCCGCGGTGGCCTCCGTCGCCGCGCTGTCCGCCGTGGCGGC
>NZ_JAHLEM010000497.1 GCF_018883605.1 Streptomyces niphimycinicus | reverse complement strand
GCCGGGGCGGGGCGGCCGGAGCCGCCGGGTGGGTGACCCGGGGCCGTCGGGGTTCCGGGCGCTGGACGGGTGGTTGGGGTGGCGGCGGGAAGGAGGCGGCGTACTCCTGCCCGCCGCCACGCCGCCCCCACGGCTCCCCTCGGGCCGTCGGGACGGCGGACCGGGGGCGGCTAGCCGCCGTGGTGGTGCTGGTGGTGGCCGCCGCCCTTCGCCGGCAGGTCCTTGATCCGGATGTCGCGGAAGGCGACCTCGTCCCCCTCCCCGTGGTTCTGGATGCCGACGTAGCCCTGCCGCAGGCTGCGCGCCGGGTCCTGGTTGGTGAAGTCGTTGATCTTCACGCCGTTGAGCCAGATCCGCAGCCGCTCGCCCTGCACCCGGATCTCGTACGTGTTCCACTCCCCCGGCGGGTTCAGCGCCGCGTCCCGCTTGGCGAGATCCGCGGACTGGAAGCCGTAGACCGAGCCGGTGGTGTGATCGGGGGTGTCGGTGGCGTCGATCTGCACCTCGTAGCCGTTGTTGACCGCCGACCAGGGGTCGTCGGAGGCCGGGAAGCCGACGAAGACACCGGAGTTGTCGTCGCCCGCCATCTTCCAGTCCAGCTTGAGCGAGTACGCGTGGAGCTCGCGCGCCTGGTACCAGAGCATGCCCATGCCGCCGGTGGAGGTGAGGGTCCCGGACGCGGTGTCGAGGGTGAAGCCGCCGGGGCCCGCCTGCTTCCAGCCGTCCGTCGAGGTGCCGTCGAAGAGCGGGCGGTAGCCCTGCTCGGGGCGGCAGTCGGCATGGGCGGCGCCGGTGGCGTAGCGGATGCCGCCGAGCAGGTGCTGCCGGAAGGCGGGGTCGGCGTAGGACTCCTTGGTGTGGCCGAATCCGGTGTAGAAGGCGCGTCCGCCCCGGTACTCCTGGCACCACGAGATGGGGTGGTCCCCGCCCATCGCGCCGCCCTGGTACGAGGATTCGTCGAGGGTGGCGAGGACCCGCACCCGGTCCCTCGGGTTGGTGCGGTAGTTGTACCACTCATCCGTCCGCTCCCACGTCGGCGCGAGATGCGCGGTCGCGGGGTTGGCCCGGTCCTCGACGTTCACGGTGGCCTGCTGGATCGCGGGGTGGGACTGGAAGTAGGCCCCGGCCAGGCCCTCGTAGAAGGGCCAGTCGTATTCGGTGTCGGCGGCCGCGTGGACCCCGACGTAGCCGCCGCCCGCCCGCACATAGCCCTCGAACGCGGACTGCTGGGCGGTGTCCAGGACGTCACCGGTCGTGGAGAGGAAGACGACGGCGTCGTAGCGGGCGAGGTTATCGGGGGTGAAGGCGGCGCCGTCCTCGGTGGCGTCCACGGCGAAGCCGCTTTGCGCACCGAGTTCCTCGATGGCGGCGACCCCGTCGGGGATCGAGTCATGGCGGAAGCCGGCCGTCTTGGAGAAGACCAGGACCCGGTCGTCGTCGGCGGCGGCCGAGGTGGCGGCCCCGGACGCGGCGGCGGGCAGGGCCGTCAGGGCGAGCAGCAGCGCGGCCCCGACGGCGGCGAGGCGCGCCCCTCGCCGGGAGGGGGTGCCGGAGTCGGGTCCGGAGTCGCGTCCGGAGCCGGGTCCGGAGTCGCGTCTGGAGTGCGGAGAGGTGTGCGGGTGCATATCCGTCGTGCTCCTTCCTCCCGGGCCGGGGGCGGCGCCGCGTACGGCCGCCGCCCCCGGCCCCTGGCGTCAACTCGTCAGCCGGTGCCGATCGTGAAGTCGTCCACGTCGAAGAGCGCTCCCGCACCGCCCTTGAAGACGAGGGACAGCGTGGTGGTACCGGTCGGGGGCTTCCTCAGCGTCGTCTTGACGTCCTGGAAGGTCTCCCAGCCGCCGGTCACCGGCACGGTGACGGTGCCGAGCAGCCGTCCGGTCGGGGAACCGCTGTGGATCTCCAGCGTGCCACCGGCGCCCGCCGAGGAGACCCGTGCGGTGAAGTCCTTGGCGTTGCCCAGCGCATACGGGGCGAAGGAGATCCAGTCCCCGTTCTCGATGTTGCCGACCGTCTTGCCGCCGTTGGCCGGGGTGTGGTTGATCACCGAGACGCCCTGGCCGTCGTCGTAGTGCTCGGCCTGCCGGTGCTTGGGCTGGACGATGGACTGGTCATGGGTGGTCAGCGGCGGCTGGCCGCCCCCGCCGCCGTCGGTGTACTCGGCGTCGAAGACGCCGAAGATGTTGGCGTTGGGGTCGTGCTCCCCGTCCGCGTTGGTCTTGATGGTGCCGGAGCAGCCGTTGGCCGTGGTGACGGGGTGGCCGTGGCTGTCATGGCCGAGGATGTAGGTGACCTTGACCTTGGCGCAGTCGACGGTCCCGTCCTCCGGGTCGGTCACCTTGACCTTGAACGGGACCTCGTCGCCGAAGCTGAAGAGCTGGCCGTCGGCGGGCAGTTGCAGCGTCACCTTGGGCGCGGTGTTGCCCACCGTGAGGTGGACATTGGCGCTGGCGGTGCGACCGGTGGGGTCCTTGACGGTGAGGGTCGCGGTGAAGGTGCCGTTCTTCTTGTAGGTGTGGGTGGGGTTGGTGGCGGCGGAGGTCGTGCCGTCGCCGAAGTCCCAGTTGTAGGCGAGGGTGTCGCCGTCGGCATCCGAGGTGCCCGCCGAGGAGAAGGCGACCTTCATGGGCGCCTTGCCGGAGGTGCGGTCGGCGCTCGCCTCGGCGATGGGCGAGTGGCCGTCGGTGGCGTTCTCGATCCGGTAGAGCGCGGAGTGCTCATCGCCGTTGAAGTAGCCGAGGCCGTAGTCGAGGACGTACAGCGCGCCGTCCGGGCCGAACGCCGAGTCCATGACCTGGGTGCCGGACCACGGGAAGTCGTTGATCTTCTGCACGGCCCCGTCGGCGCCCTGCTCGATCCGCTTGATCCACTGGCGGCCGAACTCCCCCGCGAAGAAGTTCCCGTCGTACGACTCGGGGAACTTCACCGGGGAGTCGAGCGAGGCGTCATAGCGGTAGACCGGCCCGGCCATCGGCGATTCGGAGCCGGAGCCGAACTCGGGCACGGAGTCGTTGTCGTACGGGATCCAGGCGGGCTGGGCGGGCGGCAGATCGGTGAGCCCGGTGTTGTAGCGCGAGGTGTTCTTGGGCGCGGCGCAGTCGAAGGCCGGGCCGGAGGTGCCGGTGGCGAAGTCGTAGTCGCGGTACGGCTTGTTGTCGGCGATGCAGTACGGCCAGCCGTAGTTGCCGGGCTTGGTCACCCGGGCGAACTCGACGGCGCCGCCGGGGCCGCGCTCGGGGTTGGCGGCACCGGCGTCCGGTCCGTAGTCGCCGACGTAGACCGTGCCGGTCGGCTTGTCGACACTGATCCGGAACGGGTTGCGGAAGCCCATCGCGTAGATCTCGGGCCGGGTCTTCTCGGTGCCGGGCGCGAAGAGGTTGCCGTCCGGGACGGTGTACGAGCCGTCGTCGGCCACCTTGATGCGGAGGACCTTGCCGCGCAGGTCGTTGCTGTTGCCCGCGGAGCGCCGGGCGTCATAGGCGGGGTTGCGGTTCTCCCGCTCGTCGATGGGGGTGAAGCCGTCGGAGGCGAACGGGTTGCTGTCGTCGCCGGTGGACAGGTACAGGTTGCCGTCGGCGTCGAAGTCGATGTCCCCGCCGACGTGGCAGCAGATGCCACGGTTCGCGGGGACGTCCAGGACCTTCTTCTCGCTGCCGGTGTTCAGGGTGCCGTCGGCGTCGAGGGTGAAGCGGGAGAGCCGGTTGACGCCGTCGAACTTGGCGAAGTCGGCGGCCGTGCCCTCGTTGGGAGCGTCACCGGCGGGGGTGTCGAGCGGGGGCGCGTAGTAGAGGTAGATGGCGCGGTTGTCGGCGAAGCCGGGGTCGATGCCGACGCCCTGGAGCCCTTCTTCGTCGTGCGAGTAGACCGGCAGCTTGCCGGACACCTTGGTCTCGCCCGTGGCATCGGTCAGCCACAGGGTGCCGTCGCGCGAGGTGTGCAGCACGGAGCGGTCGGGGAGCACGGCGAGCGTCATGGGCTCGCCGGTCTCCTCCACGCCCTTGGCGAGGGTGACCTGCTGGAACTGCTCGGCGGCCGTGGCGGGTTGATCCGCGCCCGCCGGCGGAGCGGTGAGGGCGAGCCCCGCGCCGACGAGCAGGGCGCTTGTGACGAGCGCGAGGGGCCCGCGCAGTCGAAGCCTTTTCCTGTGCACGCTGATCCTCCGTGGAAAGAGGGGGGGGTACGGGCGGGCCGTCAGGCCGCCGTGACTGGCACAGGCGCGCGCCGTCGCGCCGGGATGACCGGTCCGGGGCGAGGGGCCCCTATGTGACCGGTACATCTCAAGGACCGTAGCGGTGTTTGTCCGGTCCGGAAACCCCTTTGACACAAAGTGGCCCCCGCTTCATCCACGGGCAGGACAAAGCTGGGTGGGGGGCGCAAGGGTGCGTCCCCCACCCAGGCGGTCCCCCGCCCAGGGGCCCTTGCGGCGGGTCCTCGATCGCCGGACGGGCCGGGCTACTTCTCCCCGCCTCCGAAGGCCGCGTCGAACGACGCCGTCGGCGGGTCGAAGTCGAAGTGCTTCAGCCGGGCCAGCGCCTCCGGGGCGCCGGTGAGCCGGTCCATCCCGGCGTCCTCCCACTCGACCGACACCGGACCGTCGTAGCCGATCGAGCGCAGCATCCGGAACACGTCCTCCCACGGCACATCGCCATGGCCCGCCGAGACGAAGTCCCAGCCGCGGCGGGGATCGCCCCAGGGCAGATGGGAGCCGAGGCGTCCGTTGCGGCCGTCCAGCCGCTTCCGGGCCTCCTTGCAGTCGACGTGGTAGATCCGGTCCCGGAAGTCCCACAGGAAGCCGACCGGATCCAGGTCCTGCCAGACGAAGTGGCTGGGGTCGAAGTTGAGCCCGAAGGCGGGGCGGTGGCCGACCGCCTCCAGGGCCTGGTGGGTGGTCCAGTAGTCGTAGGCGATCTCGCTGGGGTGCACCTCGTGGGCGAAGCGCACACCCTCGGCGTCGAAGACGTCGAGGATCGGGTTCCAGCGCTCGGCGAAGTCCTGGTAGCCCCGCTCGATCATCCCCGGCACCACCGGCGGGAACATCGCCACCAGATGCCAGATGGAGGAGCCGGTGAAGCCGATGACGGTACGGACGCCGAAGGCGGCCGCCGCGCGGGCGGTGTCGGCCATCTCGGCCGCGGCCCGCTGCCGGACGCCCTCGGCCTCGCCGTCGCCCCAGATCCGGGCGGGCAGGATGGCCTTGTGGCGCTCGTCGATGGGCGAGTCGCACACGGCCTGGCCGACCAGATGGTTGGAGACGGCGAAGCACTTCAGGCCGTACTTCTCCAGCAGGCTGTGGCGCCCGTCCAGATAGCCGGGCTCGCCGAGCGCCCGGTCCACCTCGAAGTGGTCGCCCCAGCAGGCGAGTTCCAGGCCGTCGTAGCCGAAGTCGCGGGCCAGCCGGCAGACCTCCTCGAGCGGAAGGTCGGCCCACTGGCCGGTGAAGAGCGTGAAGGGTCTGGGCATTCCGGCCTCCTGTCTCAGACGGGTACGGGGGTGTAGACGCAGTTCTTCTCCGCGCTCTCCTCGACGGCGGCGAGCACCCGCTGCACCTGAAGCCCGTCCTCGAAGGAGGGCTCGGGGCCGGTCCCCTCGGCGACCGCGAGCACCATGTCCCGCGCCTGGTGGACGAAGGTGTGCTCGTAGCCGAGGGCGTGGCCCGGCGGCCACCACGCGTCCAGGTAGGGGTGCTCGGGCTCGGTCACCAGGATCCGGCGGAAGCCGGAGTCGGCGGCGGGCTCGGTGTGATCGTGGAAGGACAGCTCATTGAGCCGTTCCAGATCGAAGGCGAGCGAGCCGTGATCGCCGTTGAGCTCGATCCTGAGCGAGTTCTTACGGCCCGCGGCGAAGCGGCTGGCCTCGAACGACGCCACGGCACCGGAGCCGAACCGCCCGGTGAACAGCGCCGCGTCATCGACCGTGACCGGTCCGCGCGCCGCCCCGCCCGCCCCGGAGCCGCCGAGCCCCGCCACCGCACCGGCGGGCAGCGGCCGCTCCCGGATGAACGTCTCGGTCAGCGCCGAGACGCCGATCAGCCGCTCCCCGGCCAGATACTGCGCCAGGTCGACGATGTGCGAGCCCAGGTCGCCGAGTGCGCCGGAGCCCGCGTACTCCCGCCGCAGCCGCCACACCAGGGGGAACTCCGGGTCGACGATCCAGTCCTGGAGATAGGTGACCCGTACGTGCCGCAGCACGCCGAGCCGCCCCCGCTCCACCATCCGGCGGGCGTAGGCGATCGCGGGCGCGCGGCGGTAGTTGAAGCCCACCATCGCCACCTGTCCGCGCTCCCGCGCCCGCCGCGCCGCCTCCACCATGGCCTGCGCCTCGGTCACGGAGTTGGCCAGCGGCTTCTCGCACAGCACGTGCTTGCCCGCCTCCAGGGCCGCGATGGCGATCTCGGCATGGCTGTCGCCGGGGGTGCATACATCGACGAGCTGCACATCGTCCCGGGCGATCATCGACCGCCAGTCGGTCTCGGCCGCGGCCCAGCCGTGCCGGTCCGCGGCCGCCCGTACGGCATCCGCGTCGCGTCCGCAGATGGCGGACATCACCGGACGCGCGGGCAGGTCGAAGACACGGCCGACGGTACGCCAGCCCTGGGAGTGTGCGGCGCCCATGAAGGCGTAACCGACCATGCCGACGCCGAGCGTCTTCGCTTCAGGACTTTCCATGGGACTCCTTCTGACGATCGCAAACCGACGCGAAGTGGGGGGTCTGGCCCTGAATCGGGCTAGCTGAATCCCGTGGGGAGGTATTCGTCCACGTTGTCCTTGGTGACGACGGCGGAGTAGAGCGTGAGGGAGGCCGGGATCTCCAGCTCCGCGAGGCCGCCGACGCCCTTGCCCTGGCCGAGCGCGCGGGCGAGGTCGATGGCGGAGGCGGCCATGGTCGGCGGGTAGAGCACGGTGGCCTTCAGCACGGTGTTGCCGGCCTTGATGGCGTCCATGGCGTGCTTGGCACCCGCGCCGCCGACCATGAGGAAGTCATCGCGCCCGGCCTGCTTGATGGCGCGCTCGGCGCCGACGCCCTGGTCGTCGTCGTGGTTCCACAGGGCGTCGAAGTCGGAGTGGGCCTGGAGCAGTTGGGCCATTTTCGACTGGCCCGACTCGACGGTGAACTCCGCGGCCTGGCGGCCGACCTTCTTGATGTTCGGGTAGTTCTTCAGGGCGTCGTTGAAGCCCGCGGTGCGCTGCCGGGTCAGCTCCAGGTTGTCGATTCCCGCCAACTCGATGACCTTGGCGTTCTTCTTGCCCTTGAGCTGCTCGCCGATGTACTGCCCGGCGTTGAAGCCCATGCCGTAGTTGTCGCCGCCGATCCAGCAGCGGTACGCCTGCGGGGAGGCGAAGACGCGGTCGAGGTTGACGACCGGGATGCCCGCCCGCATCGCCTTGAGCCCGACCTGGGTCAGCGCCTTGCCGTCGGCGGGCAGGATGACCAGGACGTCGACCTTCTTGTTGATGAGGGTCTCGATCTGCCCGATCTGCTGGGCGGTGTCGTTGGAGCCCTCGGTGATCTCCAGCGTGACGTCCTTGTACTCCTTGGCGCGCCGCTTGGCCTGCTCGTTGATGGCGTTGAGCCAGCCGTGGTCGGCCTGGGGCCCGGCGAAGCCGACGGTGACCGCCTTACCGGGCTTGTCATTGGCGGTGTTCGCGGCCTGCTTGCTGTTCTCGTCGCTGTCGTTGTTCTCGTTGCTGGTGCACCCGGCGGCGAACAGCGCGCCCGCCGCGGCGGTGCCCAGGAGCAGATTTCTGCGACTGGTGGGAGAGGAGCTCGTGGGGTACCTCATGGCGTCGAACGACCCTTCTGTACCAGGACGGCGGCGACGATGATCGCGCCCTTGGCGATCTGCTGGACATCGCTCTGAAGGTTGTTCAGGGCGAACAGATTGGTGATGGTGGTGAAGACGAGGACGCCGAGGACGGAGCCGGTGATGGTGCCGCGGCCGCCGCTGAGCAGCGTGCCACCGATGATCGCGGCGGCGATGGCGTCGAGTTCGTACAGGTTGCCGTTGGTGTTCTGGCCGGAGCCGGTGAGGACGACCAGCATGAAGGCGGCAACGCCGCAGCACAGCCCGGAGAGCAGATACAGCATCAGCCGCTGCCGTTTGACGTCGATGCCCGCGAGCCGGGCCGCCTCCGCGTTGCCGCCGATGGCGACGGTGCGCCGGCCGAACGTCGTGCGGTTGAGCACCAGCCAGCCGAGGACGGTGACGGCGGCGAAGATGATCACCAGCGGCGGTATGCCGAGCACGTAGGAGTCCGGGAGCCCGAGGTCCAGGACCGGGTTGACGGTGACGACCTGGGTCCTGCCGTCGCTGATCTGTAGGGCGAGCCCGCGGGCGGAGGCGAGCATCGCGAGGGTGGCGATGAACGGGACCATCCCGCCGTACGCGATGAGCACCCCGTTGACCAGTCCGCAGCCGAGCCCCACCAGGACCGCGCAGAGCAGGATGCCGCCGAGCCCGTAGTCCTGGGTGGCGATCGTGGTGGCCCACACCGAGGCGAGGGCGACCATCGCGCCGACCGACAGATCGATGCCGCCGCTGGTGATGACGAAGGTCATGCCGACGGTGACGACACCGATGACGGACGCCTGGGTGAGCACGAGCTGGAGGTTGTCGGTGCTGAGGAACTCGTCGGGCTTGGTGAAGCCGCCGACGATGACCAGCACCGCCAGCACTCCGACAAGGGAGAGATTGCGCAGGTCGGCCAGGCGCCGCAGCCTGCTCAGCGGATCGGTGCCGGTGCGGCCGGCCGGCGGTTTGCCGACCGGACCGGCCGTCAGCGTGGCGCCCGCGCCCGGTACCGGGGCGGGGTCGGCCGGGGGGCTGGACGCCGGCCTGCTCCCGGGTGAGTTCACGACGGGCTCCCTTCCATGACGAGATCGAGGACGCGGTGCTCGTCCAGCTCCCGCGCGGGCGCCGTATGGACGACGCGGCCCTCCCGGAGCACCAGCACCCGGTCGGCGAGGCCCAGGACTTCGGGCAGTTCGCTGGAGACGAGCAGGACGGCCATGCCGTCGTCGGCGAGTCGGCGGATCACGGCGTACAGCTCGGCGCGGGCGCCGACGTCCACCCCGCGCGTCGGCTCGTCCAGCAGCAGCACCCGGCAGCCGCGCAGCAGCCAGCGGGCCAGTACGGCCTTTTGCTGATTGCCGCCGGACAGGGTGCGCACCGGCCGCTCCGGGTCGTCGGGGTGCAGCGAGAGATCGCGTACGCACTGGCGGGCCGCCGCCCGCTCCGCGCCGCGGTCCACCCATCCGGCGCGCGAGAAGCGGGGCAGCGAGGAGACCGAGACATTGCGGGTGACGGACTCCAGCATCAGCAGCGCCTGGGCCTTGCGCTCCTCGGGGGCGAGCCCGAGCCCCGCGCGCACGGCGGCGGACACGCTGCCGGGGCGCAGCGGGCGGCCGTCCACCAGGACCCGGCCCGAGGTGGGGCGGCGGGCGCCGTAGACGGTCTCCAGGATCTCGGACCGCCCGGAGCCGACGAGTCCGGCGAGCCCCACGATCTCGCCGGGCGCCACTTCGAGGTCGATCGGCTCGAACTCCCCCGCCCTGGCGAGGTGTTCCAGCCGCAGCACGGGCGTGGCGGTGGCGAGCGGAGGGGCCGTGGTGCGGCGCGGGAACGCGTACTCCACGTCCCGGCCCGTCATCAGGGCCACGACCTCGCGGGTCGGGGTGGTGCGGGCGTCCAGTCCGCGGGCGGCGGCGCGGCCGTCCTTGAGCACGGTGACGCGGTCGCCGATCCGGCGGATCTCCTCCAGCCGGTGCGAGATGTACACGACGGCGACCCCGGCGGCGGTGAGATCGCCGACGATGCGGAAGAGGTTGTCGACCTCGTCGGGGTCGAGGGCCGCGGACGGCTCGTCCATCACGATCAACTGGACGTCGTGGGAGAGCGCGCGAGCCATCGAGACGATCTGCTGCCCGGCCGCGGACAGCTCCCCGACCAGCCGCCCCGGGTCGATCTCGGGGTGGCCCAGCCGGGTCAGGAGCGCGGCGGTGGCGGTGCGGGCCGCACGGGAGCGGACGAAACCGGCGGTGGCCATCTCATGGCCGAGGAAGACGTTCTCGGCGACGGACAGCCCCTCCACCAGGTCGAGTTCCTGGTAGATGGTGGCGATCCCCAGGCGCATGGCGGCGATGGGCGACTTGAGGGTGACCGGTGTGCCCCGCCAGAGGATCTCGCCGCTGTCGGGCTGATGCGCCCCGGCGATCACCTTGATGAGGGTGGACTTGCCGGCGCCGTTCTGGCCGAGCAGACAGTGCACCTCGCCCGCTTCGACATCGAGGTCGACGCCGTCCAGGGCCCGTACGCCGGGGAAGGACTTGGTGATCGCGGACATGGTGAGGAGCGGGCGCGGGTCGGGTGGTGCCGGTGCCATGGCTGGCCTCCTCGGCGGGTTCGCTCGATGCGGTGCGGGGTCGCTGGGCGTGCCGGAGCCGCTGCGGGGGCGCGGCGGGGCTGGGGCTGGGGCTGGGTGGGGCTGAGTGGTGCGGCTCGGTGATGCGGCTCGGTGGTGCCGGTGGTGCGGCTCGGTGGTGCCGGTCGTGCGGCTCGTCCTCGGCGTGGCGTACGTCGAGGGGCGGTGCGGATGCCGTGCTGCTGCGCTGTGCCGAGGTGCGGACCGGCCGTGGCCGGGCGGGATCGGGCCGTCAGGCCGTCACCCCTGGGCGGGATCGGGCCGTCAAGCCATCAGGCCGTCAAGCCATCAGGCCGTCAGGCCGTCAGGCCGTCAGGCCGTCAGGCCGTCAGGCCGTCAGGCCGTCAGGCCGTCAGGCCGGGGAGAAGAGGTGGTCGCTGATCAGGCGGGCCGCGCCGGTGACCCCGGCGGCCGGGCCGAGTTCGCCCAGCA
>NZ_JAHLEM010000496.1 GCF_018883605.1 Streptomyces niphimycinicus | reverse complement strand
TCAGGCCGTCAGGCCGTCAGGCCGTCAGGCCGTCAGGCCGTCAGGCCGTCAGGCCGGGGAGAAGAGGTGGTCGCTGATCAGGCGGGCCGCGCCGGTGACCCCGGCGGCCGGGCCGAGTTCGCCCAGCACGATGGGGAGGTTGCCGGTGGCCAGGGGCAGGGACTGGCGGTAGACCTGGGTCCGTATGGCGGCGAGCAGCGTATGGCCGAGCCCGGTGACACCGCCGCCGATGACCACCAGACCGGGGTTGAAGAAGCTGACGAGCCCGGCGATGACCTGGCCCGTACGGGTGCCGCCCTCCCTGATGAGGTCGAGGGCGGTCGCGTCGCCCGCCGACGCCGCGGCGGCGACATCCGTGGCGGCGAGGCTGCCCATCTCCTCGAGCCGGGCGGCGAGTTCGGCGGACCGGCCGTCGCGGGCCGCCGCCTCGGCGTCACGGGCCAGCGCCGCGCCGCCGAAGTACGCCTCCAGGCAGCCGTGGTTGCCGCAGGCGCAGGGGCGGCCGTCGGGTTCGGCCTGGATATGGCCGATGTCGCCCGCGCTGCCCGTCGTACCGCGGTAGACCTCACCGCCGACGACGATTCCGCAGCCGATACCGGTGCCGATCTTGACGCAGAGGAAGTCCTTGACGGAGCGGGCGACTCCGGCGTGCTGCTCCCCCATCGCCATCAGGTTCACATCGTTGTCGACCATCACCGGGCAGCCCAGTTCCTGGCTGAGCGCCTCCCGTACGGGGAAGCCGTCCCACCCCGGCATGATCGGCGGTGCCACCGGCACGCCCTCGGGGAACCGCACGGGGCCGGGCACTCCTATGCCCGCCCCGTCGAACCCCTCGGCCACCCCGGAGGCCCGGAGCTTCGCGGCCATGTCCAGCACCTGCTCGAAGACCGCGACGGGTCCCTCGCGCACATCCATGGGCTGGTTGAGATGGCCGAGAATCTCCAGTTCGGCATTGGTCACGGCGACGTCCACGGAGGTGGCGCCGATGTCCACGCCGAGCAGTCGCAGCCCGGGCGCGAGCCGGATGTTGTGCGAGCGCCGGCCGCCGCGCGAGGCCGCGAGCCCGTCCGCGGCCACCAGCCCGGTCTCCAGCAGCCGGTCGATCTCCACGGCGAGCTTCGAACGCGAGAGATCGATCTGATCACCTAGCTGAGCACGGGAGTTGGGGCCGCCGTCGCGCAGCAGACGGAGCAGTCGTGCCTGATGCGCGTTGGCCGGTCGTGCCGTCATGCGCCTCACGCTGCCCCTCCCGCCGTCATCGGCATTCACGTCACCGGGCTTTCACGGGGAACGTAGCAGCGGTTGTCGGGGGTGGGAAGAACTTGCGCCGCAATTGGCTACGACTTTCTCCTGTCGCAGGACAAAGCGGAGTTGATTTCGGGACAGCACGGAGAGGCGGCGGCTCGGGGGCACGGGACCGGCGAAAGGGTTCGGCCACTGCGACCACTACGATCGGCGGTCATGGAGATAGCGGCGGCGTACATCTTGCTCATGGTCCTCGTCATGCAGTATCCGCTGCTGGAGTCGAAGATCAAGAAGATCCAGCGCAGGGCGGACCGTATCGAGCACAAGCTGGACCTGATCCTCGACCACCTGGGCATCGAGGTGGTCGGGCCCGACCTGCGGCGGGTGGCGGCCCTGTTGCGGGAGGGCAAGAAGCTCGAGGCCATCAAGGTCTACCGACAGCTCACCGACGCCGACTTGAAGGAGGCCAAGGAAGCGGTCGAGCGCATCGACGCCACTCGGCGATGACGGCACCCGGGATGACGCGACCCGGCGACGGCCGGACCCGCGGAGGGGTCAGGACCGCTCGCGGTCGTGGTACGTGCGGCGGGTGTGTTCGGTGTGGGCGCGCATGACGGCCGTGGCGCCGTGTTCATCTCCGGCGGTGATGGCCGCGATCAGCTCGCGGTGCTCGATCCAGGACTGCTTGCCGCGCTGCCGGGCGACCGGGGTGTAGTACCAGCGGACCCTGCGGCCCACCTGGGCGGCCAGCTCGGACAGAACCGCGTTTCCGGCCAACTCCATGATCTTGGCGTGGAATTCGGCGTTCGCCGCGACCGCGCCGTCCACATCGTCGTCCAGCACCGCGCGCTCGCCCTTCGCGCACAGCTCCTCCAGCGCGGCGATCCCGGCCGCGTCGGTCCCCGCGGCGGCCAGCCGGGCGGCCTCGGCCTCCAGAAGCGTGCGCACCGTAAGGAGCTGATCGGCCTCCTCCTCGGTGGGCTCGTGGACGAACGCGCCCTGTGCGGGCCGCAGATCGACCCAGCCCTCGGTGTTCAGCCGCTGGAGTGCCTCGCGCACCGGCTGGCGGGAGACCCCGAGCTGCCCGGCCAGCTCGCTCTCCACGAGGTGCTGACCGGGACGGAGGGCGCGGGTGGTGATGAGTTCGAGCAGCGCCTCGTAGACGCGCTCGCGGAGTGGACCGGGCCGCTCCAGCTTCGGTACCGCGCCGTGCGGCAGTCCTCTGGACAGCATCGCGCCCCCTCTGACTCGCCGTTCACCGGATACCCGGATTGGTTATTGTCTACAGTTTACCCATCCCGTCCACACGGCCGACATATCCAAGGCGCTTTTACGTCTGGTCATTGACTTGCTGAATCCTTAAAGTCCGGGCACATGCTCACCAATGATCGACTCGGCCCGCTACACCGCTCGCGCACCGTGGCCCCACCGGGCTGGAGCCGCTGGCTGGTGCCGCCGGCCGCCCTGTCCGTCCATCTCTCCATCGGCCAGGCGTACGCCTGGAGCGTGTTCAAGCCGCCCCTGGAGTCCTCCATGGACCTCTCGGGCACGGCCAGCGCACTCCCCTTCCAGCTCGGCATCGTGATGCTCGGCCTGTCCGCCGCCTTCGGCGGGACGCTCGTCGAGCGCAACGGCCCGCGCTGGGCGATGTTCGTCTCCCTCGTCTGCTTCTCCTCCGGCTTCCTCGTCGCCTCGCTCGGCGCCGCCACCAGCCAGTACTGGCTGGTCGTCCTCGGCTACGGCTTCATCGGCGGGATCGGTCTCGGCATCGGCTACATCTCCCCCGTCTCCACGCTCATGAAGTGGTTCCCCGACCGGCCCGGCATGGCCACCGGCATCGCCATCATGGGCTTCGGCGGCGGCGCGCTGATCGCCTCGCCCTGGTCGAGCTGGCTGATGGAGCGCTTCGGCACCGACAACGGCGGCATCGCCACCACCTTCCTGGTGCACGGCCTGACCTACGCGGTCTTCATGACCCTCGGCGTGCTGCTGGTACGGGTGCCGGCCGACGGCTGGCGGCCGGCCGGCTGGGAGCCGCCACAGGAGCAGGGGCACATGATCAGCACGGCCGACGTCTCCGCGCGCAACGCCCTGCGCACCCCGCAGTTCTGGTGTCTGTGGGTGGTGCTGTGCATGAACGTGACGGCGGGCATCGGCATCCTGGAGAAGGCCGCGCCCATGATCGGCGACTACTTCAAGGACACCGACACCCCCGTGACCGCGACCGCGGCGGCCGGTTTCGTCGCCCTGCTGTCGGCGGCCAACATGGCCGGGCGGCTGGTCTGGTCGTCCACGTCCGATCTCATCGGGCGCAAGAACATGTACCGGATCTATCTGGGCGTGGGCGCGCTGATGTATCTGGCCATCGCGCAGCTCGGGGACTCCTCCAAGCCCCTGTTCGTGGTGTGCGCGCTGGTGATCCTCTCCTTCTACGGGGGCGGCTTCGCGACCGTTCCGGCGTATCTGAAGGACCTGTTCGGCACCTATCAGGTGGGCGCGATCCACGGCCGGCTGCTCACCGCGTGGTCGGTGGCCGGGGTCCTCGGCCCGTACATCGTCAACAAGGTGGCCGACCACCAGGAGGAGGCGGGGAAGACCGGCCCCGGGCTGTACTCGCTCTCCCTCACCATCATGATCGCGCTGCTGATCGTCGGCTTCGTCGCCAACGAGCTGGTACGGCCGGTCCATCCGCGCTTCCATGAACCGGCGACCGCGACGGCCGACGCCGCCGAGTCGGCGCCCGCCGAGAAGGGAGCGGACCGATGACCGAACCCGCCGGCAACCGCACCGCGCTGACCGTGGCCGTCTGGGCCTGGGTGGCGCTGCCCTTCGCGTACGGGGTCTACGAGCTGATCCGCAAGGCCACCCAGCTCTTCACGGGCTGAGCCCGCCTTACCGGCTGCACCGGCCGAGCTCGCTTTCCCCCCGTGAGCTCTCTTCACCGGCCGACATCCCATCACCGCCCGGGGCCCACGATCGCCCGGGGCCCCATCACCGGTGGACGGGAGGGGGGTTGAGGTGTCGTTCGACTCCTTGACCCCCTCCCGAGGCATACTGTATTCAATATCCTGTCGACGATACCCGGACGTTCGGTTCCCTCACGTCGCAGCGCGGCGTGACCGCCGTAAGGAGCCCGTCGTGGCCCGTAACCGCCAGCGCGACCGACAGCAGAAGCAGTACCCGCGGCTGACCCACCCCCTGGTGCGGGACTCGGTCAGCGGTGAACTCCGCCGCACCTCCTGGGAGGAGGCGCTCAGCCGGGCCACCGCCGGGTTCCGGGCCGTGACGGCGGCCCATGGGCCCGACGCGTTCGGCATGTTCTCCTGCGCCCGCGCCACCAACGAGATGAACTACGTGGCCCAGAAGTTCGCCCGGGTGGTGATGGGCACCAACAACGTCGACTCCTGCAACCGCACCTGCCACGCGCCCAGCGTCGCGGGGCTGTCCGCCGTCTTCGGCTCCGGCGGCGGCACGTCGTCGTACGCGGAGGTCGAGGACACCGACCTCATCGTGATGTGGGGCTCCAACGCCCGCTTCGCGCACCCGATCTTCTTCCAGCACGTCCTCAAGGGCATCCACAACGGCGCCCGGATGTACGCCGTCGATCCGCGCCGCACCTCGACCGCCGAATGGGCCGAGAGCTGGCTGGGGCTCAACGTGGGCACCGACATCCCGCTCGCCCACGCCGTGGGCCGCGAGATCATCCACGCCGGGCTCGCCAACCGCTCCTTCATCGAGCGCGCCACCAGCGGCTTCGAGGAGTACGCGGCCCATGTGGAGCCCTGGACCCTGAGCGTCGCCGAGAAGGTCACGGGCGTCCCGGCGGACGCCATCCGCGATCTCGCGCACGCCTACGCCACCGCCGAGCGCGCCCAACTGTGCTGGACGCTCGGCATCACCGAGCACCACAACGGCACCGACAACGTCCGGGCGCTGATCAATCTGTCCCTGCTGACCGGCCATGTCGGCCGGTACGGCTGCGGGTTGCAGCCGCTGCGCGGCCAGAACAACGTCCAGGGCGGCGGCGACATGGGCGCCATCCCCAACCGGCTGCCCGGCTTCCAGGACATCCTGGACCCGCCCACCCGGTCCAAGTTCGAGCGCGCCTGGGACGTGGTCATCCAGCCGCGCTACGGGCTGAACCTCACCGAGATGTTCGAGGCCATGGAGGCGGGCGAACTGCGCGCCGTCTACTGCATCGGCGAGAACCCGGCCCAGTCCGAGGCCGACACCGAACAGGCCGTCCGGCGGCTGGAGTCGCTGGAACACCTGGTGGTCCAGGACATCTTCCTCACCAGGACCGCCGAGCTGGCCGATGTGGTGCTCCCGGCGACCGCCGGCTGGTGCGAGACGGAGGGCACCACCACCAACAGCGAGCGCCGCGTCCAGCGGGTGCGCAAGGCCGTGGAGCCGCCGGGCGAGGCGCGCGAGGACATCGACATCATCTGCGAGCTGGCGCGGCGGCTGGGCCACGACTGGAAGTTCGAGGGCGCGGAGGAGGTGTGGAACGAGCTGCGCGCCGTCTCCCCCGACCACTTCGGCATGACCTACGAGCGGCTGGAGGAGCACCAGGGCATCCAGTGGCCGTGCCCCAGCACCGACCGCCTCGAACCCACCTATCTGCACGGCAGGCTGTGGGAGAGCGATCCGGCGCGGCGCGGCGCCCTCGCCCCCTTCGGCCCGGTGAAACACGATCCGCCGGTCGATCTGACCGATGACGCCTATCCGATCCGGCTCACCACCGGGCGGCGCCTGGACTCGTACAACACCGGGGTGCAGAGCGGGGGGTTCGCCTCTCCGCTGCGGCGCGGCGAGTACATCGAGCTGTGCCCGGAGGACGCGGCCCGCTACCGGGTGGAAGCCGAGGAGCGGGTGCGGGTCACCTCGCGGCGCGGCTCGGTGGTGGCGCCGGTGTGGATCGATCCCGGGCTGCGGCCGGGGCTCGCCTTCATGACCATGCACTTCCCCGACGAGGTGGACACCAACTCCCTGACGATCGAGGCGAACTGCCCCATCGCGGGGACGGCGGAGTTCAAGGCGTCGGCCATAAGGATCGAGAAGATTCCCGTGACCGCCGTAAGGAGCTGACCGTGGATCTGCGCTTCGGTGCCGGCAAGCCCACGGACGAGGAGCGGGCGGCGGTCGACGCCCTGCTCGGCCCGCCCGAATCCGCCTGGGAGGGCGCGGACGACCGCAACGACACCGATCTGCGCTGGGCGCGCGGCGGCCGCGAGGCACGGGAGCGGCGCGAGCTGCTGCTGCCGGGGCTGCACGCCCTCAACGACCGGGTGGGCTGGATCAGCGAGGGCGGCCTGGACTATCTGTGCCGCCGGCTGACGGTCCCTCCGGCGGAGGGCTACGGGGTCGCGACCTTCTACGCGATGTTCGCGGTGAAACCCCGTCCGGCGACCGTCGTCCACGTCTGCACGGACCTGGCCTGCGCGGCCCGGGGCTCCGCCCGGGTGTGCGCGGAGCTCGAACGGGACCTGGGTCCGGCGGGCTCGGCCGGGTCCGGAGCCGTGTGGCAGCCCAGCCCGTGTCTGGGCCTGTGCGAGCGTGCCCCGGCGGCCCTGGCGATCCGCGCGGGCGAAGCGCCGCG
>NZ_JAHLEM010000495.1 GCF_018883605.1 Streptomyces niphimycinicus | reverse complement strand
CCAACCTTACCAGATCCGTTTTCCGTTCCGTTTCCGGTCCGAATTCCGTTTCCGGCCCCCTGCTGGAGCGGGGTCTTTCGCGCCTTCCGGCGTGATCACTACTTTAGCGGATTCCCCCGGAAGCTCATAATCGAGCTTCCCGATCCGAATTCCGGCATGCCGAAATCCATCCCGATGAGGGGCCGTACAGAAGTGGTTTGCCGCCGGTGCGGCTCGAGTGGCTGCCGCGTTTCCCCGCAGGGCTCCGTGGCAACTCGGTGAACAGTACACGACGCCCCGAGGACCATCAAACTCATGGCCGGACGCCCCGTCAGGGCGTACCGTCTAGGGCATGACGAGCGCATGTGTACACCCACGGTGGTGGGCCGCCTGACGGCGGCCGCCTCTATCCACACATGCGCAACCACGGCCGCCGCTCCGGCGGCCGTTCGCGTATCTCCACTCCCCGCGAAGCCCGGCCGGCCGGGTCGGCGGTCCCGATACAGCGGGAGATGGCAGAGAGATGACGGAAACGAAGACCGCACGGCGCCGGATCTTCAGTGGGATCAAACCGACCGGGCATCTGACCCTCGGCAACTACCTCGGGGCCGTACGCGGGTGGGTTCAGCAGGACCAGCACCGTGCCGACGCGCTGTTCTGCGTCGTCGATCTGCACGCGCTCACGGTGGAGCACGATCCGGCACGGGTGCGGCGGCTCACCCGGCAGGCCGCCACGCTGCTGCTGGCCTCGGGCCTCGACCCCGAGCAGTGCACCCTGTTCGTCCAGAGTCAGGTGGATGAGCACGCACGGCTGTCCTATCTCATGGAGTGCACGGCCACCGACGGCGAGATGCGGCGGATGATCCAGTACAAGGAGAAGGCCGCGCGGGAAGGGGCGAGAGGGCGGAGCGTACGGCTGTCGCTGCTCACCTATCCGGCGCTGATGGCGGCCGACATCCTCGTCTACGGCACGCATGAGGTGCCCGTCGGCGAGGACCAGACGCAACATGTCGAGCTGGCCCGGGATCTGGCGCAGCGGTTCAACCAGCGGTACGGACCGGTCTTCACCGTGCCCCGGGCCACCCATCCGCGGGTCTCGGCGCGGGTGATGGATCTACAGGACCCCACCTCGAAGATGGGGAAGTCGCATGCGGAGACGGCGGGCATCGTCTATCTGCTCGATGAGCCGGACGTGGTGCGGAAGAAGATCATGCGGGCCGTCACGGACAGCGGAACCGAGGTGCGGTACGACCGGACGGAGCAACCGGGGGTGGCCAATCTGCTGGATGTGCTCGCCTCGTGCACCGATGGCAAGCCGGAGGTGCTGGCCGGGGAGTTCAGCTCGTACGGGGCGCTGAAGGGGGCCACGGCGGAGGCGGTGCTGGAGCTGCTGCGGCCGCTTCAGGCCCGGCACGCGGAGCTGTGCGCCGACCCCTCTTATGTGGACGGGGTGCTGCGGGCCGGGGCCGAGCGGGCGCGCGGGGTGGCCCGGCCCCGGGTGGACGAGGCGTATGCGGCGGTCGGGCTGCTGCCGCCCGCCTGACCGAAGCGGCCGGCCGTTGTCAGCCGTTGCCGGAGGCGAGCTCGCGGCTGCGGTCGCGGGCCGCCTCCAGCGCGGCGATCAGCGCGGCGCGCACCCCGTGGCTCTCCAGCTCTCGGATGGCGTTGATCGTGGTGCCCGCCGGGGAGGTCACGGCCTCGCGCAGCTTGACCGGGTGCTGATCGCTGTCGCGCAGCATCACCGCGGCGCCGATGGCCGCCTGGACGATCAGGTCATGGGCCTTGTCGCGGGGCAGGCCCAGCAGGATCCCCGCGTCGGTCATGGCCTCGACGAGGAAGTAGAAGTAGGCCGGGCCGGAGCCGGAGAGGGCGGTCGCGGCGTCCTGCTGGGACTCGGGGACGCGCAGCGTCTTGCCGACGCCGCCGAAGATCGCCTCGGTGTGGACCAGGTGCTCCTCGGTGGCGTGGCTGCCCGCCGAGATGACGGACATGGCCTCGTCGACCAGCGCGGGGGTGTTGGTCATCACGCGGACGACCGGGGTGCCGGTGGCCAGGCGCGCCTCGAAGAAGGAGGTCGGGATGCCGGCGGCGCCGGAGATGACCAGCCGGTCGGCGGGGACGTGCGGGGCCAGCTCATCGAGCAGGGTGCCCATGTCCTGCGGTTTGACGGTGAGGATGAGCGTGTCGGCGGACTTGGCGGCCTCGGTGTTGGAGACGGCCTCGACGCCATGGCGCGAGCGGAGCTCCTCGGCGCGCTCGGGGCGGCGGGCCGTGACCAGGAGGTCGGACGGCGACCAGCCACCTCGGATCATTCCGCTGAGAAGGGCTTCACCGATCTTTCCCGTGCCGAGCACGGCGACCTTCTCCGTCATAGTGCGGCTCTCCTCAAACCTGAGCGGGTCATGCTGTGCTGCCTGTGTGTTCTCGGCCATCTTCCCACGGGTGGCGCATTCCCTGCTGCTCTTATGAATTACTTATTCGTCGTTCGATGAATTAAATTTTCGCGCCATCCGGCGTGACCAGCGGGCCGCTTTGCGCCAGCGCCTATGGGGGCGCCCGGAACCCACCAGTCCTGTTCGATGACTCCGAGTTCACAAGTCGGTTACATATCGACTTGCAAATGGTCACGGTCTCATGGAGACAATGGGGGTCGGTGTCTATACGTACGGGAAGGGGGCGATGGTGAGGAGCATTCGGCATACCGCTCACGTACTGGTAACGGCGGTAGCCGTGTTGCTTGCCCTCTTCATCGCTGCTGATTGCGCGTCCGCGCAGGTCATCCATCCCGAGACGAGCAGCGTCACCGCTTCAGCCGATCCGCGGCCGGTCACGGAATCATCGACCTCCGCGCACGGCGACCACGGAACAGAAGATTGCAAGGGGCTCCGTGGACGGGCCCCGCTGACCGCTCCCACACCGAGCGGCAAATACGGATGTGTGTGCGGTTGCGATACCGGTGTTCCGGTGCCGCGTACCGCTATCTCCACATCGATCACCGAACGGCGAGCCGTTCCGGTGTCGAGATCGGGCGAACTGCCCGTCATCCTCCAGATCTTCCGCTGCTGAGAGCTACACCGCCGTAGCCCGGCGGTTCATCTCGCACCGTTTCAACGCTTTTCACGCTTCTCACAGCAAGCGATCTCAACCGCCAGCGACCGATTCCATCGATCCCACTGACGTAGCGCTATGCCGTGCCCCCGCCTGCCCATGAGCCGGTGACGGGGCGCACTGGAGGCAGCCCTCATGCGAAACTCTCTCCTTGACCGTTTCCGTGGTGCCGGAGGCACCTCAGGCTCATCAGGCGCCAAGGCATTCCGCGCCGACTTCACCGCTTCTCTCGTCGTCTTCCTCGTCGCCGTGCCCCTGTGCGTGGGGGTGGCGGTGGCCTCGGGTGTTCCGGCCGAGCTCGGCCTGATCACCGGCATCGTCGGCGGGCTGGTCACCGGTCTCCTGCCGGGCAGCAGCCTTCAGGTCTCCGGCCCGGCCGCGGGTCTGACCGTGCTGGTGTACGAGGCCGTGGAGCAATACGGCGTCGCCGCACTCGGCGTCCTCGTCCTGATCTCCGGACTGCTACAGCTCGCCATGGGCGCGCTCGGCCTCGGCCGCTGGTTCCGGGCGATCTCCGTCGCCGTGGTGCAGGGCATGCTCGCGGGCATCGGCCTGGTGCTGATCGCCGGACAGCTCTATGCGCTCGCCGACGCCAAGGCGCCGACCAGCGGGCTCGACAAGATCTTCGGCATTCCGGAGCTCATCGGGGATGTGGCCGGTTCCGGGGACGCCCTGAAGGCGCTCGCCGTGGGCGTCGGCACCATCGCGGTCCTGGTGCTGTGGCCGCGTTTCCGCCAGGGTGCCAAGGTGCTGCCCGCGCCGCTGGCGGCCGTCGCGCTCGCCACGGCCTCGACCGCGATCTTCGACCTGCCGATCGCGCGAGTCGAGGTCAAGGGTCTGCTGGACGCCATCCAGCCGCCCGGCGGCAGTGAGTTCCAGGCGCTCGCCGAGGTGGGCGTCATCGGCACCGTGCTCGCCTTCACGCTGATCGCCTCGGCCGAGAGCCTGTTCAGCGCCGCGGCCGTGGACCGGCTGCACGACGGTCCGCGCACCGACTACGACAAGGAGCTGATGGCGCAGGGCGCGGGCAACGCGGTGTGCGGCGTCCTCGGCGCCCTGCCGATGACCGCGGTGATCGTGCGGAGCGCGGCCAATGTGCAGGCCGGCGCCAAGACCAAGGCGTCGCGGGTGCTGCACGGTGCGTGGCTGCTGATCTTCGCGGTGCTCTTCCCCTCGGCCCTGGGCATCATCCCGGTCGCGACCCTCGCCGGTGTGCTGGTGTACTCGGGCTGGAAGCTCATCCCGACCAAGGACCTGGTGCCGCTGTGGCGGTCCCACCGCGGTGAGGCGATCATCCTGGTCGTCACCGCCGGCGCGATCGTGATCACCAATATGTTCGAGGGCGTGATCATCGGTCTGCTGATGGCCGTGGCCAAGACCGCCTGGGAGACCTCGCATGTGCATGTCGAGGTCAGCGGGCTCGAGGACGGCGACGGTGCCGGTGCCGACGACAAGCCGCTGCACGTTCGGGTGCGCGGTCACGCGACCTTCCTGCGGCTGCCCAAGCTGCTGGACGAGCTGGAGGGGCTGCCCCGTGAGCGGGAGATCGAGCTCGACCTGACCGGGCTGCGCCATGTGGACCACGCCTGTGAGATGGCGCTGGCCACCTGGACCGAGCGGCACAACGCGGTGGTCAAGCGGGACGCCGCCCTCGAGGAGCGGATCCCGGCGTAACGAACGCCTGAGGGGACACGCCCCCTTCCGTCGTCCGGCCCCCGGCGCCGCCCTCGCGGCTCCGGGGGCCGGCTGCGCTCCGGCCGTGCGTCAGATCAGCCGCAGGGCACGGTGACGAAGCCGTCGCTGCCGGTCCTCACATAGGCGTCGGACACGTACTGGCCCGGGGCGATGCTGTCCCAGATGTCCGTGGTGCCATACGGTCCGGAGACCTTCTCGCCGTGCCGCTGGCAGCGGATGGGGACACGGGTGTTGTACGGCAGCACCTTGACGACTCTGTGGTTGGTGCCGGGCCCGCTGCGGACGTTCACCTGGTAGCCGGGCGCGGTCGGATAGGTGATCGCTCCGGCGGTGGCCGTGACGTCGGCTGCTTCCGTGCCGTTCGCGGTGTCGGTGGTGGCGACGGTTTCCGCGGTCTCTTCAATGGCCATGACGGCCCCTCCCCCGTTGAACTTCTTTCCGAAGTTGTGCACATGTCGTGTGAAGTGACACGACATGCGGAGGCTAACAAGGCTCGCACGTGTCATCGACTAGGCTCGCCGAGTCGCGAATGCGGCCGAATTCACGGGGGTGGGGCATGCCGCCGGTGCACAGAGCCGGGACGGGGCCGGAAGCGGAGGATCCGGAATACGCCGGGCAATACCGGCTCGAGGCACACCTCGGATCGGGTGGCATGGGCGTGGTCCATCTGGCCCGCTCGCCCTCGGGACGGCGTCTCGCGGTGAAGGTCGTCCATGCCGCGTATGCCGAAGACCCCGAGTTCCGGGCGCGGTTCCGGCAGGAGGTGGCGGCCGCCCGGCGGGTCAGCGGCGCGTTCACGGCGCCCGTGGTGGATGCCGACCCGGAGGGGCCGAGGCCCTGGATGGCCACCCTCTACATCCCCGGCCCGACCATCGCCGAACACGTCAAGCGGAGCGGCCCGTTGGCGCCGGACGAGACGGTGCAACTGGCCGCGGGGCTCGCGGAGGCGCTGCGGGACATCCATCGGGTGGGCGTGGTGCACCGCGATCTCAAGCCGAGCAATGTGCTGCTCGCGGCGGACGGCCCGAAGGTCATCGACTTCGGCATCTCGCGACCGTCCGACAGCGAACTGCGCACCGAGACAGGGCAGTTGATCGGCACTCCGCCGTTCATGGCGCCGGAGCAGTTCCAGCGGCCGCGTGCGGTGGGCCCGGCGGCGGATGTGTTCGCGCTGGGCTCGCTGCTGGTGCACGCGGCCACCGGGCGGGGGCCGTTCGAGTCCGAGAGCCCGTACATCGTGGCGTACCAGGTGGTGCACGACGAGGCGGATCTGGCGGGGGTGCCGGATGAGCTGCTGCCGCTGATCCAGCGGTGTCTGGCCAAGAACCCCGAGGACCGCCCCACGCCCGACGCCCTGATGACGGTCCTGCGCGCCGTCCGCGGCCCTCATCCGCCGGTGTCCCGCAGCCCCTTCCCGCTGGTGCCGCAGCAGCGGACGCCGGGGCCGCATTCCCTGCCGGGGGGCGGGCGCGGGGAGCAGGTCGGGGGCGGGGAGCCGGTCGGGGGCGGTACGGATACGCATGTGAAGGCGGCCTCCGAGGCCGCGCCCCGGCTCAAGGAGGGCGTGCAGGCCGAGCCGGAACGGGGCGCGGCTGAGCCCGAGTCGGTGGCGGGTTTGCCGGTGGCGGGTGGGCCGGTGATGGGCCAGCCCGTGGCCGATGGGCCGGTGGCGCGGCGCCGGGGGATCCGGCGGTGGGCCCTGTCCGGGCTCGCGGCCCTCGTGCTGCTGGGCGCGGGCACGGTCGTCACGCTGCGCCCGTTCGGCGGCGCGGACGCCTCCGATGGCCGACAGCCGCGGAACAGCGCGGCGACCGCGGAGGCGTGGCGCCCCTGGAAGACGGGGCTGGACGTCGGAAAGTCCGCGGGCTCGGGGGCGCGGCCCGCGTTCTGCTCGTACGGAGCGGGCGCGCTGTACTGCACTCGGCGCGGTGTCGACGCTGCCCGGGTCGATCCGGACGACGGCCGGGTGGTCTGGTCGCGGCCGTCCGCGGCCGGGGGCCCCGGTGATGGCGAGGCGCTCTCCGCTCCCGTGTTCTCCGGCGGTCTGGTGCAGACGGTGTCGCCGGACGGCGGGCGGCTGCGGGCGCTCGACCCCACGACCCACGACGTCCGCTGGAGCCGCGAGGTGTCCCGTTACGACGGCGGCGTCTACTCCTCGGGCGACACCGTGCTGCTGACCGCGCCGGACGGCACGGTCACGGCGGTGAACGGCGCGACGAACAAGGAGCGTTGGAGCCATCGGCTGCCCGGCCACGCCCGGCCCGCCTTCTTCTCGTACGGCGACGGCCGCACGGCGTACGCCGTGACCGCCGCGGGCGATGGCGCGCACACGCTGGTCACGGCGGTGGACACGGTGCGCGGTGACACGCGCTGGCATGCCTCGCTCAGCGGCAACCTCACCCCGGCCGGGAGCGGCCCGGGCGGGGTGCTGCTGCTGACCGAGACGGACACCCAGACCCGTACCACCGCCGTCGTCCGCTACGACCCGGAGCGACGCAAGGCTCGGCGGGTCGCGCTGTCCGCGCCGGTGTCCGCGACCAGTGCCGTCACCAGCGGCGACCGGGTGTATGTGCTGGGCGCGGACGGCGGGTTGGTGGCCGTCGACACCGGGCGCGAGGGTGCGGCGCGGGCGCGGGCGCGGCTCTGGCGCCTGGAGACCTCGGTGGCCAACGCGTCGCCGCTGGTGGCGGCGGACGGACGGCTGTACTTCTCGGCGGCTGACGGCAGGCTGCTGGCCGTGGACGCCGAGCGGGGCGAGGTGATCGGCGAGACCCGCGGATCGCGCGGGTCACGCGGGGGCGCGGCCGGGCGTGGCTTTCTGGATCTGATGCCTGCGCCGGTGGCGGCGGACGGGAAGGTGTTCGCGACGGGGCCGGATGGGACGGTGTTCGCGGTGGATGGGCGGGATCCGGCCGGCTGGTGAGCCACGACGGGGTGCCGGTGCGAGCCGGGGCTACGACACGGCGGAGCCGCATATCGTTGTTTTCCCCT
>NZ_JAHLEM010000494.1 GCF_018883605.1 Streptomyces niphimycinicus | reverse complement strand
TTCGCGACGGGGCCGGATGGGACGGTGTTCGCGGTGGATGGGCGGGATCCGGCCGGCTGGTGAGCCACGACGGGGTGCCGGTGCGAGCCGGGGCTACGACACGGCGGAGCCGCATATCGTTGTTTTCCCCTCCCCTTCCCGATACCAGGGGCTCCGCCCCTGGACCCCGCTCCTCAAACGCCGGAGGGGCTGGGTTACAACGCCCGAGGGGTTGGATTACGTTGACCGCCGGATCGTGGGTCGTTGGGGGGAAGAACAGGAATGGCACTGCGTGCCGGGGACCCGGAGTCCATCGGAGGCTACGTACTCGAACGGCGGCTCGGCCGCGGCGGGATGGGCACGGTGTATCTGGCTCAGTCGCAGTCGGGGCGGCGGCTGGCGCTGAAGGTGGTGCATCAGCAGTTCGCCGACGACGATGAGTTCCGGGTGCGGTTCCGGCAGGAGGTCGCGGCAGCCCGGCGGGTCAGCGGCGCGTTCACCGCGGCCGTCGTGGACGCGAACCCCCACGCCGTACTGCCATGGATGGCGACCTCGTACGTCCCCGGCCGCACCCTCGCCGAGCGGGTCGCGGCGGATGGTCCGCTGCGCGGCGCCGAGCTGCGGCGGCTGGCGATCGGGCTGGTGGAGGCCCTGCGGGACATCCACCGGGCGGGTGTGGTGCACCGGGACCTGAAACCGGCCAACATCGTCCTGTCCGAAGAGGGCCCCCGCGTCATCGACTTCGGCATCTCCCGGGCGGCGGACCACCAGACCCTGACCATGACGGGCCGGGTCATGGGCACGCCCCCGTTCATGTCCCCGGAGCAGCTTCGCGATCCGCGGGAGGTCGGACCGGAGTCCGATGTGTTCTCGCTGGCGACGGTGGTGGTGTTCGCGGCGACCGGCCAGAGCCCGTTCGACGCGGACAGCCCGTATATGACCGCATATCAGGTGGTGCACGAACCGCCGGAACTGGACGCGGTGACCGGGCCGTTGCGCGACGCGGTCGCGGACTGCCTGAGCAAGGAGCCGTCCGCGCGTCCCGGTCTTGACGAGCTGCTGGAGCGGCTACGGGCGCTGCCCGACGAGGACGGCACGGACGACCGCGGCACAGGCGCCGCCGATTCGGAGGGCTCCGCCGCCGTGCCGACGGAGGTCGGCCGCGCGCCCCGCCGCGCCCGTCTCCCCCGCCGCGCCCTGGTGGCCGCCGGAGCCACCGCGGGCCTGGTCGCCGCGGTCGCTGGGGCCGTCGTCGTCCTCAAGGCCGGATCCGGTGAGCAGCCGGACGCCCGCCCCGGCACCGGCTCGTCGCCGGACGCCTCGCTCCCGTCCGGATGGCGCGCCTGGCAGCGCACGCTCACCGAGCCCGGCGACGACGACGTCGTGACCCGCCTCGAAGGGACTCCGCAGACGGTCAATGGGCTGAGCGGCCGTCGCTGCCTCGCCTCGGGCACCGATCTGTACTGCGGCGGTTCCGGGATCGCCCTCACCCGGCTGGACGCCCGGGGGCGCGTGACCTGGCACCGGCCGACGAAGCCGGACGCGCTGATCGGTGTGGTCGACGGTCTCGTCCTGGGCACCGTCGGCCTCTCGGACGGAACGGCCCGGCTGGAGGGCTACCGCACCAGCGACGGTGAGCGGGTCTGGAAGACCGACATCGGCGGCGCGGACCAGGGCGCGGTGTTCCGGCGGGGCCGCCACCCCGCCGTGCTCACCCAGAGCTGGGACCAGGAGACCTTCCAGGCGGTGGACGCGCGCACCGGCGGCACGCTCTGGTCGCGCCGGGTCGGCCACGGGCTGACCTGCTCCCCCGACGTGGTGGCCGGACGCCCCCTCGCCGATTGCAGACCGATGGAGGACCGCAGCGACCCGGACACTCCGAGCCGGCTCTACGCCCTGTCCCCCACCACGGGAGCGGCCCGGCAGATCGGCACACCGGATATGGGCGTATCCCTCGCCGAGCGCTCGGGCAACCTTCTCTATCTGGAGCAGGGCGACCACGACAGCTTCGACTACACCGATCTGCTGTTCCTCTCCCCGGACGGCGGACCGGCGCGCCGGGTGAAGCTGCCCGAGGGGCTCTCCGCCCAGCAGACCCAGCCCACCCTGGTGGGCGACACGCTCTACTTCGTCCGGCAGAACGGCGAGGTCACCGCCGTCACCACGACCGGAAAGCGGCTGTGGAGCGGGGCGACGGAGGTGGAGTGGCTGGGCTCGCCCGTCGTGTCCGGGCGCCGGAACGCCCTGTATCTGGCCACCGCCGCCGGCCGTACGGTCGCGCTGGACCGCGGGAACGGCCGGGTGCTGTGGCGGGGCAAGGCGCGTACGGACCCCGGTGGCGTCCCCGCCGAGCTGACGCTGAGCGGTGACGCCCTCACCACGGTCTACGGATACGACACGGTGGAGGCGGCCGGGACCGACGTCAGCCGAGGCGGCTGATGTCGCGGACCGCGCCCTTGTCGGCGCTGGTGGCCATCGCCGCGTAGGCGCGCAGTGCGGTGGACACCTTGCGCTCGCGGTTCTTCGGGGCGTAGACGCCGCCGAGGGCCTCGCGGCGGGCCGCCAACTCCTCCTCGCTCACGAGGAGTTCGATGGTGCGGCCGGGGATGTCGATGCGGATCCGGTCGCCGTCCTGGACCAGGGCGATGGTGCCGCCGGACGCCGCCTCGGGCGAGGCGTGGCCGATGGACAGGCCCGAGGTGCCGCCGGAGAAGCGGCCGTCGGTGACCAGCGCGCATGCCTTGCCCAGGCCCCGGCCCTTGAGGAAGGAGGTGGGGTAGAGCATCTCCTGCATACCGGGGCCGCCCTTGGGGCCCTCGTAGCGGATGACGACGACGTCGCCCTCCTTGACCTGCTTGCCCAGGATCTTCTCGACGGCCTCCTCCTGGGATTCGCAGACCACGGCGGGGCCCTCGAAGGTCCAGATCGACTCGTCCACGCCCGCGGTCTTCACCACGCAGCCGTCGACGGCCAGATTGCCCTTGAGGACGGCGAGCCCGCCGTCCTGGGAGTAGGCGTGCGCCAGGTCGCGGATGCAGCCGCCGGCGGCGTCCGTGTCCAGCGTGTCCCAGCGCTCGGACTGCGAGAAGGCGGTGGCGGAGCGCTTGCAGCCGGGGGCCGCGTGCCACAGCTCGACGGCCTCGGCGGACGGTGAACCGCCGCGCACGTCCCAGGTCTTGAGCCAGTCGGCGAGCGAGGAGCTGTGCACGGAGTGGACGTCCTCGTTCAGCAGCCCGGCGCGGAACAGCTCGCCGAGGATCGCCGGGATGCCGCCCGCGCGGTGCACGTCCTCCATGTAGTACGTGCCGCCGGGGGCCACGTTCGGGGCGACCTTGGCCAGGCAGGGGACCCGGCGCGAGACCTCGTTGATGTCGTCGAGGTCGTAGTCGAGACCGGCCTCCTGGGCGGCGGCCAGCAGATGCAGGATCGTGTTGGTCGAGCCGCCCATGGCGATGTCGAGCGCCATGGCGTTGTCGAAGGCGGCGCGGGTGCCGATGGAGCGCGGCAGAACGGTCTCGTCGTCCTGCTCGTAGTGGCGCTTGGTGATCTCCACGACCGTACGGCCGGCGGTCTCGTAGAGCGCCCGGCGGGCGGTGTGGGTGGCCAGCACCGAGCCGTTGCCCGGGAGGGAGAGGCCGATCGCCTCGGTCAGGCAGTTCATCGAGTTGGCGGTGAACATGCCGGAACAGGAGCCGCAGGTCGGGCAGGCGTTGTTCTCGATGCGGAGGATGTCCTCGTCCGAGACGTTCTCGTTGACCGCGTCCGAGATCGCGTTGATCAGGTCCAGCTTGCGGACGGTGCCGTCGACGAGCGTGGCCCGGCCGGCCTCCATGGGGCCACCGGAGACGAAGACGGTCGGGATGTTGAGCCGCATCGCGGCCATCAGCATCCCGGGGGTGATCTTGTCGCAGTTGGAGATGCAGATCAGCGCGTCGGCGCAGTGCGCCTCGACCATGTACTCCACGGAGTCGGCGATCAGGTCGCGGGAGGGGAGGCTGTAGAGCATCCCGCCGTGGCCCATGGCGATGCCGTCGTCCACCGCGATGGTGTTGAACTCGCGCGGAATGCCACCCGCCGCGTGGACCGCCTCGCTGACGATCCGGCCGACCGGCTGGAGGTGGGTGTGGCCGGGCACGAACTCGGTGAAGCTGTTGGCCACGGCGATGATCGGCTTGCCGAAGTCCTCGCGCGCTACGCCGGACGCCTGCATAAGGGCGCGGGCGCCCGCCATGTTGCGGCCATGGGTGACGGTGCGAGACCTCAGCTCGGGCACGGTGCTCGGCTCCCTCGTGATACGTGCGTCCTGCGAAGGGGACGCCCGGCGAATCGGATCGGAGTCTTCTGAGCCTACGCCTGTGTCCATGGATCCGGATGGTCCGTCCGGATCCAGAGACGGTGGGGTCACTGTGTGGCACCGGCCGATCAGCGCTCGGTCAGCGCCGGTCGGTCAGGGCCGGTCGGTCAGGGCCGGTCGGTTCTCGATCAGCTCTCGGTCAGATAGCGCTGGAGAGTGGGCCCCACCATGGCCACGATGTCGTCGATCTCCGCCGAGGCCATCGGCTCCATCCGGATCACATACCGCAGCATCGCGATCCCCATGAGATGCCCGGCCGCGAGCTGGGCCCGGAACTCGGGGTTCGGGACGTCCAGCTCACCCGCCATCCGCAGCAGCAGCCGACGCTCGATCATGCCGCGCAGCACCGCGGCGGCGGCGTCGTTGGTGAGCGCGGAGCGCATCACGGCGAGCATCGGCAGCCGGCTGACGGGGTTCTCCCAGAAGCCGAACATATAGCGGGCCATCCGCTCGCCCGCGCCCTCCCGGCTGCCGTGCACCGCGTCCGGTGTGCCCATGGCGGGCGCGAGGATCAGCTCGATGGCCGCCTCGAAGACCTGCTCCTTGGTGCCGAAGTAGTGATGGACCAGCGCCGGGTCCACCTCCGCGGTCTTGGCGATGCCGCGGATCGAGGTCTTGTCATAGCCGCGTTCGGCGAATTCGTTGCGCGCCGCGGCCAGGATCCGGTCGCGGGCGCCGGGGCCGTCGGAGGCGTTCGTACGGGCCGGTCGGCCACGCTTGCGCGGGCCCGTGGCGGGCCCGGACGGGGTGGGGGTCATGAACCGGGCACCGCCCTGCGGCGCGGCGGAGTGGCCGAGGTCGGCGAGGCCAGATGCAGCCGGGTGAAGGCCAGGGCCTCCGCCAGGTCGGCCTCGCGCTCGGCGGTGGACATGGCCCGCCGGGTGTTGACCTCGACGACCACATTGCCGTCGAAACCGGTGACCGCGAGCCGTTCCAGCAGCTCGGCGCAGGGCTGGCTGCCGCGCCCCGGCACCAGGTGCTCGTCCTTGTTGGAGCCCTGGCCGTCGGCGAGGTGGAGATGGGCCAGCCGGTCGCCCATGCGGTCCACCATCTCCATCGCGTCGGTGCGGGCGGTGGCGGTGTGCGACAGATCGATCGTGAAGTGGCGGTAGTCGTCCTGGGTGACGTCCCAGTCCGGGGCGTACGCCAGCATCTCGCGATCGCGATAGCGCCACGGGTACATGTTCTCGACCGCGAACCGCACATCGGTCTCATCGGCCATCCGCCAGATTCCGCTGACGAACTCGCGGGCGTAGGACCGCTGCCATCGAAACGGCGGGTGGACCACGACGGTGGACGCGTCGAGCTTCTCGGCGGCGGCTCTGGCCCGCTGGAGCTTGACCCAGGGGTCGGTCGACCAGACCCGCTGGGTGATCAGCAGACAGGGAGCGTGCACGGCGAGGATCGGCACCTGGTGGTAGTCCGAGAGCCGGCGCAGCGCCTCGATGTCCTGGCTGACCGGATCGGTCCACACCATGACCTCGACGCCGTCGTAGCCCAGGCGTGCCGCGATCTCGAAGGCCGTCGCCGTCGACTCCGGATAGACCGAGGCTGTGGACAGCGCGACCTTCGCATCCGGGATGCGCACCACTGGCTCTGTCACGAGGGACAGCGTACGGCGGCTGCTCTCCGCAGCCGAACCGCGGCGGCGCTTGCGGCTGCGGCACCGCCGCTTTCCGGCCCGGTCATGTTCGCTCTCCGGGCCGGCCGCTGGGGGTTTCCAGCCTGGTCACCACCGCTTTCCGGCTTGGCCACCGGGGCTTTCCGGCCCGGTCGCTGGGGCTTTCCGGCCTGGTCACCGGGGCTTTCCGGTCCGGTTGCTGGGGCTTTCCGGCCCGGCCGCCGGGGGTTCGCGGCCCGGCCGCCAGAGGTCCGCGGCCCGGCCGCCGTCGCTTCCGGGGCCGGGTCCGGTGACGCTGTGTGGTCAGGTGGGCAGGTGGTCCAGGCGGCGCAGGATGACGCCCTCGCGCAGCGCCCACGGGCAGATCTCGAGCTGCTCCACGCCGAACAGATCCAGCGCGGCCTCCGCCACCAGCGCCCCGGCCGGGAGCTGTCCGGCCCGGCCCTCGGAGACCCCGGGCAGCCCGGCCCGTTCCTCGGTGGTCATGGCGGCCAGTTTCGGCACCCACTCCACCAGCGCACGGCGGGTGAGACGGCGCTCCACATACGGCCCCTCGGCGGAGCGCGCGGCGCCGGTGATCCTGGCGAGCTGCTTGAAGGTCTTGGAGGTGGCCACCACATGGTCCGGCGCCCCACGACGGCTGAAATCGCCGACGGTCCGGGCGATCTCGGCCCGCACATGGCGCCGCAGGGCCCGTACCTCCGCCGCGTCGGGCGGGTCGCCGAGCAGCCAGGAACCGGTCAGCCGCCCCGCCCCCAGCGGCAGCGAGACCGCCGTGTCGGGCTCCTCGTCCATGCCGTACGCGATCTCCAGCGAACCGCCGCCGATGTCCAGGACCAGCAGCTTCCCCGCGGACCAGCCGAACCAGCGGCGGGCGGCCAGAAAGGTGAGCCGCGCCTCGTCCGCGCCGCTGAGCACCTGGAGCCGCACGCCGGTCGCCTCGGCGACCCGGGCCAGGACCTCATCGGCGTTGGTCGCCTCGCGGACGGCGGAGGTCGCGAACGGCAGGACGTCCTCGACGCCCTTGTCCTCGGCCGCCTCCAGGGCCTCCTTGACCACCGCGATCAGGCGGTCGACGCCTTCGGGGCCGATGGCCCCGCCGCCGTCGAGGAGTTCGGCCAGCCGCAGCTCTGCCTTGTGCGAGTGCGCGGGCAGCGGGCGCGCGCCGGGGTGGGCGTCCATCACAAGCAGATGAACCGTATTCGAACCCACGTCGAGGACACCGAGTCTCATAACGTGAACGCTACTGCTCCCACCTCGGTGTCATGCACAGGTCCCCCACGATCGCGTGCCCGGGCGGCCGGGCTGCCGCCTGTCGGCGGCTGATCTCGGGCCCGGGCGGGCCGCTGGGCTTTGCCGCCGGGCCGGGCCGCCGGGCCGGGGGCGGTCTCCACCTCCGGCTTTTGGCCGAGGGGCCTACCCTTGCACCGTGGCAAAGACGAAAAAGGCGAAGCGGGACAAAAGCCGGAAGACCGCCCCGGAGTGGGTGGCCGAGGAGCCGACGCTGTCCGGGGCCGAGGATGCCCAGGCCGCCCAGGCCGCCCAGGCCGCCGCGGCGGCCGAGGACGAGGTCGGTCTGGACTTCGCCCGCGCATGGGTCGAATTCCCCGATCCGGCCGACGACGAGCAGTTCTTCCGATGCGATCTGACCTGGTTGACCTCCCGGTGGACCTGCATCTTCGGCCAGGGCTGCCAGGGCATCCAGGCGGGGCGGGCCAGCGACGGCTGCTGCACGCTGGGCGCGCACTTCTCCGACGAGGAGGACGAGGAGCGGGTCGGCCGCCATACGGCCCGGCTGACCCCGGAGATCTGGCAGTTCCACGATGTGGGGCACGCCTCGGGGTGGGTGCAGGAGGACGACGACGGCGAGCGGCAGACCCGGCGCCACAAGGGCTCATGCATCTTCCAGAACCGGCCGGGGTTCGCGGGCGGCGCGGGCTGCGCCCTGCACATCCTGGCGCTGCGGGAGGGGCGCGAGCCGCTGGAGACCAAGCCGGATGTCTGCTGGCAACTGCCGGTGCGCCGGTCCTACGACTGGATCGACCGGCCGGACGACACCCGGGTGCTGCGGGTCACCATCGCCGAGTACGACCGGCGCGGCTGGGGGCCGGGCGGCCACGATCTGCACTGGTGGTGCACGTCGGCCACATCGGCGCATGGGGCCGGGGAGCCGGTGTTCCGGTCGTACCGGCCGGAGCTCACGGAGCTGATGGGCAGGGCCGGATACGACCGGCTGGTCGAGCTGTGCGAGCAGCGTCTGGCGGCCTCGCTGCCGATGGTGGCTCCGCATCCGGCGGATCCGGCGGATCCGGCGGACGCGGCGGATCCGGCGGACGCGGCGGATCCGGCGGACGCGGCGGATGCGGCGGGCTGACGCGGTCCTGGCCGACTGACACGGGCGATCCGTCGATCCGGCCGACTGACGTGGCGGTGCTGATGTCCTGGGCGGTCGGGGCGGTGGCGGCCGTTGGTGCGTGCGGCCACTGGTGTGGCTTCGTCACCGCTCGTTCGTGCCCGGCGGGTCTTTCCCCTACCCGCCCCTTCCCGAAACCGGGGCCAGCCCCGGCCCCCGCCGGGGCTCCGCCCCAGGACCCCGCTCCTCAAACGCCGGAGGGGCTGGCATCGCACCGATATGCGGCTCCCGCCCCAGGGCCCGCTCCTCAAACGCCGGAGGGGCTGGCATCGCACCGATATGCGGCTCCCGCCCCAGGGCCCGCTCCTCAAACGCCGGAGGGGCTGGCATCGCACCGATATGCGGCTCCCGCCCCAGGGCCCGCTCCTCAAACGCCGGAAGGGCTGAGACCGCACCAATACGCGACTCCGCCGCACGCGGCCCCAACCCCCGCCCGAGACCCCGCCCCAAAACCCCACCCCTCAAACACCGGAAGGGCTGAGACCGGCCCGATACGCGGCTCCGCCGCGTGGCTGGGGAGGGCTCCGCCTCACATCTCGGGGTCTGGGGCGGAGCCCCGCACGCGGCGGAGCTGCATATCGTCAGGTGTCGGGAAGGGGCGGGGAGGGGAGGGGAACAGCCCGCCGCAGGCGTCACGGCCCGTCGGACATCCCCTTGCCCCGCCGGTCGGCGTGTCCGGGGCCGCCCGTCGGCGCCTTCGGGGGCCGCCCGTCGGCTGATGTGTCCCGGCCCCGCGTCAGCGCTTCGCCGCGGCCGGGCCGGAGGGCGTGGGCGACGGGTCGGTCGGGGCCGGGGTCGGCTGGCCGGAGGGGCCCGTGGGGGTGGGGGTGGGGACAGAACCTGTGCCGCGGCCCTCGATCAGTACCACCGCACCCGCCGGATCCACCGAGACCCGTGCGCTCCAGTGCCCGGCCGGCTCCCGGCCGTGGTCGACCGAGACCGTGAGGGTCGTGGAGTCGCCGGGCCGCAGCACCCCGCCCGTGTGGTTCAGCCGGAGCCAGGACGCCCCGGCGGAGGCCGACCAGTGCACCGGTGAGCCGCCGGACGCGGTGAGGGTGATGACCGTCACCTCGCCCTCGGGGTGTGCCGTGACCGTGAGCCGCCCCGGGCCGGGGGCGGGCCGGGACGGGCCTGAGCCGTCGCCGGGGCGGCCGCCGCCGGCCGGGGAGCCGTCCGGGCCGGACGCTGCGCCGCCCTTGCCCGTGTGCCCGGGACTCGCCACCGCGCCGTCCACGCCGATGACCTCGACCGACACATCCGACGCCCCGCGGCCCGCCTTGGCGCTCCACGGGCCGGAGCCGATCCGAGTGCGGGAACGGTCCTGCGCGCTGCCGCCGCGCTCGTACGAACGACGGGCGGGCCGGTCCTGGCCGGCCGGGGCCTGGTCCGTGCCGTCCGCCTCGGCGGCGGCCACCGAGTCCGTGTCGCGCTCGTCAGCGGCGAGCGGGGCGCCCCGGTAGGCGGCCCACAGCGCGAGCACCGGGGCCGCGATGACCGTCGCCACCACCGTCGTCGTCAGCGCGCGGCTGCGCATCCGGCTGCGGCGGGCGGCCCGGTCC
>NZ_JAHLEM010000493.1 GCF_018883605.1 Streptomyces niphimycinicus | reverse complement strand
GCCGCACGGGCGGCACGGGTATGGCAGGCGGCACGGACGGCCCAGGCACGGCAGATGGCCCAGGCGGCACGGGCCCGGCCGGTGGCGGTCCCGTGGCCGGTCCCGCCGGGGCCGGAGGTGCTGGGGCCGACGATGCCGCTGTGGCGCGCCGCGTGCGCGTCGTCCTGGTCGACGATCACCGCATGTTCCGCACCGGGGTGCAGGCCGAAATCGGCGACACGGCCCGGACCGGCGTCGAGGTGGTCGGCGAGGCCGCCGACGTCGACCAGGCCGTCACCGTGATCACCGCGACCCGCCCCGAGGTCGTGCTGCTCGACGTCCATCTCCCCGGCGGGGGCGGTGTCGAGGTGCTGCGCCGCAGCGCCTCGATGATGGCCGACCAGGAGCGCCCGGTGCGCTTCCTCGCGCTCTCCGTCTCGGACGCCGCCGAGGACGTCATCGGGGTCATCCGCGGCGGCGCCCGTGGCTATGTGACCAAGACCATCACCGGCACCGACCTCGTCGACGCGATCTTCCGGGTCTCCGAGGGCGACGCGGTCTTCTCGCCGCGCCTGGCCGGTTTCGTCCTCGACGCCTTCGCCTCCACCGACGCCCCGCCCGTGGACGAGGACCTGGACCGGCTCACCCAGCGCGAGCGCGAGGTGCTGCGCCTGATCGCGCGCGGTTACGCCTACAAGGAGATCGCCAAGCAGCTCTTCATCTCGGTGAAGACGGTCGAGAGCCATGTCTCGGCGGTGCTCCGCAAGCTCCAGCTCTCCAACCGCCATGAGCTGACCCGCTGGGCGACGGCCCGCCGCCTGGTCTGACGGCCCGCCGCCTGGTCTGACGGCCTGGCGGCAAGGCGGCAAGGCGGCATGGCGGCATGGCGGCCTGGCGGTTTGACAGCGTGGCGGTCTGACGGCCGGTGGTCTGACGGCCTGGCGGCGGCTCATGCCGTCGGGCCGGCAGGCCGTCAGGCCACCAGATGCGCGGCGATCGCGGGCAGCACCCCCTCCCGGCACGCGGCGGCGTCATCCGCCGCCCAGCAGACGTAGCCGTCGGGACGGAACAGCAGCGCCCCCGCGCCCAGGTCGGCCGTGAACTTGGCGTGTACGAGGTCGACGTGTCCCGGCAGCCGTACGTCGTCCGGGACGAGGCCGCCCAGGTCCAGCAGCACGGCGTGCCCCGCGCCGAAGAACGACGACAGCAGGGCGGGTCCGGCCGGGGTCGTCAGCTCGGCGTCCGGCACCCGCTGACCGGCCAGCGGATGGCGAGCGCCGGGGATCTCGTACCGGAGCGCCAGCCCCGACATCAGCCCCGCCAGGTGCCGGTTGGTGTCCGGCAGCCGCATCAGGTCGGTGACGATCTCCCGCAGGGCCATCACGTCCTCGTTGTCCGGGCGCAGGTCCGCCAGCACCCGCTGGGCCGAGGTGTGGTGCAGCACCCCGGCCGCGACCGGGTGCCGTTCGGCGTGGTAGCTGTCCAGCAACCCGGCAGGGGCCCGCCCTTGGAGGGTGGCGGCCAGCTTCCAGCCCAGGTTGAACGCGTCCTGCACGCCGAGGTTCAGCCCCTGCCCGCCCAGCGGCGGATGGATGTGCGCGGCGTCCCCCGCGAACAGCACCCGGCCCGCCCGGTAGCGCTCGACCTGCCGGGTGGCGTCGCTGAACCGCGAGGAGTTGTCCACCCCGCCGAGCACCGTCTCCTCGCCGTACACGGCCCGCAGCGCGGCGGCGATCTCCGCCTCGCCGACGGGGGTGTCCCGGGTGGCCTCCGGACGCTCCTCGGACCCGTAGTACCCGTAAGTGAGCCGGTAGCGGTCGTCGCGGAGCGGGACGAGCATCGCCCAGTGGTCGTTCGCCTGCCGCGTCAGGGTGCTGATATGCCCCGACTCCCGTGGCACCAGGGGCGATACGGACGACAGCCGGACGTCGGCGAGGACGGCCAGATATGTCCCGGACCGCCCGGGGAACGGCATTCCGAGCATCTTGCGGACCGCACTGCGGCCCCCGTCGCACGCCACCGCGTACCGCGCCCGCACCCGCACCCCCGGATCGCCGTCCGCCGTGACGGTCACCCCGTCGTCGTCCGCCTCGATCGACGTCACGGCGGCCCCGCGCCGTATCCGCGCGCCCAGGGCGGTCGCCCGCTCCTCCAGCACCTCCTCGATCTCCCACTGAGGGAGCCCGATCGGGGCCGGGAAACGGGTGTCCCACACCGTGTTGTCCAGCGGCACCGGCAGCATCGCGAAGTGCCCGCCGACCGGTCCGCGCGGCATGGCCCGCCGCAGCATCGGCTCCAGCAGCCCCCGCAGCTCCAGCGTTTCGGCGGTACGGGGCTGGATCGCCCCGCCCTTCACCTGCTGGAGGCGCTCCGTCAGCTTCTCCAGCACCAGGGTCTCCACCCCGGCCAGCGCCAGTTCGTACGCCAGCGTCAGCCCGGTCGGCCCGGCCCCCACGATGACGACCTCGGTCTCGATCGACTCCATGTACCCCGCTCCCCTCGTTTCTGCACTTGGTAGATATATATACCAGGTGCAGAAAGATCCCGGGTGCAGTTCGATGCGGTAGCGTGGACCCTGTGACGACCGAGAATCGGCCCGGCCTGCGGGAACGCAAGAAGCGGCGGACCCGCGAAGCGATCTCGGACGCCGCGATCGCCCTCTTCGTCGAACGCGGCTTCCACGAGGTCTCCGTCGCTCAGATCGCCGAGGCCGCCGAGGTCTCCAAGCGCACGCTGTTCGCGTACTTCCCGTCCAAGGAAGACCTCGTGGTGCACCGCATGGCCGACCACGAGACCGAATCCGCCCGCGTGGTACGCGACCGCCCCGCGCACACCACCCCGCTGACCGCCCTGCGCGACCACTTCCTCGACGGCCTGCGCCGCCGCGATCCGATCACCGGTCTCAACGACCACCCCGCGATCCGCGCGCTCACCGAGCTGATCTTCGGGACCCCCGCCCTGATCGACCGCATGCAGCGCTTCAAAGCGGGTGGTGAACGTGCCCTCACCGAGGCCCTGCGCGACACCACCGGCGCGCCGGACCTCATCGCCCGCCTGGCCTCGGTCCAGGTCATCGCCGTCCAATGGGCGCTGTCCACGGAGAACTTCGAGCGTCTGGCGTCCGGCGAGACCGTCGACGCCCGCTACCCGGACGCGGTCCGCGACGCGGAGCAGGCGTTCGCGCTGCTGGCGACCGGCCTATCGACGGTCAGTTGACCACGATCGGTTTCAACTCGAACCACGCCGTCTTGCCGATGCCTTCGTGGCGGTCAGCCGCGTTGAGCTTCGGGCGCCAAGAGCCGAGCGATTTATCCAAGGAACGGGTGGGTTGGGACAACCCACCCACCCTCCCTATGCACATTTCGTGACCGACTTGCCACGCGCGGTTGCCACGGTCTAGCGTTCGCGGCAACAAATAAATCGGCCCCGGCGGTGCGCCAACACCAATCCGGGGCCTGACCTACAAGATCGGACCTACACGATCTCATGGCTTCAGCCGACTCTAGCGTTGCCCCGCGCCCCTCCGCACACCCCCTGGCCAACCCCGGCTACGGCAAACGCAGCGCACCCCGCCAATCTCCCCGTCGCGCCGACGACTTCGCACATCTGCCCAGGCGTGAGGCGGCGATCGCCGCGTACATCGACCGGTTACCGGACGGTGCCGCGATTGACGCCAAGACGCTCGCCAAGTGCCTCCCCGACTACGGCCAGATGGCCTGCGGCACCGCGCTGCGGAAGCTGTCCGAGGCCGGACACCTGCGGCGCGTCCGGGAGCACGTCATCACGGAGGACGGGGCGCGGTGGGTGACGCGTACGTTCTTCTCGCGGACGGCGCGGGACGACGCGTGGTGGGAGGCGTTCATGCGCGGTGAAGCCGAACCGGAGCCGTCGACCGCCGCCCCGGCAGCCATCCCCGCCCCGGCAACCATCCCCGCCCCGGCAACCATCCCTGCCCCGGCAGCCATCCCTGCCCCGGCGCCCGCCAGGACCCCCGCGTACAACGCCCTCGCGTCCCTGGGCCGTACCGACCCCCGGATGACCCTCTCGGCCGCCGACTGTGCCCGCCTCGAACCTCTCGCCGCCGCCTGGCTGGCCCGTGACGCCGACCCCCCGTACCTCGTCCAGGCGCTGACGGCCGGGTTGCCGCAGCAGGTGCACAGCCCGGCCGCGCTCGCCCGTACCCGTCTGGAGACCAAGCTGCCGCCGGAACCGTCACCGGAACCGTCACCGGAGCCATCACCGGAGCCATCACCGGAGCCGGGATCGGAGATCACGGTCAGCCGCCTCGTGGAGTGCACCGACTGCGGCCGCCCAGGCCCCCCGGCCGCCCTCCCCGGCGGCCTCTGCCGCCCCTGCCGGGGCGAGGCGACTCTCGCCTCGCCCGGCGATCTCGACGGCGTCGACGTCAGCGCCTGGGCCGGGCGGCTGCGAGCAGCCGCCCGCAACTCGAAAGGATGAGCGAATGACCTTGCAAGACGCGCCGCCCGATGTCGGGGCACCATGGGGGCGAGGAGGCGAACCCATGACCCCTGGCACCACCGACCGGCCGCAGATGAGTATCGAGGAATTCGAGCAGCTCGCCCGCACGGCGCCGGAAACCGTGACGCTCGAATTCATCAACGGAAAGCTAGAGGTCAAGCCCGTGCCGGACGGGGATCACGACGAGATCATCATGTGGGTCCAGGATCAGTGCATGCAGCATCGTCCGGACTTGCGGCTGTACCGGGAGCGGGGGCTGAAGGCCGAGAGCTACCGCAAGGGGCGTGCCCGTCCGGACGGCGCCCTGGCACCCCGCAAGCACTTCGCGGGGCATGGCGAGTGGTCGGACACCGAGGGCGTCCTGATGGCCGTCGAGGTTACCTCGAACGACGCGGACACGGACCAGCGCGACCGCGTGGACAAGCCTGATGGCTACGCGGCAGCGGGAATCCCCGTCTACCTCCTTGTCGACCGCGACGAGTGCACGCTCGTCGTCCACAGCGAGCCGCAGCGCGGGAGGTACCGCATGAGAAGGGTCTGGACGTACGGCGAAGCGGTCGAGCTCCCCGACCCGGTCGGGATCACCTTGGATACAGAGGAACTCAAGGACTACGCGTCTTGAGCCACGCGGAGACGCGAGCCCTCTCCCTGGGGGCCAGTCACCGAGGTGATGAAGCCGCTGCTCAGGCAAGTGGAGAGACCGACCTGACCCATGACGCCCGAGCCGAGGCGGCCCTGGCTAGCCCGGCACGTCCATCCGCTGCGTACCCACCACCGACAGCAGCCGCAGCGCCTCCTCCGACGGGGAGCCGGGGTCGGCGGTGTAGATGACGACCCGCTGGTCCCGGTCGGTGATGTCCAGCACATCGCAGGCGACGGTGACGGGCCCGACGAGCGGATGGTGGAACGTCTTGCACAGGGGGCGCTGGGCGGCCACCTCATGGGCGTCCCACAGCCGGGCGAACTCCTCGCTGCCCGAACGGAGCTCGGCCACCAGCCCGGTCACCTCGGGATCGTCGGGGTAGCGGGCCGCCGCCGCGCGCAGGACCTCGGCCGAGGTCCGGGCGAACGCGTCCGGGTCCGTCACCCCGTACAGCCGCTGCCCCTCCGGACGGGGCCCGAGGAAGGCGCGGCGGACGATGTTGCGGTCGCGACGGGAGAGGGCGGAGAAGTCCTCCATAAGGGCGGCGGCCAGGTCGTTCCAGGCGATGACCTCGTATGTCGCGGACAGCACGAACGCCGCCGCGTACGGCAGCCGCCGCAGCAGGTGCACGATGCTCGGCCGCACCTCACGGGAGGGCCCGGGCGGCGGGCCGGGCGGGACGCCCGCGAGATGGTGGAGATGGATCCGCTCGGCGTCCGTCAGCCGCAGGGCGCGGGCCAGCCCGGCCAGCACCTCGCGGGACGGGTGCGGGGCGCGGGCCTGCTCCAGCCGCGAGTAGTACTCGGTCGAGATGAACGCCAACTGCGCCACCTCCTCGCGCCGCAACCCAGGGGTGCGGCGGCGGGTCCCGGCGGGCAGCCCCACGTCGGCGGGGGCGATCCGCTCGCGCCGGCTGCGCAGGAAGGCCGCCAGTTCTCGTCTGTCCACGCCTTCAGTGTGCGCGGACGGCGGGGGCCCAGCCAGGTACCGTCGGTGCCTGGTTGCGCTCCGGAGCCGGCCGCACGCTCGTGACCATGGACAACACACCGCACACCACCACCCCCGAAACCTCGGCTCCCACCGCGTCCGCCGGCCTGCTGACCGGCAAGGTCGCCTTCATCACCGGCGCCGGGCGCGGCATCGGCGCCGCGGCGGCGCGCCTCTTCGTCCGGGAGGGCGCCCGGGTGCTGCTGGCGGCCCGTACGGAGGCCCAGATCAAGGAGGTCGCCGAGGAGATCCGGGCGACCGGCGGCACCGCTGATCACGTGGTCTGCGACCTGGCCGACGCGGCGAGCGTCCGGGCCGCCGTCGACCGGGCCGTGGAGCTGTACGGCCGTCTCGACGTCGCCTTCAACAACGGCGCGACGATCCAGCGGCCGGGCCCGATGGACCAGCTTCCGGAGGCCGACTTCGACCACGTCTACGCCGTCAATCTCCGGGGCACCTGGCTGGCCATGTCCGCCGAGGTGGCGGCCATCCGCGCCACCGCCGGCACGGGCGCCATCGTCAACAACTCCAGCGTCGGCAGCCTCATGGGCAACTCCGAACTCGCCGCGTACGGCGCCATGAAGCGCGCGGTCAACAGCCTCACCGAGTCGGCCGCCGTCACCTACGGCCCGGAGGGCATCCGCGTCAACGCCATCGCGCCCGGCACCACGCTCACCGAGATGATGCGCACGTGGGAGGAGGAGTCCCCGGGCATCGTCGACCGGCTCACCGCGCGGACCCCGCTGCGCCGCGCCGCCGCCCCGGACGAGATCGCCCAGGTCGCCGCCTGGCTCCTCAGCGACCGCGCCTCCTATGTGACCGGCACGGTGCTACGGGTGGACGGCGGCAGCCGCGCCTGAGGGACCCGGCCGTCCCGGGCCGAACTCCGGCTCGACCCCCGTCAGATCGAGACTCGCCGACCACAGGCGGGCCGCGACCTCCGCGTCCGCCAGATGGCCTCGGACGGGCCGGAGCCGGGGGGCGCCGCGGAGGCCGAAGATCTTCGGGGCCCAGAGTTGGCCGCCGCGTACGGTCGGGTCGAGGACCGCCCGTACGGCACTCCAGGCGGCCGCCTCCTTGCCCTGGACGAGGATTCCGGCGGGCAGCCCGCGCAGCCGTTCGCCGGTCGTGGGGGCGTGAAGGGGCGGGCGGGGCGGAGTGAGGGAGTCGAGCGCGCCACCGGGGTGGGTGACCACGCTCCGCACCGTGCTTCCGCCCGCCCTCAGTCGGCGGTCGAGTTCGAAGCCGAAGAGCATCTGGGCCAGTTTCGACCGCCCGTAGGTGCGCTCCGGCTGGTAGTCCCGGGTGCTCTGGAGGTCTTCGAGGTCCAGCCGCTCGGACTTGGCCGCGAAGCTGCCCGTGGTGACGACCCGGCCCTCGGGGGCGGCGGCGAGCAGGGGCGCCAGCCAGTGGGTCAGCGCGAAGTGCCCGAGGTGGTTGATCCCGAACATCGCCTCATGGCCGTCCCCGGTCTCACGGCGCGGCGGCTGGTCGAACTTCACCCCGGCGTTGTGGACGACCGCGTCCAGACGGTCCGTCGGCAACGCTTCCGCGGAGGCTTTGAGCGAGCCGAGGTCGGCGAGATCCAGCCGGATATGCCGCACCCGGGCGTCGGGGACCTGGGAGCGGATCGAGGCCGCGGCGGCATCCGCCTTGTCCGCGTCCCGGCTGCCGAGGACGACGGTGGCTCCCGTACCGGCGAGTTGTTCGGCGACGAAGTACCCGATCCCGGCGTTGCCTCCGGTCACCAGAAAGGTCTTACCGACGGCACGCGGCAGCCGATGGACGTCCCATGGCGCGGTCGAGGCATCGTTCGAGGCATCGTTCGGGGCTTCGTTCTGGGCTTCGGACGAGTCGGTGGAAGGCATGGGGGCTCCTGGCGTTCGTAAGGGCGGCGGGCCGGTGACCGAATGTGGCTGACGCGGCCACATGTCAGCCTTACGGCCGCGACCGACGCCCCACCGACAGAGCGCCGTCATCCACCGTCCCCCGCCGACAGATCGCCGCTCAGCCGAACCCGGAACCCACGGGGCACGCGGGACCGCCGGGGGACCGCCGGGGGACCGCCCGGGACCGGCCCGGAGCACCTACGCCGGGCGGGCGACCTACACCGCCCCGGAGCACCTACGCCGGGCGGGCCGCCCCCGCGAAGGGCATGTCGGCGACGGAGGCCACCCGGACCGGGGCGCCCGGGCGCGGGGCGTGGATGATGCGGCCGTCGCCGATGTAGAGGCCCACATGGCTGACGCCGGAGTAGAAGAAGACCAGGTCGCCGGGGGCCAGTTGGTCGCGCGTGACGCGCCGCCCGGCGTTGATCTGGGTGTAGGTGGTGCGGGGCAGGGCGACCCCGGCGGCGCGCCAGGCGGCCTGGGTGAGCCCCGAGCAGTCATAGCCGCGGGGGCCGGTGGCGCCCCAGACGTACGGCTTGCCGAGGGCCGCGTAGGCGTAGGAGACGGCGCGGGCGGCGCGGCCCTCGGCGGGGGAGGCGGTGCCGTCGGCACCGGCCTTGTCGCCGTCCTGGGCCGCCAGCAGGCGCTGCCGCTGCTCGAGGGTCAGCCGGTCGAGGAGGCGATCGGCGGCGGCGAGCCTCTCCTGGACGGTCCGCTTGTGGTGGGCGGCCGCCGTCTGGGAGGCGCGCAGAGCGGCGAGGCGGTCGGCCGCCTCGCCGCGGACCTGGCGTAATTTCCGCTCCTGACGGCCGACGGAGGCGATCAGGGCGGCCTGGCGGTTCCCCGCGCGCTCGGCGAGCGAGGCGCGCTGAAGGTACTGGCCGGGGGAGGAGGACAGGGCGAGCTGGAGGGCCGGGGCGATCGTCCCCGAGCGGTACTGGGCGGTGGCGAAGGCGCCGAGGGCGTTGCGCGCGGCGTTGAGCCGGGTGGTGCGGCGGGCGGCCTGGTCGCGCAGCGCGTCCAGCGCCGCACGGGCCTTGTCGGCCTTGTCCTTCGCGCCGTTGTACCGCTCGGTGGCCTCCTCGGCCTGCCGCTGGTACTGATCGACCCTCGCCTTCACCTGAGCGGGGGTGAGGCGGTTCTCGGCGTGCCCGGTGCCGTCGAGGAGGGTGACGGATGCGGCGCCGGTGAGGGCGAGGAGCGCGGCCGCGCGGGCGGTGCTGCTGGTGAGCGAGCGCTGCTTGGGCTTCCTGTGCGACGCCACTGCGGCGGTTCACCTGGTCTTTCTTGGGCATTCCAGGACATTTCGCTGATCCTGGACCCTCATGGGGAACGGACGGACAGGCGGCAGCCCGCCGTGAGGCGGGGACCCTCAGTTGATGGGAAGCGGACTGCCACCTGGAGAAGGAAGTTAGGCCGGAAAGTGGGGTCCGTGCGGGGGATTGAACGGGAGTGCACGGATTTCGTCGCACCCGTGACGGCGGCTGATCGCCCGGCGAGTGGGGTGGGCGGGATGTGGAGCTGCCGTGACCGAAGCGCCGATAGGGGCCCACCCGAGTGCCGGGTGATGATATGCGCGCGGTTAGTCTCCGGAGCCATGGACGTACTCATTCACGTGTTCGTCGGCCTGCACATCGTCGGCATCGGCGCACTGCTCGGCGGCTTCTTCTCGCAGCTCAAGGCGATGGGCACGGGCGAGGCCCGGATGACCCCGGCGATGCTGCACGGCGCGCTGACCATGCTGGTCACCGGCGCGGCGCTGGTCGGGCTCAATCAGGCCGACGACAACAGTGTCAACAACATCAAGATCGGTGTGAAGCTCGCGCTGCTGATCGTGGTCCTCGGCCTGGTGTACGTGAAGCGCGACGAGGAGAAGGTAGAGTCTGCCGCCTTCGGCGCGGTAGGTGCCTTGACAACGGCAAACATTTTCATTGCCGTGCTGTGGACCTGACGAGCTGATCATCTGAGGTAATCCCGAGACAATTCCGACACCTTTTCGGCGCGATCCTGAGGCAACCGTTTGCACTCGCGAGCTGTCCTGGTAAAAGAGCGAGGCAGTCGAGAGGAGTGGCCATGGGGGCAGTGGGGGCAGTCAGAAGCAGGCAGGGCAGGCAGAGCCGGCGCGCGGGTCTCGTGCTGGGGCTGGCGGGGATGACGGTGCCGCTCGCGGTCGCCGTCGCCGGTCCGGCGCAGGCTCAGGCACGGCCGGCCCAGCCACGGCCGCTGGGCAGGTCGGCCGGATCGGTGACACCGGCGACGATGGCCGCGGCATCGTGTACGACCAGCGTGGGGCCGTACCAGAGGCAGGCCGAGCGGTTCCTGGGCCGCCCCGTGGACGGGCGGCAGTCGCGGGCGGACTGTCTCGCGATCCAGAAGTTCCAGGTCAACCACGGCATCAGCCCGACGATCGGCTACGCGGGCCCGATCACCTGGGGCGTGATGAGCCTGATCAACACCCAGAAGGCCGCCGGACACGACCCGAACGCGGCGAAGAAGTGCCCGACCAACAAGGGCCGCATCGCCTGCGTCGACCTCACCCGGCAGTTGAGCTGGATCCAGGATGGCTCCCGGCTGGTCTACGGGCCGGTGCCGGTGCGGTCCGGGCGGAACGGCTTCGAGACCCGCACCGGGCTGAAGAAGATCTACTGGCGCGACATCAACCACTGGTCGACGCTCTACAAGGTCGCCATGCCCTACAGCCAGTTCTTCGACGGCGGTCAGGCGTTCCACTCGATCGCCGGGAGCGTATGGTCCCCGCCCGGTTCCCACGGCTGCGTCAACATGCGCACGGGCGAGGCCAAGAAGTACTGGAGCCTGCTGAAGAACGGCGACGACGTGTACGTCTACGGGCGCAAGCCCGGCACATGAACGGCACCGCGCCGCTGACATGACGATGCCGCTGCCCGGGGCCCCAGCCCCGGGCAGCGGCACGCCAGGGGCCCGCACGGCCCCCCTGCGTCCTTTGCGCGGTCCCCGTGCCCTACGCGGGCCGCACGCTCCCGTAGATCGGCATCTCGGTGATCGGCGCCTTCTTCACCACATCG
>NZ_JAHLEM010000492.1 GCF_018883605.1 Streptomyces niphimycinicus | reverse complement strand
GCCAGGGGCCCGCACGGCCCCCCTGCGTCCTTTGCGCGGTCCCCGTGCCCTACGCGGGCCGCACGCTCCCGTAGATCGGCATCTCGGTGATCGGCGCCTTCTTCACCACATCGCCCGGCTTCGGCGCGTGGATCATCATCCCGTCGCCGATGTAGAGGCCGACATGGCTGATGTCGTCGTAGAAGAAGACCAGATCGCCCGGCTGGAGTTCGGACGTCGAGACGCGCGTACCGACTTTCACCTGGTCCCAGGTGGTGCGCGGCAGCGAGATCCCGGCCGACTTCCAGGCCGCCTGGGTCAGCCCTGAGCAGTCGAAGGAGCTGGGGCCGGTGGCACCCCAGACGTACGGCTTGCCGAGCTGCGACTTCGCGAAGGCGATGGCCTGGGCCGCCTTGGAGCTGTTGGCCGGGGCCGAGGGCGTCGTCGAACCGGAGCCGCTGTTCCCGCTCTGCTGTTCCCGCTGCTCCTGCTGCTTCTTGCGCGCGGCCTCCTGGCGCTGCTTCTCGGCGAGCGCGGCCGCCTTACGGCGGGCCTCTTCCGCCTTCTTCTTCTCGATCGCCGCCAGTCGCGCCTTCTCCTTGGCGGTCAGATTCGCCAGCAGCCGCCGGGCCTCGGTCAGCTTGTCCTGGACGGTCTTCTTCTGGGTCTTGAGCTGCTTCTGCGACGCGGTCAGCGAGGCGAGGCTCTCGCCGGCCTTACCGCGCTCCTTGGCGGCGCTCGCCTGCTGCTTCTGGAAGTCGTCGACGGCCTGCTTCTGCCGACCGGTCATCCGGTCCATCAGATGCGACTGGTCGAAGACGTCCTGTGGATCGTTGGAGAACAGCAGGGTCGCGGCGGAGCGGGCCATTCCGCCGTCGCGGTACTGGGCGGCGGCGTAGGTGCCGAGCGTCCGACGCGCCTCGTTGAGCTTCTCGGTGCGCTGGGCGACGGAGTCCAGCAGCTTGTCGACCTTGGCGCGCTGCTGATCGGCGCGCTCCTTGGCGGCGTTGTAGCGCTGAGTGGCGCTCTCCGCCTGGTGGTAGAGGGTGTCGACCTTCTCCTTGACCTTGTCGATCGACTGGGTGGCCGGCTTGGGGTCGTCGCCCGGCGCGGCGTTGGCCGTCTGGGAGAGGAGGGTGACGGACGCGAGGGCGGCCGTGGTGAACCCGACGGCCGTACGGCGGCCGTGGCCGGTGAGCGGGGCCGGTATTCGGCTCCGCGGCTTGCGGTGCGACGCCAACGGGGGCGCTCCTTCCGTGGACCGCCTACCGGGTTAGCTGTCGGGTTCGGGCGGTACGGAAGGTTGCCCTACGGCCGTGTCCGGGCGGCACTTGCGTGCCACGCCGCTTCGGGCCGATTCACCCCGGTGTCGCATTGTCGGGTCCCCGGCTCCGGGCGCCTCGCGGCGGTACCGGACTCGGCGGAGGCCGCCCGTGCCGACGCGGTTCGCCGACGGATCTTCCGGGCCGCCTGACGCAGGACGGTAGCCAACGCGTGGGGCTCCTGTGAAGACTGGTGGCCGTTTTGCCCGAAACCGTTTCGTGATGTTCGGGCATCGGCTGTCAGCGGGGCGGCCTAGACTCGGGGAGCGATGAGCAGCCTCTTTGACGACAGCTTCCTGGCGGACCTCGGGCCTCCTTCGAACGAGGAGCCACCGCCGCCGCCCGAGGATTCGGCGCACCCCGGCCCCGATGGCGCCGAGGACGTGCCGCATCACCTCTTCAGCGGCGGCTTCGACGCGCCCGTGCCCCGGGAGGCGCACTACCGGGACGGCGCGGCGCGGCCCGTCGTGGACCCGTCCGCCCTGCTCGAGGGGTTGAACGAGCAGCAGAGAGCCGCCGTGGAGCACACCGGCTCGCCGCTGCTGATCGTCGCGGGCGCCGGCTCCGGCAAGACCCGGGTGCTCACCCACCGCATCGCCTATCTGCTCGGCGCCCGCGGCACGCACCCCGGCCAGATCCTCGCCATCACCTTCACCAACAAGGCGGCGGGCGAGATGAAGGAGCGGGTGGAGGAGCTCGTCGGCCCGCGGGCGAACGCCATGTGGGTCTCCACCTTCCACAGCGCCTGCGTCCGCATCCTGCGCCGCGAGTCCAAGAAGCTCGGCTTCACCTCGTCGTTCTCGATCTACGACGCCGCCGACTCCAAGCGGCTGATGTCGCTGGTCTGCCGGGATCTGGATCTCGACCCCAAGCGGTTCCCGCCGAAGTCCTTCAGCGCCAAGATCTCCAACCTGAAGAACGAGCTGATCGACGAGGAGACCTTCGCCGGACAGGCCGCGGACGGTTTCGAGAAAACCCTGGCCGAGGCGTACGCGATGTACCAGGCGAGGCTGCGCGAGGCCAACGCACTGGACTTCGACGACATCATCATGACCACGGTCAATCTGCTCCAGGCGTTCCCGGACGTGGCCGAGCACTACCGCCGCCGCTTCCGGCATGTCCTGGTGGACGAGTACCAGGACACCAACCACGCGCAGTACACCCTGGTGCGCGAGCTGGTGGGCACGGACACCGAGGAGACCACGGCCGCCGAGCTGTGCGTGGTGGGCGACGCCGACCAGTCGATCTACGCCTTCCGGGGCGCCACGATCCGCAACATCCTCCAGTTCGAGGAGGACTACCCCACCGCGCGGACGATCCTCCTCGAGCAGAACTACCGCTCCACCCAGACCATCCTCAGCGCGGCCAACGCGGTCATCGAGCGCAATGAGAACCGCCGCCCGAAGAACCTGTGGACCGAGGCCGGCGCCGGGACCGAGATCACCGGCTATGTGGCCGACACCGAGCACGACGAGGCCCAGTTCGTCGCCGACGAGATCGACCGGCTCACGGACGCGGGCGACGCCAAGGCCGGTGACGTGGCGGTCTTCTACCGGACCAACGCCCAGTCCCGTGTCTTCGAAGAGATCTTCATCCGGGTCGGGCTGCCCTACAAGGTCGTCGGCGGCGTGCGCTTCTACGAGCGCAAGGAGGTCCGGGACGTCCTCGCCTATCTGCGGGTGCTGGCCAACCCCGAGGACGCCGTCCCGCTCCGCCGGATTCTGAACGTGCCCAAGCGCGGCATCGGGGAGCGCGCGGAGGCCATGATCGACGCGCTGGCACTGCGCGAGAAGATCACCTTCCCGCAGGCGCTGCGCCGGGTCGACGACGCGTACGGCATGGCGGCCCGCTCGGCCAATGCCGTCAAGCGGTTCAACACGCTCATGGAGGAGCTGCACACCATCGTGGAGTCCGGGGCGGGTCCGGCGACCGTCCTGGAGGCGGTGCTGGAGCGCACCGGCTATCTCGCCGAGCTCCAGGCGTCCACCGATCCGCAGGACGAGACCCGGATCGAGAACCTGCAAGAGCTCGCGGCCGTGGCCCTGGAGTTCGAGCAGGACCGCGGCGAGGAGAACCCCGGCACCCTCGCGGACTTCCTGGAGCAGGTCGCCCTCGTCGCCGACTCCGACCAGATCCCCGACGAGGACACCGACGGATCCGGTGTGATCACCCTGATGACGCTGCACACGGCGAAGGGCCTGGAGTTCCCGGTCGTCTTCCTCAGCGGCATGGAGGACGGCGTCTTCCCGCATATGCGGGCGCTCGGCCAGACCAAGGAGCTGGAGGAGGAGCGGCGGCTGGCCTATGTGGGGATCACCCGGGCCCGAGAGCGGCTCTATCTGACCCGCTCGACGATGCGCAGCGCATGGGGCCAGCCCGCGTACAACCCGCCGTCCCGCTTCCTGGAGGAGATTCCGGACCAGTATGTGCGGTGGCGGCGCACCGGGCCCGCCACCCCGTCGGCGTCCATGGGCAGCATCGCCTCGACGCCGCCGTCGGGGCTGACGTCCGGTCTGTCGTCGTCGCGTTCGCGCACCGGGGGCAGCGGGTTCGCGACCCGGCGGGCCAAGGAGCGCCCGGTGGTCGCGCTGGCCATCGGCGACCGGGTCACCCATGACTCGTTCGGGCTCGGCACGGTGGTGGCGGTGAAGGGCAGCGGGGACAACGCGGAGGCGACGATCGACTTCGGCGAGGAGAAGCCGAAGCGGCTGCTGCTGCGGTACGCACCGGTGGAGAAGCTGTAGCTGAAGCGGCCGATGGGCTGAGGCTGTAGCGCTGAGGCTTTAGCGCTGACCCGAGCGCTGAGGCTGTAGCGCGCCGGTGGCGCGCTACAGCGGTCGCGGAACGCGCTACAGCGGTCGCGGAACGGGGCCCGGGCCGGTCGTCAGGTCGGGTCGAGGCCCTGGCCGCGCAGCCAGGGCAGCGGGTCGATGGCCGAGCCACCGCCGGGGTGGACCTCGAAGTGCAGATGCGGGCCGGTGGAGTTACCGGAGTTCCCGGAGTACGCGATGGTCTCCCCGGCCTTGACGGTGCCGGAGCGGATCTTGGCGCTGCTGAGGTGGCAGTACCAGGTCTCCGTGCCGTCCGGGCTGGTCAGGACGACCATGTTGCCGTAGGCGTCGTTCCACTGCGTCGCCACGGTGCCGTCGGTGGCGGCCATCACGGGCGTGCCGTAGCTCACCGGGAAGTCGATGCCGGTGTGCACGGACATCCAGTTGATCCCGGCCTGGCCGAACATGGCGCTCAGACCGTGCTGGGCGACGGGCAGCGCGTACTTCGGGCGCAGTGCCTCCTTGCGTTCCGCCTCGGCGGCCTTGCGCTTCTTCTCGGCGGCCTGGCGCGCCTGGAGGTCGATCCGCTCCTGGGTGCGGCTGGCGCGGTCGCGGAAGTCGTCGGCGCCCTCCCGGACCCCGGCGAGCTGGGAGTCCAGCTTGCTGTTGGCCACGGAGGGCTTCACGGGGGCCGCCGCGGTGTCGGGGGCGGCCTGAGTGGTGGACTCGTCCTTCTTGTCGCTTCCCACGCCGCTGACGGAGGCGGCGGCCACGGCGGTGACGCCGAGAGCGCAGACGGAGGGGACGGCGACGGTGAGGAGCGCGGAGCGCTTGGGGCGGGGCGAGGGGGTACGGCGGCGACCGCGGCTCGCCTCCCGGCGGGGGGAGGGGGCGGATTCCCGCACGGCCGCCGCCTCGGGTTCAGGTTCCGCTTCGGGGGCCGGGTCGTGGGACTGGTCGGGCTCGTGGACCGGGTCGAACACGGCGGTGTGCTCGAAGCCGTTCGGCTCATGCTCGGCGACGGCGGCCTGCTCGAACGCGGCCGTCTCGTCGAGCGCGGCCGTCTCGTTGAACGCGGCCGACTGCTCGAAGGCGTTCGGCTGCTCGAAGGCTCCGCTGTGCTCGAAGGCGTTCGGCTCGAACACGGCCGTCTGCTCGAAGTTGCTCGGCTCGTGCTCGGGTTGGTGCTCGGGTTGGTGCTGGTCGAAGCCCGGCTGGGTCAGCCCCGAGTGGTCGTAGTGCTGCGCCTCGTCCACCGTCCCGTAGACGGTGGTGTCCCAGAACTGGGTCTGGCCGGTGTCCACGCCCGAGGTGTACGCCTCGGCCTCGTACCCCGCGCCCTGGTCCCACCGACCCGGCATCTCGGTGTGGCCGGTGGCGCCCGTGTCCCAGGCGCCGATGTCCCACTGGGCGCCGGTTTCGGCGTCCTGCTGGGCGGGGATGCCGGTGGGCAGGTGATGGCCCGCGGCGGCCCACATCGCGGTGGTGTCGTAGGAGCCGGAGTCGTAATGAGTCGCGTCGTAGTGGGCCGTGTTGTAGTGGCCCGTGTCGTACGACCCGGTCTGCTGCTGGTCGACGGCGGCCCACTGCGAGGCGTCGTACTGACCGCTGTGGGCGCCCTGCGCGTCGTCGTACGCGCCCGGGAGCGTGCCGAAGAGCGGGTCGCCGTCACCGTAGGCCGTGGCCAGGTGGGCGAAGCTGCCGGTGGAATAGCCGTCGTACCCGGCGTAGCCGTGCGCTGTGTCCTGTCGCTGACCGTAAGCCTCGTCGTACGGATACGAGGCGTCAGGAGCGGGGACGGTCGGAGGGGCCCCCGACGGGTGACGGTCGTTCACCACCAACTTCTCTTTCGCCTCGGCTGCAGGAGAATTAGCGGCGACTGTACCCGGCGGTACGCGGCAGCGACAATCTTCCGAGAGTTTTGGGCATCACGGCAAAGGGCATTTGGCCGTCTTTCGGCTGACTGTACGCAGTTCCTTGGCCGGGTGTTCGATTGGCGTTCGGCAATTCCGGGCCTGCTGAACTACCGGGAAGGGGTCTTGTGTCGCCGTGCGGTAGTCCCTCCTCCTCTCCTCTCATGCCACCGAGACCGCGCCGGAGCCGTCAGTCGGCGCCTCGTCGGCGGCATCCAGGGCCTCGCGGATCCGTACGGCCACGGAGGAATGCACCGCCAGGGCGAGATGTCCGATTCCGTTGACGCGGATGTTCTGGGAGATCACATCCGGATGGTCTATCCGGGCCGTCTCCGCCGGGATCATCAACTGATCCACGTCGCTCCAGAAAGCGATGAAACGCGTACGGCAATCAGGGGCAGGCTGCCGCAACTCCGTTATCACCTCGGAGTCCGGGCACATCTGGCGCACGAGTGGATGTGCGGACAACAAGGGCGCGATACGGGTGCCGCTGTGCGGGGTGCCGAGCGTCACCAGGGTGTGGACGCGGGCGTCCCCGCCGAGACGCTGGACGTAGTAACGGGCGATCAGACCGCCCAGGCTGTGCCCGATGACATCAACCTGACCATGGCCGGTGCGGGCGCAGACCTCCTCGACATGGCGGCCGAGCAGCGCGGCGGCGGTGCGCAGATCGCACAGCAGCGGCGAGTAGTTGAGCGCCTCGATATGCGGTCGGCCATGGCGGCCGAGCGAGCGGCGCAGCGGAACGAAGACGGACCGGTTGTCGATGAAGCCATGGAGAAGCAGCACGGGCCGGTGGGCCCGGCCGTCCGTGGGCAGGCGCGCCGCCGCGCCGGGCGGTGGCGGAGCGCCGGGTGGCGGCGGAGC
>NZ_JAHLEM010000491.1 GCF_018883605.1 Streptomyces niphimycinicus | reverse complement strand
GCCCCGTCGCCCGTCCCCTCGCCGCCCCCGGCGGCGGCCTCCGTGTCGATCCGCCGCGCGTGCCGCAACTGCCGGTGGGAGAGGTCCAGCGCCACCGGCCGCGCCCCCTGGGCGGCCAGCCAGCGGGCGCACTGTGCGGCGCCCGCGCCCACCTCCAGCACATCGCGCCCCTTGAGCGCCTTCACCGGGCCCAGCAGCCCGGCCTGCGCCTCGTCCAGCCCCTCCGGGCCCCAGATGAACCGGTCGTCGCCCAGGAAGGCGCCGTGTTCCTCCTGGTACTCGTCCGCGTTGCGGTCCCACCACCCCCGGCTGGCCCGGCTGCTCTCCGCCTCGCCCGCGATCCGGCGGGTGGCCGTCGGCTCGGCCGTCTCCGCAGCGGTGCTGGGCTCGTGTTCTTGGACCATCGCGCGCGTCGTCGTACTCTCTGTATCGACCTGTGGCTGCGGGGCACGGTGAAGACCGCGTCGCAGTACGGACCATGCAATTTGCCGGGTTCGGGGAGTTAATCCCCACGTGTGCTCTTCGTGCATTGACCATGCCCGGCTGCCCCCGTATGCTACAAGTTGCGCTGCGGGCCTGTGCGCCTCGGACCGAGCAGGCCGCACTCGCATCTGTTGTATGTCCCCTCGGTTGTCGAGGTGCATGGGCTTTTCGATCATTCGGAATCGGAAAGATTCGGTGCCTCCTAGGCTGTCCGGCTTCGGCAGTGCGATAAGGGCCCCCGGCGTAGCAGTACCTACGACTTCATGTCCGTACCGGAGCCCTTTTCCACATGACGAGCAGCACCGAGGCAACCCGCACCACCCCGCAGGTGGCGGTAAACGACATCGGTTCCGAGGAAGCCTTCCTCGCCGCGATCGACGAGACGATCAAGTACTTCAACGACGGCGACATCGTCGACGGCGTCATCGTGAAGGTCGACCGGGACGAGGTCCTGCTCGACATTGGTTACAAGACCGAAGGCGTCATCCCCTCCCGCGAACTGTCGATCAAGCACGACGTCGACCCCAATGAGGTCGTCGCCGTCGGCGATGAGATCGAGGCCCTCGTCCTCCAGAAGGAGGACAAGGAAGGCCGGCTGATCCTCTCGAAGAAGCGCGCCCAGTACGAGCGCGCTTGGGGCACCATCGAGAAGATCAAGGAAGAGGACGGGATCGTCACCGGTACCGTCATCGAGGTCGTCAAGGGTGGTCTCATCCTCGACATCGGCCTCCGTGGCTTCCTCCCCGCCTCCCTGGTGGAGATGCGCCGCGTTCGCGACCTCCAGCCCTACGTGGGCAAGGAGCTCGAGGCGAAGATCATCGAGCTCGACAAGAACCGCAACAACGTGGTCCTGTCCCGCCGCGCCTGGCTGGAGCAGACCCAGAGCGAGGTCCGCCAGACCTTCCTCACCACCCTCCAGAAGGGCCAGGTGCGCTCCGGCGTCGTCTCCTCCATCGTCAACTTCGGCGCGTTCGTGGACCTCGGCGGCGTCGACGGTCTCGTCCACGTCTCGGAGCTGTCCTGGAAGCACATCGACCACCCCTCCGAGGTTGTCGAGGTCGGCCAGGAGGTCACGGTCGAGGTCCTGGACGTCGACATGGACCGCGAGCGCGTCTCCCTGTCGCTCAAGGCGACCCAGGAAGACCCGTGGCAGCAGTTCGCCCGGACCCACCAGATCGGTCAGGTCGTCCCGGGTAAGGTCACCAAGCTCGTTCCGTTCGGTGCGTTCGTCCGCGTGGACGAGGGCATCGAGGGCCTGGTCCACATCTCCGAGCTGGCCGAGCGCCACGTGGAGATCCCGGAGCAGGTCGTCCAGGTCAACGACGAGATCTTCGTCAAGGTCATCGACATCGACCTCGAGCGCCGCCGCATCAGCCTCTCGCTGAAGCAGGCCAACGAGGCGTTCGGTGCCGACCCGTCCGTGGTCGAGTTCGACCCGACCCTGTACGGCATGGCCGCGTCCTACGACGACCAGGGGAACTACATCTACCCCGAGGGCTTCGACCCCGAGACCAACGACTGGCTCGAGGGCTTCGAGACCCAGCGGGAGGCGTGGGAGACCCAGTACGCCGAGGCGCAGCAGCGCTTCGAGCAGCACCAGGCGCAGGTCATCAAGTCCCGCGAGGCCGACGAGCAGGCCGCTGCCGAGGCGGGCAGCGGCGCCGCTCCGGCGCCCGGCGGGCAGGCTTCCGGTGGCGGCGGTTCGTACTCCTCGGAGTCGGCCGACAACTCCGGCGCCCTGGCCTCGGACGAGGCGCTGGCCGCGCTTCGCGAGAAGCTGGCCGGCGGCCAGAGCTGATCACCGGCCGCTAGTCGGCACCAGCTAATGGGTAAGGCCCGCTCCCCAGGGGAGCGGGCCTTACGCATGCCCGGGTCGCCGCACACTGACCGAAACGGAGTCCACGGTCACGCTCCGGGCGGCGTCGATCCTGATGCCCTCCCGGCCGCCACGGACCGTGATCCCCCTGACGGTCCAGTACGAGGCGCCGTTCAGCCGCAGCCCATAGCCGCCGCTCGCGGTGAGGACCGCCTTCGACGAGCCGGTAAGGGTGATCCGCGAGCCGGAGGTGCCGGAGGTGGTGATCTCGAAGCCGCCCCGGTACCTGCCGTCGGCGAGCCGGATCGTATCGCCGGGCCGGGCCCCGGCGAGGGCCTCCCGGAGCCCGTCCGTGTCGTTCACGGAGATCGGGACGGCGGTCGCGGCGGGGGCCTCCCGCGCGGTCGTACCGGCCGCGATCAGTCCGCCGGCGGCGACCAGCCCGGCGGCGGAGGCGGTGACGAAGGTGCGTAATCGGGTGGGAGTGCGGCCGGGGGAGTGCATAGGAGGCTGCCTTCCTGTGCCGTGGCCAGAGGTGAACACGCTGGGTTCTGGTCAGTGAACGCCGGATGACATGATGAACCGCTGACGGCTGGCGAAGATAGGCGTGCCGCATATGCGCGTCAACCCCGCGAAGTGCGCCGACGTCGAGTTCGGGCCGCTGACGTTGGCCCAAATGGGCTCCTCCGCACCGCGGTTCACGGCCGCCGGGCCATCGCGGCCCCGCTCGGGGAATGCCCCCGCCCTCGTCCGGTGTTCTTCGGAACGGACACAAGGAGGAGCGGTCACAGTGCAAGATCCGCAGGAGTTGTACGCATGGGAACCGAGCGGGCTGGCGGAGGTCGACGCGATAGCCTCGCGGGACTCGGCCGGGCTGGTGCTGCTGTACCACTTCGACGGCTATATCGACGCCGGAGAGACGGGGGACCAGATCGTCGAGCGGCTGCTCGACGGACTGCCACGCAAGGTCGTCGCGCGCTTCGACCATGACCGGCTGGTCGACTACCGGGCCCGGCGGCCGCTGCTCACCTTCCAGCGCGACCGCTGGACCGCGTACGAGACCCCGAAGCTCGAGCTGTATCTGGTGCGCGACGCGACCGCGGCCCCGTTCCTGCTGCTCGCCGGGCCGGAGCCGGACGTGGAGTGGGAGCGGTTCGCGGCGGCCGTGCGCCAGATGGTCGAGCGGCTGAACGTACGGCTCGCGGTGAACTTCCACGGCATCCCGATGGGCGTGCCGCACACCCGGCCGGTCGGCATCACCCCGCATGGCAACCGTATCGATCTGACACCGGGTCATCGCGGCTTCTTCGACGAGGCCCAAGTGCCCGGCAGTGCCGAATCCCTGATCGAGTACCGGCTCGCCGAGGCGGGCCGCGATGTGCTCGGCGTCGCCGCGCATGTGCCGCACTATCTGGCCCGGTCGGCCTATCCGGACGCGGCGCTCACCGCGCTGGAGGCCATCACCGCGGCCACCGGACTGGTCCTGCCGGGGCCCACGCACGCCCTGCGCAACGACGCCCTCAAGACACAGGAGGAGATCGAGCGGCAGATCTCCGAGGGGGACGAGGAGCTGGTCGCGCTCGTACGGGGCCTTGAGCACCAATACGACGCGGTGGCCGGGGCCGAGAGCCGCGGCAATCTGGTCGCGGAGCCTGCCGAGCTGCCCTCGGCGGACGAACTGGCCGCGGAGTTCGAGCGGTTCCTGGCCGAGCGGGAGGGCGAGGGTGGAGCCTGAGCGAGGGCCCGGCCGGTGCGCCGTATAGCGTGGGCCCCATGCTGAAGCTGGGGCTCACGGGCGGAATCGGCGCGGGCAAGAGCGAGGTCTCACGGATCCTGACCTCACTGGGAGCGGTGCTGATCGACTCGGATCGGATCGCTCGCGAGGTGGTCGAGCCGGGAACGCCTGGACTGGCCGCCGTCGTCACCGAGTTCGGCCCCGAGGTGCTGACCGCGGACGGCCATCTCGACCGGCCCAAACTCGGCGGGATCGTCTTCAACGACCCGGAGCGGCTGAGCGCGCTGAACGCGATCGTCCACCCGCTGGTCCGGGACCGCTCCGCCGAGCTCCAGGCGGCGGCCGCCCCCGACGCGGTCGTGGTCCATGACGTCCCACTCCTGGCCGAGAACAGGCTGGCCCCGCTCTACGACCTGGTGATGGTCGTGGACGCCACGCCCGAGACCCAGCTCGACCGGCTGGTACGGCTGCGCGGCATGGCCGAGGGCGAGGCGCGGGCCCGGATGGCGGCACAGGCGACCCGAGCCGACCGGCTGGCGATCGCCGATGTCGTGATCGACAACAATGGCCCGATCGAGGCGCTGGAGCCGCAGATCTCCAAGGTCTGGGCCGATCTGGTGAAGCGGGCGGCCGGCGCGGAGGGCTGAGCGGGGGCGTGGCGCGGAGCGCGCGGGGCTGAGCCGGGGCGCGGCGCGGAGCGTGCGCGCGCCCGTCGCGGGGAATGCGCCGTGCGGGGTGATTGTTGTGGATCTCGTAGCGAACGATCAACCATGACAGTTCATCCCATCCCCCCCACCCGATCCACCGCCTCATCACCGAGCACGTACCCGGGGAAGGAAACGGCTGTGCCCGAGCCCACGCCCGAGACCCACGTCATCGACTACCGCGCCGCCGAGCAACTGCTCGCCGCCCGAGATCCACGGGGCGCCGTGAAGCTGCTCGACTCCGTCATCAGCTCCCACCCCGAGAACACGGCGGCCCGGCTGCTGCGGGCGCGCGCGTTCTTCCTGGCGGCGCAGTTGCGCTCGGCGGAGCTGGAGTTCCAGCTCGTCCTGGAGCGCGAGCCGGACAACGCGTTCGCCCACTTCGCCCTGGCCCGCACTCTGGAGCGGGCCAACCGCTCGGCCGAGGCCACCCGCCACTTCCGGCTGGCCGCGGCGCTCGATCCGCGCCCGGACTTCGTCGAGGCGGCCCGGTTCGGCGAGCGGGACTGAGGGGCCGGACAGACGGGGCGCGGGCCGGGCCGCGGCGCTTGCCGGGCCCGGACTCCGCCCCATCCGCCGGTGCGTACACGGCGGCCCATAGCGGGCCGCTGTGCGCCGGCCCGGCCGGGCCACCGGTCAGCGCCAGAGGGCGAACCCGCCGAGGACCACCGCCCCCAGCAGCACCACCCCGCCGAGCCCCAGCGCCACTCCGCGCTGCCGGACGAGGTCGTACGGGTCGGCCTCCCGTCCCGGCCGCGCCCGCTGCCGCCCATGCGGCTCTCCGGTTCCGGAGAGCATCAGCCCGAGCGCACAGAGCGCGATGCCGATCGCCAGCACCCCCATGACGGCCCCCTGTGGCGGCAGGTACTCAGCAGGTACTCGGCAGTATCTCCCGGAATGCGGGGCTCCCGGCCGTCGATATCCCGTCACCCCCGGAGCGCCGTGCACGCCTTACGGCGTCCGCTTTTCAAGGCGTCCACGCCGTTCACGCCATGCATGGCTTACGGCCGCCACCCCGTGCACGCCTTACGGCGTCCGGCGCTGTCCGCGGCTCCGCCCGCGCTCACCGAGCGGTGCGTACGGCGGCACATCCGGGCCGGGCTGATAGTGCGGCCCCTGCCGGATGTGCCGGATGACCAGGACCAGATCGACCAGGGTGACGACGGCGAGCGCCCCACACGCGGCCGCCCATCCCGGCCGGCCCGCCACCGCGAAGGCCACCGTGCCGCCGAGCGTCCAGAGCAGCCCCCAGGTGGCCAGCCCCAGCCGCATCCGCAGTGGGCTGCGCGCGTGGACCGGTTCGTCGCCCGTTCGGATCAACCGCGTCGGCATGGGCATTGGATCTCCCGTTTTCGGCAGTCTTCTTCTATTTTCCTCCGCTTTATGACTTTCTCGAATCTACCGCCGAGGGGCGCCCCCCGACACCTGAGATCATGGCGTGCGCATCCACACGGGACGGCATGGGACCAGGACGATGAGGAGCTGCCAGTGATCCGCCAGTCATGGGACGAATCGGCCGCCAAGCGGGCCCGTATCCGCGGCTGCCTGCTGGGCGGGGCGATCGGGGACGCGCTCGGCAATCCGATCGAGTTCCTCTCCCTGCGGTCGATCCGCGAGACCTATGGCGGCACGGGCATCACCACCCTCGTCCCGGATGGCAGCGGAGTCGTGGGCCGGGTCACCGATGACACCCAGATGACGCTCTTCACGGCGGAGGGCCTGATACGGGCCCACGCCAGATCCTCGTCCAAGGGCATCGCGGGGTCCGAGACCGCCGTCGTCCGCCATGCCTATCTGCGCTGGCTGGACACCCAGAACCACCCCGGGCCGCCGCCCGCCGAGGGCACCGGCGACCTGGTCCGCACCGGCTGGCTGCGCACCCAGCCCTGGCTGTACGCCCGCCGCGCCCCCGGTAACGCCTGCCTCTCCGGCCTCACCAAGGAGCATGTCCCCGCCCCGCGGGCGCCCCTGGACGGCACCCCCGGCCCGGTGAACCCCGGCTCCAAGGGCTGCGGCACCGTGATGCGCTCGGCGCCGTTCGGCCTCACCGGGCTCGACCCCCGCGACTGCTTCGAACTCGCCGCCCGCTGCGCCACGATCACCCATGGCCATCCGACCGGCTCCTACGCGGCCGGTGCCCTGGCCGCCATGATCGCGTGCCTGCTCGACGGCGAGTCCCTCGAGGGCGCGACCCTGCGGGTCCTGGAACTCCTCGCCCGCTACCCCCGCCACGAGGAGACCACCGCCGCCCTCCGTAAGGCTGTCGACCTCGCGGCCGACGGCGATCCGACCGCCGAGAAGGCCGAATCGCTCGGCGGCGGCTGGGTCGCCGAGGAGGCGCTGGCCATCGCGGTCTACAGCGCCCTGGCCCGTACCCCCGCCCAGCAGATCCGCTACGGCCCCGGCGGCAAGATCGGCTACGATCCGGCGCCCCCGCGCACCCCCGTCCAGGCGGCCCTGCTGCTCTCCGTCAACCACTCCGGCGACAGCGACTCGACGGGCTCGATCTGCGGCAACCTCCTCGGCGCCCACCACGGCGACCTCCGCCTTCCCCCGTCCTGGCTGGCCCGGACCGAGGGCCGCGGCACGATCGCCGAACTCGCCGACGACTTCGCCTCCGAGTTCCACCGCTCCGTGGAGCTGTACGAGCCCTACGACGACGTGGTCTTCCCCCGCGACCGCTACCCGCTCGGCTAGCCCGCGCGCGAGACGCCGCCCGGATCCCGCTCAGACAGCCGTGGAGCCGTCCTTACGGTCGCGCCGGATCCAGCGCCGGATCTTGTGGAGAAAGAGAAGACGCTCGCGCTTCTCGCGGGTGCTGCGGTCGAGCTCTTCCATGAGGCGCTTGGAGCGCTGCTCCATGTCGAGTTCGTCGAGGATCCGGTCGATCTCCGCGAGCAGGGCACCGTGGAGCTGCCACTGGCGAGGATGTTCCTGGACGCGGCGCAGCAGGAGGTCGGCGCCGCGGTCGCGGCCGGCGTGGGCCTTCACCAGCTCGCTGGCGAGACGCGATTCGGCTTCTTCGGCGTTGGCGCTGATCTGCGTGGTGACCAGGACGGCGAAGCTCTCGACGGCGGCGGCGAGATGGACGAAGAGGTCCTTGAGGGCCTCCGCCACCTCCGGGGGGAAGAGGGGCTCCTCCGTCCGCGCCTTGGCGAGGTCGGTCAGGGTCCGGGACATGACACGCAGAATGACGGTGCAGATCTCCAGCGTGTCCAGGCCGGTGCGGAGCACCACGCGGTAGAGGAGGCCCTCCTTGACGCGGGGGTTGAGCCGCACACTGTCCTCCGCCTGGCGGAGTGCGGCGTCCACCTGCGTGATGTCGTGATCGAGCCGCCGGGCCTCGTAGAGACGGGCGGCGGCGCGGTCGACGGCGATCTGGCTGCCCAGCTCCTGGCCGATGTGCAGCATGAGCTGACGCATCCGGCGGGCCAGGTCCTCGATGGACTTGCCGGCCGTCTCGACCCACACCGGAGGGGCGAGGAAGAAGTTGAAGGCCATCCCGACACCGGCCCCGATGAGGGTCTCCAGCACCCGGTCCCAGGCGTAGGTGGTCACCTGCGCCACCCCGAGGACCAGCATGGCGCTGATTGCCACCTCCTGGACCCAGTCGCCCACCCGCGTGAGGTAACCGGCGGTCTGGGCGGCGAGGATGATCAGACACAGACTCCACCAGGTCAGCCCCACCAGCACGCTGAAGGCGACGGCGATCAGGACGCCCACGACCACGGCCTCGACCCTGCGCAGGCTCCGGGTGAGGGTCGCGTAGAGGGTGACCTGGACGACGAGGAGGGCGGTCAGCGGAGCGGTGAGCGGAGCGGGTTCCTTGCTGAGTTCGAGGGCGACGACGTACGCGATGGTCGCGGCCGCCGTGGAACGCACTGTCTGGACGACCACCGGGTCGTGGCGCCGTTTGACGAACTCTGCCACCGGGTCGGGAACATCAGGCACGTACATGCCCCTTCCACACGGAGGGGGCCGCCATGTCATCGGCCGCCGCGTACGGGTTAACGTGTCGCGCGTGATCAGGCCATTCAACGGAACGCAGGGGACGGAGGACGGCGCGGCGCTTCCCGGAAGCACCGGTCCCGCCGCCACCGTCGAGGCTCATCCGCGCCAGGTCGGGCGGGTACGGACGGAGTACGCACCCGATCCGGACGGGGACCCGGACCCCGGGGAGATCGTCTGGACATGGGTGCCGTACGAGGAGAACGACGGCCGCGGCAAGGACCGGCCGGTGCTGGTGGTCGCGCGGGAGCGGGGCGGGACGCTGCTCGCCGTGCAACTGTCGAGCAAGCGGCATGACGCCGACCGCGAATGGGTGCCGATCGGCTCCGGGCCCTGGGACCGGGCCGGGCGGGACTCCTGGGTCGATGTGGACCGGGTGCTGCGGGTGCACCCGGACGGGATGCGGCGCGAGGCGTGCGCACTCGACCGGCCGCGCTTCGACCTGGTCGCGATGCGGCTGCGGCAGCGATACGGCTGGAGCACAACAGGGCTCACGCTGGGGGACGCACCTCGGGATTGAGGGGCGTGCCTCCGGATTGAGGGGCGTGCCTCGGGGGCGAGGGGACGTTTCTCGAGGTTGAGGGACGTGCCTCTCGCCGGGGAGACGTCTCAGGCGTCGGCCAGCGCCAGCAGCTTGGTGACCGTGTTCCAGTTGCGGGCGGTGGCCGGCACGCCCAGCCGGGCGTTGGTGACCTTCGCGGCCAGCTTGGAGCGGCCGACGCCGGCCGGGCAGCGCAGGAAGATCTCGCGGCCGATGAGGCGGAACTCCTCCGGGGCGTAGGCGGCCGGATCCAGCGCGTCCAGCGCGGCCGGGTCCGTGGGCACGTCCGCCAGGAAGACCACATGCAGGGTCTTGGGCTCGGCTGCGGCCTCCGGATAGGGGTTGGCCTCGATCGCCGCGGCCAGCTCGTCGCGCGTACGGACCATGACGGGCACGGGAAAGCCGAGGTCGGCGGCGAAGCCGTCCTCGAGGGTGCGGGCCGTCCGCTCGGGCGGGGTGCCGGGGTCGGCGAAGACGATATTGCCGGTCTGGAGGTGGACGGTGACGTCCTCGAAGCCCAGCTCGGCCATCAGCTCACGCTGCCGGGCCATGGGGAACTTCCTGTTCCCGCCCACATTGATGGCGCGGAGCAGCGCTATCTGAAATGCCATGGCTCGGAGAGTACCTCTCGCCGAGCCGCGCGGGCGTGCCCCCGCGGCCCATGCTCCGGGCCCCCGCGGCCCACGCTCCGGGGCCCACGGCATGATGGGGGCGTGCGGCTCGAAGCGATCACCTGGGAACGGCTGACCGACGCGACCGCCGACCGCATCGCCGGGCTGACGGCGGCGGACGGCGGCCCCTGGCTGAGGGTGGCCGTGGACGGGGCTCCGGCGGCGCCCACCGCCGAGCTGGCGCGGGATCTGTCGGAGGCGCTGCGGATCCGGGGGCGTCCGGTGCTGGTGGTCGGGTCGGCGGGGTTCTGGCGGCCCGCCTCGCTGCGCTACGAGTACGGGAAGCGGGACCCCGACGCGTACTACGACCGCTGGCTGGACATCGGTGCCCTGTGGCGCGAGGTCTTCGATCCGCTGGACCCGGGGGCGGGCGGCACCGGGCGGGTGCTGCCCGACCTGTGGGATCCGGTGACCGACCGGGCCACCCGCAGCCCGTACGCCGAACTTCCGCGGGGCGGGGTGCTGCTGCTGCACGGCGCTCTGCTGCTGGGCCACTGGTTCCCGTTCGATCTGTCGGTGCATCTGCGGCTGTCCCCGGCCGCCCTCGCCCGCCGCACGGCGGAGGACGACCACTGGACCCTGCCCGCCTTCGCGCGCTACGAGGACGAGGTGGGGCCAGGCGAGACGGCGGATGTGGTGGTGCGGATGGACGACCCCCGGCATCCGGCCTGGCACCGCCCCGAGCCGTAACCGGATACGTCTCGGGGCGGTGTGCGGGACATCATGTCCGGGGCGGTGCGCGGAAGGTCACTTCTTGGCCGGGCATTCCTTCCAGGCGAAGTGATAGGTGGTGCTCACATCGCCGTCGGTCGAGTCCATCGCGATGAAGCTGGTCGTTTCCTTGGTGTCGGACGTTCCGGCGTTGGCCCGCAACTCGGTGTTGATGTTGAAGTTGCGGAGTTCACCGCAGGGCGACCACACCACGGTCGCGATATCGGCCGTGTCGGTGACCTGCCAGTTGTCGTCGTAGGAACCGGCGAAGTCATGTGTGTTGGACGAGGTCTGCGACTGCCCCTGGAAGTAGTACGAGGCTTTCTGCGTGGCGGACGCGCCCTTTTCCAGATGGGCGAAACCACGGTAGTCGACGCTGGCGATGGCGTAGGAGAAGCCCTGTGGCACATGCATGACCAGACTGAGCTGACAGTTCTTTCTGAAGTCCGTCGGCTTGGCTCCCTTGCCCACCTGGGCGAGATACTCGCTGTAGGTCACGGTGAAGGCCGTGTTGTCGGGGGACACGGCGATCGCCGCGGTGCCCGCCGGGCAGCCCGATCCATTCACGGTCGCGACCGTGATCACGATCTTGTCGGGTGGCACGGTGTCGAACGGGGGTTGGGCATATGCCTGGGAAGTGAGCGTCGAGGCGAATAACGCCGCGACCACGCCGCCTGCGTACAGAACACCGGGCATGATTCTCCATTCGATGGTGGATTTACCGTGCTACTGGACGGCGGCGGGGCATTCCTTCCAGGCGAGGTGGTAAATAGTGCTGACGCCGCCGTCCGTCGAGTCCATGGCCATGAAGCTGGTGCTGCCCGCGGCGGAGGTACCGGCGCTGACCCGCAGCTCGGTGTTGACGTTGAAGTTGCGGTCCTGGCCGCAGGGGGCCCACACCAGGGCGCTGTAGTCGGTGCTGTCGGTGGTCTGCCAGTTGTCGTTGTACGGACCGCTGAATTCATGGGTCCGGGACGCGGTGTCCGCCGAGCCCTGGAAGTAGTAGCTCGCCTTCTCGATGCCCTTGGCGCCCTTTTCGAGGTAGCCATAACCCCGGTAGTCGACCTGGGCGATGGCGTACGTGAATCCCTGCGGCACATGCACGCCGAGGCTGAGCTGGCAGTTCTTACGGATGTCGGTCGGATCCGCGTCGGGGCCCACCTGGGCGAGATAGTCGCTGTAGGTCACGGTGAAGGCCGAGTTGTCGGCGGCGGCGGCCACGGCGGCGGTGCCCTTGGGGCAGCCCGAGCCGTTCACCGTCTTGACGCTTATCTGGATCTTTTCCGGCGGTCCATCAGGAGCCGAGGAAACACCTTGGGTGGAAAGGGCCGAGGCGAATAGCGCCGCGGCCGCGCCGCCCGCGAGCAGAACACCGGACATGGCTCTCCAATTCGATCACTTGTGGGGACGTAGTTGAGCGGTGAATTTCCAAGGAGCGGGAAGAACAGGGCGTGCGGAGGTAGGGCAGGGGGAGCCGCGGGAGCGGGTGGAGCGGAAGATCAGTGGAACGGGGAAGAGCAGATGCGCGGAAGAGCAGAAGTGCGGGGAAGAGCGTTATCGCGCGGTACGGTTCGTACGGCCGAACGCAATGAGAGCCCCATGCCCGGCGGGTGACGGAATGCCAGGGCGATGGGCGCTCTTAAGATAGGGGTGATAGGCAAGCGCCACAAGACGGCCGAGGAATTCCGGAACAAGATATTTCCGTCCCGGCCGGGAAGAATGATTCAGAAGAGCGGTTGCGGAAGGACGCCTTCCAGTGCCAGCAGGGAGCGCTTGGTCTCCAGCCCGCCGCCGAAGCCGCCGATGCCGCCGTCGCTCTCGACCACCCGGTGGCAGGGCACCACGACCGGCAGCGGATTGCTGCCCATGGCCACGCCGACGGCGCGGGCCGCACCCGGCTCGCCCACCCGGTCGGCGAGGTCCTGATAGCCGACGACCGTGCCGTAGGGAACATGGGCGGCCAGCTCACGCAGCACCCGGCGGTTGAAGCCGGTGGTCAGGGACCAGTCCAGGGAGAGGGTGAACGCCTTGGTGTCCTCGGCGAAATAGCTCTCCACCTGCCGGATCGCCTCGGCGAGCTGCTCGGCGCAGCGAGGCGCCGCCGGGGCGGCCGCGGTGCCGGAGGCAGCGGAGGCCGCGGGCGTGGGCTCGGCGCCCAGGCGGCGCGTGAGCCTGGAGACGGCCTCGGCCGCCGTCTTCTCCGCCGCGTGGAAGACCACCTGGACCAGCCCCTCGTCCGTGGCGGCGAGCAGCAGCGGGCCGATGGGCGTGGCCGGGACCGCCCAGGCCCAGGCGAGCGCGTCCCGCCGCTCCGGCCCCTCGTGCGGGTCCCGCTGTGTCTGCCGCTCTGCGATCGTCACGCCTTCAGCGTAGAACCCACCACCGACAGCGCCCCGCCGGCCGACCGGCGGGGCGCCTCGTCCGGGGAGCCGTGGGTCACGAGGCGTCGTCGAGGGCGTCCCGGATCACATCCGGCTTGTTGGTGATGATGCCGTTCACGCCCATGCCCGCGACCGAGACCGCCGACGGGCCGTCGTTGACGGTCCAGGTGTAGACCTCCAGCGGCTTGCCGTGCGCCCCGTCCACCGCCCGCACCGCGGCCACATAGCCGGCGTCGATGGTCTTGTAGCTGGGGTTGATCTGGTCGGAGAACTCGGCGTACTCCGGCAGGTCGGCGACGGCCGGGGTGCCCAGGAAGCCGGTTTTGACGTCCGGCCGCAGCCGGTGGACCGACCGCACGGAGTCGGCGCTGAAGCTCTGGATGATCAGCCGGCGCTTGTGCCGGTGGTCCAGCCAGCCCTCTGCGCGCAGCTCCCGCAGTGTCTGGCGTTCGATCCCCGGATAGAGCTCAGGAGCCTTGAGCTCCAGCAGGAGCTTTTGGTGATTGTCCGAAACCCGGTCCATGTACTCCTCCAGGGTCGGCACCGTCTCGCCCTGGAACTCGGCGCCGAACCAGCTTCCGGCGTCCAGCTTCTCGATCTCGTCGAGGGTGAAGTCGGAGATGTTCCAGGGCGCCCGGTCCGGGAAGACCTGCTCGACATCGGTGGTCCGGCTCAGCGTGGTGTCGTGCATCACGATCAGCTCGCCGTCCCTGGTGCGCTGGACGTCGTTCTCCACCCAGTCGATGCCCAGGTCGTCGGCGGCGTCGACGGCGGCCAGGGTGTTCTCGGGGGCGTACGCGGAGGCGCCGCGATGGGCCACGGTGACCGTGTGGTGGTGGGTCTGCCCGGTGGCCTGGGCCGTCGCCGTGGCCGTGGGGAGGAAGAGCGCGGACATCCCGATGAGCGCGCCGGTTAACGCGGCTGCCGGGCGGATCTGCATACGGACTCCTCGCGTCGTCTGACTCTCGTCCGACTCATGGACGGGCAGAGGGTCCCAGATGCGCGGTAGCGGGGGATAGATATCGGATGGACGGAAAATTCGTGTCACGGGCGACATCAGGCGCATGATCATATGAATCCGGCCAGCGGGCCGGGAGCGGGCCGCGCATGGGATACGGCCCGCCGTTGTCAGTGGCGAGTCGTACGGTTGGTCTCATGCGGCCCGTAACTCAGCTCGAACGCAAGGTGGCGCCCTTCGAGGTCGTCAGCCCCTATCAGCCCAGCGGTGACCAGCCCACCGCCATCGCCGACCTCGAGCGGCGCGTCCGCGGGGGTGAGAAGGATGTCGTACTGCTCGGCGCGACCGGCACCGGCAAGTCCGCGACCACCGCATGGATGATCGAGAAGCTTCAGCGGCCCACGCTGGTCATGGCTCCGAACAAGACGCTGGCCGCCCAGCTCGCCAACGAGTTCCGCGAGCTGCTGCCGAACAACGCGGTCGAGTACTTCGTCTCGTACTACGACTACTACCAGCCCGAGGCGTACGTCCCGCAGTCGGACACCTATATCGAGAAGGACTCCTCGATCAACGAGGAGGTGGAGCGGCTGCGCCACTCGGCGACGAATTCGCTGCTCACCCGGCGTGACGTGGTCGTGGTGGCATCCGTCTCCTGTATCTACGGCCTCGGTACGCCGCAGGAGTACGTGGACCGCATGGTGCCGCTCAAGGTCGGCGAGGAGATCGACCGCGATCAGTTGCTGCGTCGCTTTGTCGATATTCAGTACGCTCGCAACGACATGGCGTTCACCCGGGGCACCTTCCGGGTCCGCGGCGACACCATCGAGATCTTCCCGGTCTACGAGGAGCTCGCGGTCCGTATCGAGATGTTCGGCGACGAGATCGAGGCGCTCTCCACGCTCCACCCGCTCACCGGCGAGGTGATCAGCGAGGACCGGGAGCTGTATGTCTTCCCGGCCAGCCACTATGTGGCCGGGCCCGAGCGCATGGAGAAGGCCATCGCCGGGATCGAGGCCGAGCTCACGGAGACCCTGGCCCGGCTGGAGAAGCAGGGCAAGCTGCTGGAGGCCCAGCGGCTGCGGATGCGCACCACCTACGACATCGAGATGATGCGCCAGATCGGCACCTGCTCGGGCATCGAGAACTACTCGCTGCATATCGACGGCCGTGAGTCCGGCTCCCCGCCGCACACCCTGCTGGACTACTTCCCGGAGGACTTCCTCCTGGTCATCGACGAGTCGCATGTCACGGTGCCGCAGATCGGCGCGATGTACGAGGGCGACGCCTCCCGTAAGCGGACCCTGATCGAGCACGGCTTCCGGCTGCCCTCCGCGCTCGACAACCGCCCGCTGAAGTGGGAGGAGTTCTTGAAGCGCGTCGGCCAGACGGTCTATCTCTCCGCGACCCCGGGCCCGTTCGAGCTCTCCCGGGGCGATGGCTTCGTGGAGCAGATCATCCGCCCGACCGGCCTGATCGACCCCGAGGTCGTCGTCAAGCCGACCGAGGGCCAGATCGACGATCTCATCCATGAGATCCGCACCCGCACCGAGAAGGACGAGCGCGTCCTGGTCACCACCCTCACCAAGAAGATGGCCGAGGACCTGACCGACTACATGCTCGAGCTCGGCATCCAGGTGCGCTATCTGCACAGCGATGTGGACACCCTGCGCCGGGTCGAGCTGCTGCGCGAGCTGCGCGCCGGTGAGTTCGACGTGCTGGTGGGCATCAACCTGCTGCGGGAGGGCCTCGACCTTCCGGAGGTCTCCCTGGTCGCCATCCTCGATGCCGACAAGGAGGGCTTCCTGCGCTCGGGCACCTCGCTGATCCAGACCATCGGCCGGGCCGCTCGTAACGTGTCGGGCCAGGTGCATATGTACGCCGACAAGGTCACCCCGGCGATGGCGAAGGCCATCGACGAGACCAATCGCCGCCGCGACAAGCAGATCGCGTACAACAAGGCGAACAAGATCGATCCGCAGCCGCTGCGCAAGAAGATCAACGACATCGTGGCCCAGATCGCCCGCGAGGACGTCGACACCGAGCAGTTGCTCGGCACCGGCTACCGCAAGATGAAGGACGGCAAGGACGCGAAGACCCCCGTGCCGACGGCCGGCGGCAAGGCGGCCAAGGGCGGCAAGGCCGCCAAGGGCAAGGCCAAGGAAGAGGTGCTCACCGACCGGCCCGCGGCCGAGCTCGCCGAGCAGATCGAGGAGATGACCGACCGCATGCGGGCCGCGGCGGCGGAGCTCCAGTTCGAGGTGGCGGCACGACTGCGCGACGAGGTGTCGGAGTTGAAGAAGGAGCTGCGGCAGATGAGGGAGGCGGGAGTCTCCTGACGGCCGGGCGCCCCGGGCCCGCGCCGGGGCGCCCGCAGCTTCGCTGTGTTGCAAGACCGACACAAAAGCCCGCTCGTCCGGCCGGAGCCCTGGCGGCAGTGCATAGGGTTTTCGAAGGGCCGTGCATACGGCGCGGCCACGGCCGCACACCCGCGGCGGCCACGGGGAATCGAGAGACGAGAGTAGGGACAGCGCGTGACGGTCAACATGTCCAAGGGGCAGGCCATCAGCCTGGAGAAGGCCGACGGGGGCGCCCTGACCGCGGTGCGGATGGGGCTGGGCTGGCAGGCGGCGCCCCGCCGCGGGCTGTTCGGCTCCCGTACGAGGGAGATCGACCTCGATGCGTCGGCCGTCCTCTTCGCCGACAAGCAGCCGACCGATGTGGTCTTCTTCCGCCACCTGGTCAGCGATGACGGCTCGGTCCGCCACACCGGTGACAATCTCGTGGGCGGTGCCGGACAGGGCGGCGACGACGAGGCGATCCTGGTCGATCTACAGCGGGTGCCCGTCCATATCGACCAGATCGTCTTCACGGTGAACTCCTTCACCGGCCAGACCTTCGCCGAGGTGCAGAACGCGTTCTGCCGGCTGGTGGACGAGACCAACGGCCAGGAGCTCGCCCGTTACACCCTCACCGGTGGCGGGCAGTACACCGCCCAGATCATGGCCACGGTCCAGCGCGCGGGCGGCGCCTGGCAGATGAAGGCGGTCGGCGAGCCGGCCAACGGGCGCACCTTCCAGGACCTGATGCCGCATATCGTGCCGCATCTGTAAAACGCCCGTCTCCGCCGCCCGGACGAGCGGTGGAGACAAGAACAACCAGCGGATCCGCCCCGGAGGCGAACCGCCCGGATGAACGCGTCGGCCCGGTGGAGCACAGCTCGCCGGGCCGACGCGCTCACCGCACACCTATGGCATCAGCGGAATACAACGAGGGGACGCAGCCATGACGGCCGAGCTGGTCCGAGGGCAGAACCACCCCCTGCCCCAGACCCGTTTGGAGATCCGGATCTCTGCGGGCAATCCGATCGTGGCCGGGGCGACACTCGGCGATGAGCGGGGCACGGTGCACGGCGCGGAATGGGTCGCGCACCCCGCCTCGCCCCAACTGGCCGGGATAGAGGTGCCCAAACAGGCGGCGGCCGACCACCGGCTCGCCGTCGACCTCGACGCGATGCCCGACCATGTCCACCGGGTCACCGTGCTGCTCGCGCTGCCGGTCGGCGTCGGCGGCCCGGCCCGGTTCGGCGTCATGGCCGCGCCGTTCGTCGCCGTCACCGGCCTCGACGGCACCGAGATCGCCAGTTACACCCTCACCGATCTGGACTCGGAGTCCGCGGTGACCGCCCTGGAGCTCTACCGCAGGCAGGGCGCCTGGAAGGTGCGCGCCGTCGGCCAGGGGTACGCGGGAGGGCTGGCCGCCATGCTGCACGACCAGGGGCTGGCGGAGGCCACGGACCTCGCGGGGCGGATCAACGAGGCGGTGGCGCGGGGCATGGCCCGCTCGGTCGCCCAGCCCCCGCCCCGCGCCGAGGGCGACGGCCGGGTG
>NZ_JAHLEM010000490.1 GCF_018883605.1 Streptomyces niphimycinicus | reverse complement strand
CGTCGAGCTGGCGCGCGCCCAGCTCGACCACCCGCCGCTGCGCGACGCGGGCACCCTGAGCACCGCGCCGCTCGGCTACCGGCGCCGCACCTGCTGTCTCTACTACCGCGTGCCCGGCGGCGGGTTGTGCGGCGACTGCGTACTGCGCGAGGCGCCGGGGCGCGGGAGGGCTTAGCGGGAGCGCTCAGCGGAAGCGCGTAGGGGGAGTGCTCAGAGGACGCCGGGGTGACGCAGACGGCCTTCCGACGGGCCGATACGGTGGGCGAATGCCGAAGAACGAGAACCTGTTCTCATCCTGGCGGGGCTGGTGCGGACGCGTCACCTCCCGTCTGGTCCACCGCGGATGGCGCGCCGTGCAGCGGGCCGGTGCGGTGACGGCCGAGCGCCCCGGCCCGTACCGGTTCGGCCGCATCGGCGTCGGCACCCGGCTGGCGTTCCCCCAGGGCACCCTCTTCGGCGAACCATGGATCCAGCTCGGCGAGCACTGCGTCATCGGTGAGCAGGTGACCCTCACCGCCGGCATGATGCCCGGTGTGGACCTCGGCCCCGATCCGGTGCTGCGCATCGGCAACGGCGTGGTGCTGGGCCGGGGCAGCCATGTGATCGCGTCGGTGTCCGTGGAATTCGGCGACGATGTCTTCTGCGGCCCGTACGTCTACGTGACCAGCGACAACCACTCCTACGACGATCCGGAGCAGCCCATCGGCCGCCAGTGGCCGCGCTCCGCGCCCGTCCACATCGGCCCCGGCAGTTGGCTGGGCGCGGGCGCGGTGATCCTGCCCGGGGCGCGGCTGGGCCGCAATGTGGTGGTCGCGGCGGGCGCGGTCGTACGGGGCGAGGTGCCCGACCATGCCGTGGTGGCCGGGGCGCCGGCCCGGATCATACGGCGATGGGCCCCGGAGGAGGGCTGGCAGCCGCCGCTGCGCACCCCGGCGCCGGTGCCGATTCCCGAGGACATGACCGTTGAGCAACTGCTGGCGCTGGCGGAGCTGGAGCGCGAGCGGACGGAGCAGCGGGGACCGGCGCGGGAGCCCGGGCGGGGCCTGGAGCGGGAGCCGGGCGCCGGGGCGTCGTAGCAGGTCAGTAGAGTTTCGTGGACCGTTCCCCGACCCGCGAGGTGACCATCGTGAGCCCGCCGCCTCCCCCCGTGACCGTCATCGGCATCGGCGCCGACGGCTGGGACGGGCTCGGTCCCACGGCCCGTGAGGCGTTGCGCGCGGCCGAGGTGGTCATCGGCGGACGGCGCCATCTGGGCCTGCTGCCGCCGGAGTGCCACGGTGAGCGGGTGCCCTGGCCGTCCCCGCTGCGCCCCGCCGTCCCCGGGCTGTTCGCGGCGCACACCGGGCGGCGGGTCTGTGTGCTGGCCAGTGGCGACCCCATGTTCTTCGGCATCGGCCGCACCCTGGCCGAGCTGCTGGGCGCCGAGCGGCTGCGGGTGCTGCCCCATCCCTCGTCCGTCTCCCTGGCCTGTGCGCGGCTCGGCTGGGCGCTGGAGGAGACCGAGGTGATCAGCCTCGTCGGCCGTCCCCTGGCCACGCTGAACCGTGAGCTGTCCGCCGGACGGCGGCTGCTCGTGCTCAGCGCGGGCGCCGAAACCCCCGCCGAGGTGGCCGGGTTGCTCGGGGACCGCGGCTTCGGCCCGAGCCGGCTGCGGGTGCTGGAGCAACTGGGGAGCGCGCGGGAGCGCTGTGTGGAAGGCACGGCCGAAACGTGGCCCCATCCGCCCGGCGACCCCCTGAACGTCATCGCCGTCGACTGCGCCCCGGCGGACGGCGCCCGGCCGCTGTCGCTCGCGCCGGGGCTGCCCGACACGGCGTACGACCACGACGGACAGCTCACCAAGCGCCATGTGCGGGCCGCCACCCTCGCCGCGCTCGCCCCCGCCCCCGGGGAGCTGCTGTGGGACGTCGGCGGCGGCTCGGGCTCCATCGCCGTGGAGTGGATGCGCGCCCACCGCACCTGCCGGGCGGTCTCGGTCGAACGCGACCCGGTGCGCGCCGAGCGCATCGGCCGCAACGCCGATGCGCTCGGTGTGCCCGGGCTGACCGTCGTCACCGGCGCCGCCCCGGACGCCCTGGCCAAACTGCCCACCCCCGACGCGGTGTTCATCGGCGGCGGCCTGACCGCCCCCGGGGTGCTGGAGGCGTGCTGGGCGGCCCTGCGGCCGGGCGGCCGGATCGTCGCCAACACCGTGACCCTGGAGTCCGAGGCGCTGCTCGCCGACCGGTACCGCCGCCACGGCGGCGACCTCGTCCGGCTCGCCGTCTCCCACGCCACCCCGGTCGGGGCCTTCACCGGCTGGCGGCAGGCGATGCCGGTCACCCAGTGGTCCGCCGCCAAAGGGCTCGACTCCCGAGGCCCCGGCGGGTACGCCGCCGATCCCGCGGAATCCGTCGAAGCCGAAGCCGAAGCCGAAGCCGCTCAAGGAGAGACACGATGACGGTGTACTTCATCGGCGCGGGCCCCGGTGCCGCCGATCTGATCACGGTGCGCGGCGCCCGTACCCTGGCCCGCTGCCAGGTGTGTCTGTACGCGGGCAGCCTGGTGCCGCGTGAACTGCTCGCCGAATGCCCGCCGGACGCCCGCCTGGTCGACACCGCCCGGCTCGACCTCGACCAGATCACCGCCGAGTTCGTCGCCGCCCACGAGGCGGGCCATGACGTGGCCCGCCTCCACTCCGGCGACCCGTCGGTCTTCAGCGCCGTCGCCGAGCAGATGCGCCGCCTGGACGCCGCCGGCGTTCCCTACGACGTGGTCCCGGGCGTCCCCGCGTTCGCCGCCGCGGCCGCCGCGCTGAAGCGCGAGCTGACGGTCCCGACCGTCGGCCAGACCGTCATCCTCACCCGCATCGCCCAGCAGGCCACCCCCATGCCGGACGGCGAGGACCTCGCCACCCTGGGCCGCAGCGGCGCGCTCCTCGTGCTGCATCTCGCCGCCCGCTACGTGGACCGTGTGGTCGGCGAACTCCTCCCGCACTACGGCGCCGACTGCCCGGCGGCCGTGGTCGCCATGGCCAGCCGCCCCGACGAACTGGTGCTCCGCGGCACACTGGACGACATCGCGACCCAGGTGAAGGCGGCGGGCGTGGTACGGACGGCGGTCATCATCGTGGGCCGCACCCTGAGCGCCGACCAGTTCCGCGACAGCCACCTCTACTCCCCGAACCGCCAACGCCCCCACGACCCCTGCCACCCACCCGGTCCCGCAGCCTGAGGGGCCGGGCTTGGCGGCGCCCAGTACCTCCTGGACGCTGAACCCGGTCCCGCAGCCTGGCTGACCCCGGTCCCGTAGCCTGAGGGGGCCGGGGCATCGGCCCGATCGTGACGTATGGGCCCGGGCAGCCTGCCGCAGCGCTCCCGGCGCGGCGAAGGGGTCAGCGCGCCCGGGGGCCGCAAGGCTCGGCGCGCCCCACGATCGTGCCTGCGCGGTCGATGCAGATCACGTCCACCGCCACCGGTGCCCCGCGCAGCACCCCGAGCGCCGTGTCACGGGCCGCCGCGGCGACCAGGTCGCCGAGGGGTACGCCGCGGGCGGAGCACAACTGCACCGTCTCCAGGCCGGTGTTGGCCGTCGCCACCGCCTCCGCCAGCTTCTCGTCCGCCCCGGCACGGCGGGCCAGGTCCGCGAGGAAGCCCTTGTCCACCTGGGAGCGTGCGGAGTGCAGATCCAGATGTCCGGCGGCCAGCTTGGAGAGCTTGGCGAAGCCTCCGGCGACGGTGAGCCGGTCCACCGGGTGGCGGCGCAGATACTTCAGCACCGCCCCCGCGAAGTCGCCCATGTCCAGCAGCGCGTCCGGTGGCAGCCCGTGCACGGCCACCGCCACCTTCTCGGACGTCGAGCCCGTACAGCCCGCCACATGGCGGCGCCCCGCCGCGCGTGCGACGTCCACCCCGCGCCGGATGCTGTCGATCCACGCCGAGCAGGAGTAGGGCACCACGATGCCCGTCGTGCCGAGGATGGACAGCCCGCCGAGGATGCCCAGCCGCGGATTCCAGGTGGAGCGGGCGATCTCCTCGCCGTGGTCCACGGAGATCTCGATCTCGACGTCACCGGTTCCGCCGTGCCGGGCCGCGACGGTGGCGATATGGTCGCGCATCATCTGGCGCGGTACGGGGTTGATGGCCGGTTCGCCGACCGGGAGCGGCAGCCCGGGCCGGGTCACCGTGCCGACGCCAGGACCGGCCCGGAAGACCACTCCGCCGCCGGGCGGCAGGGCCCGTACCGTGGCCCTGACCAGCGCGCCGTGGGTCACATCCGGGTCGTCGCCCGCGTCCTTGACGACCGCGGCCATGGCATGGCCCGCCGCCAGTTCCTCGGCCGCGAGCGCGAACGCGGGCCGCTGCCCCTTGGGCAGTTCGATGGTCACCGGGTCGGGGAACTCCCCGGTCAGCAGCGCGGTGTACGCGGCCGTCGTCGCGGCCGTGGCACACGCCCCGGTGGTCCAGCCGTGCCGCAGCCCCGTCCGCTCGAGCTGCGCGCTCCGCCCCCCGGTCGCCTTGGCCTCGGTCTCCGCCTCAGCCTCCGTCTCCGCCTCCGTCTCAGCCATGGGCGGGCCGCCGCGCATACGATGACGGGCGCACGGACGACGAAAGGCACCCGATGAACACCGCACCGGCGCGGCGCCATGTGCTCATCCTCGGCGGCACCACCGAGGCGCGCCACCTCGCCGGGGAACTCGCCGACGACCCCGCCCTGCGCGTCACCAGCTCCCTCGCGGGCCGGGTCGCAGCGCCGCGGCTGCCGGTGGGGCAGGTGCGGATCGGCGGGTTCGGGGGCGCCGAGGGGCTGGCCCGCTGGCTCCGCGAGCACCAGGTGGACGCGCTCATCGACGCCACCCATCCTTTCGCCGACACGATCAGTTCCCACGCGGCCCGGGCGGCCGCCGACGTCCATGTTCCCCTGCTCGCCCTGCGCCGCCCCGGCTGGGTGCCCGGTCCGGGTGACCGCTGGCATCCGGCGGGCTCACTGGCCGACGCGGCGCGGCTGGCCCCGGCCCTGGGGGAGCGGATCTTCCTCACCACGGGACGGATGGGCCTGGCCACCTTCGCCCATCTCACCGAGCCATGGTTCCTGGTCCGCTCGGTCGATGCCCCCGAGCCGCCGGTCCCGCCCCGGATGGAGGTGATCCTCGACCGCGGCCCGTTCACCCTCGACGGCGAGGCGGAGCTGCTGCGCCGCCACCGCGTCGAGGTGCTGGTCACCAAGGACAGCGGCGCCCACGCCACCGCCCCCAAACTCGCCGCCGCCCGCGCCGCGGGCATCCCGGTCGTCGTCATCCAACGCCCACCCGCCCCCCAGGGCGTCCCGGTGGCCGAGACCCCCGCCGAAGCCGCCGCCTGGCTCCGTACGACCCTGGCCCGAGCCCGGAGGCCCTGAGCTCTGAGCCCTGAGCCCTGAGCCCTGAGCCCGGGGACTATGCCTCCGGGTACCGGCGTGGCGTCCAGACGACGTCGCTGCCGTCGCCTCGGCGGACCGTGCGGGTCTGGGAGGAGCCCACCAGGAGGATCGTGCGCATGTCGACATCGGCCGGGTCGAGGTCGGCCAGGCGGACGATCCGCACCCGCTCCCCGGGGCCGCCGATGTCGCGGCCCAGCACCACGGGCGTGTCGGGGGCGCGGTGCTCCAGCAGGAGTTCGCGGGCCTTGCCCACCTGCCAGACGCGGCTGCGGGAGCCGGGGTTGTAGAGGGCGAGCACCAGGTCGGCCGCGGCGGCGGCGCGCAGCCGCTCGGCGATGACCTCCCAGGGCTTGAGCCGGTCGGAGAGGGAGATCACCGCGTAGTCGTGGCCGAGTGGGGCACCGGCCCGGGCGGCGGCGGCGTGGGCCGCCGTCATACCGGGGACGATCCGCACCGGGACCTCGCGGTAGGGGTCCTCGGAGGCGGCCTCCAGGACGGCGGTGGCCATGGCGAACACGCCGGGGTCGCCGGAGGAGACCACAGCGACACGCCGACCGCGCCGGGCGAGGTCGAGGGCGAATTCGGCGCGTACGGACTCCACCTTGTTGTCGGAGGCGTGGCGCCGCTGGCCCGGCCGTACGGGCACCCGGTCCAGATAGGTGCTGTAGCCGACCAGGTCCTGCGCGGCGGCCAGTTCGGCCCGCGCCTCGGGGGTGAGCCACAGCGGACCGGCCGGGCCCAGGCCGACGACCACGACCTCGCCCGGGCCGGACGCATCGCGTGGCGCGTCCACCCGGCTGGGCAGCACCGCCATCGAGAAGTACGGCACCGACTCCGGGTCGACGTCGGCCAGCGGGGCGGTGCGCTCCGCGTCCATCGTGGCGCGCTCCACATAGCGCGCGTCCGCGAGCCGCCCCGACCGCTCCAGCGCGCGCCGCACCGTCGGGAAGGTCCGGCCGAGTTTCAGCACGGCCGCCGCGTCCGTCGTCGCCAGCCGGGCCGTCAACTCCTCCTCGGGCAGCGTGCCGGGGAGGACCGTCAGCACCTCCTCGCCCTCCACCAGCGGCGCGCCGAGCCGGGCGGCCGCCGCGCTGACCGAGGTGACACCGGGGATGACCTCGGTGGGGTAGCGGTCGGCGAGCCGCTTGTGCATATGCATGTACGAGCCGTAGAAGAGCGGATCGCCCTCCGCGAGCACCGCGACCGTGCGCCCCGCGTCCAGATGTGCGGCAAGCCTGGTGGCCGCCTCCGCGTAGAACTCGTCCATCGCGCCGCGATAGCCGCCCGGATGGTCGGTGGTCTCGGTGGTGACCGGGTAGACCAGCCGCTCCTCGATATGGTCCGGCCGCAGATGCCGCTCGGCTATGGAGCGGGCGATGCTGCGCCCGTGCCGGGCGCTGTGGTACGCGATGACATCGGCCTCGGCGATGACCTCCACGGCGCGTACGGTCATCAGGGAGGGGTCGCCGGGGCCGAGCCCCACACCGTAGAGCCGGCCCGTCTGCTGCTCGCTCACTCTTCCTCGCTCGCTATCGCGTTGATCGCCGCCGCGGCGATGGCGCTGCCGCCCCGCCGGCCGTGCACCACCAGATGGTCCAGCGCCGCCGGATGCCCGGCCAGCGCCTCCTTGGACTCGGCGGCGCCGATGAAGCCCACCGGCACACCGATCACGGCGGCCGGGCGCGGCGCGCCCGCCCCTCCTTCTTCGATCATCTCCAGCAGCCGGAACAGCGCCGTGGGAGCGTTGCCGACCGCCACCACCGCCCCGTCGAGCCGGTCCCGCCACAGCTCCAGCGCGGCGGCGCTGCGCGTGGTGCCCATGCGTCGCGCCAACTCCGGTACGGCGGGGTCCGCGAGGGTGCAGATGACCTCGTTGTCGGCGGGCAGCCGCTTGCGGGTGACCCCGCTGGCGACCATGCGCGCGTCACAGAGCACCGGCGCGCCGGACCGCAGCGCGGCGCGGGCGCGGGAGACCACCTCGGGGCTGTACGCGAGGTCCTCGACCAGGTCGACCATGCCGCAGGCGTGGATCATCCGCACCGCCACCTGGCTGACGTCGGCGGGGAGCCCGCCGAGGTCGGCCTCGGCACGGATGGTGGCAAAGGACGCGCGGTAGATGGCCGCCCCGTCCTTCTCGTAGTCGAACACGGTGTCCTCGATCATGTCGTTCCACGGGCCGCCGCCACGGCGCCGGCCAACTGCTCCGCTGTCACATCCACGCTGTGCACACTGTCCGCGCTGTCCGCCTCCGGCGTGTCTTCCCTCGCGCCCCGTACGGTGACGCGGTAGTCCGTGTCGCCGGTGGCCAGGGCGTCCACCCAGCGGCCCCCGGGGTGACCGCAGCGCCGTTCACAGCCGGAGACGTACACCGGCAGCGGATCGGACCAGGCGGGGCCCGAGGCTCCGGGCGCCGGGTCCGCAGCCCCTCGCCCCGTGCCCGAGGTCCGTAGCGCCGGGTCAGCGACCATGCGTGCCGTGTCGGCCCGCACATCCGCCAGGGACTTGGCGCAGCCGGGCCGTCCCGTGCACGCGCCGACCCCGAGCCACGGTGAGTCCGGCGTGGTCACCAGCCCCGCGTCGGACAGTTCGGCCAGGGCACCGCGCGTGTCGTGCGGGGCGAACCCGGGGAGCACCACGCCGCGCCAGGGTGTCATACGCAGCTCAGCGGCCCCGCTCCGGGAGGCGAGCGCGGCGAGCAGCCGCCACTGCGCGGCGCTCACCCGGCCCAGGGGGAGGGCGACGGACAGCGCGTGACGTCCGTCCGGGCCGGGGATCGGTCCGGGGTCGGGTGGTGTGGCGCGGGCGCGGGGCGCTGGTTCATGCTCCACGGGTACGGCCTCCACGCCCGCGTCGGTGAGTCGCGCGGCCAATCCCTCGGTCGTCACGGCGTGTCGCGCGGGGAGTTCGCGTACCCGCCACACCCGGGTGCCGCTCTCACCCGCCTTGGCCAGGAACTCCACCGCGGCCAGCGCCGCCGCACGCGGCGCGTCCTCGCCCCGCACTCGGAGACCGCCACCCACCGCCGACCCGGCCGTACGAGACCCCCGCCGCCCCGCCGCGTCCGGGCGTGCCGCCCCCGTCGACGGCGACGGCGCATCCGGACCCGGCGGCGGACCGCCGACCCGTAGCACCGCTCCACCGTCCGGCGTTGCGATCAATGTCACATCCGCGCCCAAGGCGGCCACATCGCCCCGCCCATCGTCCAGCGCGAACAGGAACCTGCCCGACAAGCCCGACAAGCCCGACAATTCCCCGCCTCCCGCTGGTGTGTCGTCGCACAGCAGGGCGTCCAGCTTCCGCACCCACGCCACCACATCCGCATGCCCCCCGCCGTCCAGGCCGGACAGCGGCGACGCCACGATGTTGCGTACCCGGTCATGGCGGTCCGAGGGCAGCAGTCCGGCCGCCCGCAGCCGGGTCGCGAGTTCCGCGCCGCACCCCGTATCCAGGCCGCGCACCTGGAGGTTGCCCCGTGAGGTGATGTCCAGCCGCCCGTCGCCCAGCTCCCCAGCCAGCCGCCCCAGCGCCACCGCCTGACGGGCCGTCAGCAGCCCGCCCGGCACCCGGATCCGGGCGAGCGAACCGTCGTCCGCCGGGTGCAGCCGCAGCGCGCCCGGACAGGCGTCATCGCGCCCGCGCACGGGGGTTTCATCCCCGGATGGGGTGGTTGTCGGGGGGAGGGGCATGGCGGCGAGCATACCGACGATCCGGTCCGGCCCACCGCCCCGGCCAGACCGGAACTCACCATCCCGTGGCAGGTCAGCAACGCTTACTATGCTCAGCGGTGGGTCGGTCCCGGCCCGCCGAACGCACAAGACGGCACTCACGGTAGGAAGTCGGTGGAAATCCGGCGCGGTCCCGCCACTGTGAGCGCGGAAGCTGCCGAACGGCAGCGGTCGCGCGAGCCAGGAACTGCCGCCGTCTTAACCCGCCCGGGGCGCGGACCCCGAGGAAGGCATGCCGCCGCATGATTCTGCTGCTGTCGACGTCCGACACCGACCTGCTCAGCGCCCGTGCCGCCACGGGCCCGGTGCCGTACCGCCTCGCCAACCCGGCCCGCCTCGCTCTCGACGACCTCCCCGGCCTCCTCGACGGCGTCGAACTCGTCGTCGTACGGCTCCTCGGCGGCATCCGCGCCTGGCAGGAGGGGCTCGACACGCTGCTCGCGGGCGACCTACCCGTGGTCGTCCTCACCGGTGAACAGGCGCCCGACGCCCAGCTCATGGAGGCGTCCACGGTCCCGGTCGGCATCGCCGCCGAGGCCCACGCCTACCTCGCCCACGGCGGGCCCGCCAACCTCGACCAGCTCGCCCGGTTCCTCTCCGACACCGTGCTGCTCACCGGCCATGGCTTCGAACCGCCCGCGCCCGCGCCCACCTGGGGGCCGCTGGAGCGCACCGGCCGCGCGGCCGACTCCGGCGCCGTCACCGGCCCGACCATCGCGGTGCTCTACTACCGCGCCCACCACATGAGCGGCAACACCGCCTTCGTGGAGGCCCTGTGCCGGGCCGTGGAGGACGCCGGTGGCCGGCCGCTGCCGCTGTTCGTCGCCTCGCTGCGGGCCCCCGAACCCGAGTTGATCGAGGCCCTCGGCGCGGCCGACGCCATCGTCACCACCGTTCTCGCGGCCGGCGGCACCCGCCCCGCCGAGGCGTCCGCGGGCGGCGACGACGAGGCGTGGGACGCGGGCGCGCTCGCCGCGCTCGACGTGCCCGTGCTCCAGGCGCTGTGTCTGACCTCGTCGCGCGCCGCGTGGGAGGAGAACGACGAGGGGCTCTCCCCGCTGGACGCCGCGACCCAGGTCGCCGTCCCGGAGTTCGACGGGCGGCTCATCACCGTGCCGTTCTCGTTCAAGGAGGTCGACGAGGACGGCCTGCCGGTCTATGCCGCCGATGCCGAGCGCGCCGCGCGTGTCGCCGGAATCGCGGTACGACACGCCCGGCTCCGCCATATCCCCGCCGCCGACAAGCGCCTGGCGCTCGTCCTCTCCGCCTATCCCACCAAGCACTCCCGGATCGGCAACGCCGTCGGCCTCGACACCCCCGCGAGCGCCGTCGCCCTGCTGCGCCGGCTGCGGGCCGATGGCTATGACCTCGGCCCCGAGGACGGGCCAAACGCGCTCCCGGGCCTGGCCTCCGGCGACGGCGACGACCTGATCCGGGCCCTCATCGAGGCGGGCGGCCATGACCAGGAGTGGCTCACCGAGGAGCAGCTCGCCCGCAACCCCGTCCGCGTCCCGGCCGCCGACTACCGCCGCTGGTACGCCACGCTCCCGCAGGCGCTGCGGGACGCGGTCGAGGAGCACTGGGGCCCGCCGCCCGGCCAGATGTTCGTCGACACCAGCCGCGACCCGGAGGGCGAGATCGTGCTGGCCGCGCTGCGCCGCGGCAACCTCCTGGTGGTCATCCAGCCCCCGCGCGGCTTCGGCGAGAACCCCATCGCCATCTACCACGACCCCGATCTGCCGCCCTCGCACCACTACCTGGCCGCCTACCGCTGGATGGCCACCCCCCGCGCCGACGGCGGATTCGGCGCCGACGCCATGGTCCACCTGGGCAAACACGGCAACCTGGAGTGGCTGCCGGGCAAGAACGCCGGGCTCTCCGCCGCCTGCGGCCCCGACGCCGCGCTCGGCGATCTGCCGCTCATCTACCCCTTCCTGGTCAACGACCCGGGCGAGGGCACCCAGGCCAAGCGCCGCGTCCACGCCACCCTCGTCGACCACCTCGTCCCGCCGATGGCCCGCGCCGACTCCTACGGCGACATCGCGCGGCTGGAGCAGTTGCTCGACGAGTACGCCGCCATCTCCGCGATGGACCCGGCCAAGCTCCCCGCCATCCGCGCCCAGATCTGGACCCTCATCCAGGCCGCCCGGCTCGACCACGACCTGGGCCTGGAGGACCGGCCGGACGACGACGGCTTCGACGACTTCCTGCTGCATGTCGACGGCTGGCTGTGCGAGGTCAAGGACGCCCAGATCCGCGACGGACTGCATGTCCTGGGCACCGCCCCGGCCGGGCCCGCGCGCGTCAACCTGGTGCTGGCCATCCTCCGCGCCCGCCAGATCTGGGGCGGTACGTCCGCACTCCCCGGGCTGCGCGAGGCGCTCGGCCTCGACGAGTCGGCCGCCACCCGCACCGGCGCCGACGAGGCCGAGGAGCGGGCCCGCGGGCTGGTCCAGGCGATGGAGGACGCCGAATGGGCCCCGGAGGCCGCCCCGAAGGCCGTCCTCACCCTGCCCGAGGAGCAGCGCCCCGCCGTCTCCGCGATTCTCGGCTTCGCCGCCCGCGAGGTCGTCCCCCGGCTGGCCGCCACGACGGACGAGATCGACCACGCCGTGCACGCCCTCGCCGGCGGGTTCGTCCCCGCGGGGCCGTCCGGTTCGCCGCTGCGCGGCCTGGTCAACGTCCTGCCGACCGGCCGCAACTTCTACTCCGTCGACCCCAAGGCCGTGCCCAGCAGGCTGGCCTGGGAGACCGGCCAGGCCCTCGCCGATTCGCTGCTGGAGCGCTACCGCGCCGACAACGACGGCCAGTGGCCGAAGTCCGTCGGCCTCTCGCTGTGGGGCACGAGCGCGATGCGCACCTCCGGCGACGATGTGGCCGAGGCGCTGGCGCTGCTGGGTATCCGCCCGGTGTGGGACGACGCCTCGCGCCGGGTGACGGGCCTGGAAGCCGTGCCGCTCGACCAACTGGGCCGCCCGCGCGTCGATGTCACCCTGCGCATCAGCGGTTTCTTCCGGGACGCCTTCCCCCATGTCGTCGGGCTGCTGGACGACGCCGTACGGCTCGCCGCCGCCCTGGAGGAGAGCGACGAGGACAACTACGTACGGGCGCACACCCGCGCCGACCTCGCCGCCCACGGTGACGAGCGCCGCGCCACCACCCGGATCTTCGGCTCCCGCCCCGGTACCTACGGCGCCGGGCTGCTCCAGCTCATCGACAGCCGCGACTGGCGCACCGACGCCGACCTCGCCGAGGTGTACACGGTCTGGGGCGGCTACGCCTACGGCCGCGGTCTCGAAGGGCGGCCGGCGAGGGCCGAGATGGAGAGCGCCTACCGCCGGATCGCGGTCGCGGCCAAGAACACCGACACCCGCGAACACGACATCGCCGACTCCGACGACTACTTCCAGTACCACGGCGGCATGGTGGCCACCGTGCGCGCGCTGAAGGGCACCGCCCCCGCCGCGTACATCGGCGACTCCACCCGCCCCGAGACGGTCCGCACCCGCACCCTCCACGAGGAGACCTCACGGGTCTTCCGCGCCCGGGTGATCAACCCGCGCTGGATCGAGGCGATGCGCCGCCACGGCTACAAGGGCGCCTTCGAACTCGCCGCGACGGTCGACTACCTCTTCGGCTACGACGCGACCACGGGCGTGGTCGCCGACTGGATGTACGACAAGCTCGCCCAGACCTATCTGCTCGACCCGGAGAACCGCGCCTTCCTGGAGCAGGCCAACCCCTGGGCGCTGCACGGCATGGCCGAGCGGCTGCTGGAGGCCGAGAGCCGCGGGCTGTGGGACGAGCCCGACCCGGAGGTGCTGGAGCGGGTGAAGGAGCTGTATCTGGAGACGGAGGGCGGCCTGGAGGGCGGGGACGAGTAGACGCGTCCACGTCCGCGGGCACGCGTAGGTACGTCCACGTCCGCGGGCACGCGTAGCCGCGTCCGCGCAACGGGCGGTGGCGCGGTGGCTCAGTCGGCGGACGGTCGCGCCGCCGGGCGGGCCGCCGCCCGGATCCGGTCCGGCCAGGGGGGACAGTTGACCAGTTCGGTCCACTCGCGGTCGTAGCGCCCGGGCACCGCGCGCCCCGCAGACGCCCAGCGCTCGACCAGATCCGCGTAGATCGGCACGGACGTGGAGGTGTGAACGGTCTGATGAACCGTTCCGTCGCCTTCGGTGCTCCGGTCCAGCGCTCTGCTCGGCTGCGAGAGAGAACGGCGTCGCATCGTCGTCGTCATAGTCGGACAACGCGTCCCGCCCCGCCGGGTCACCTTCCGCGCGCCGGTCTCACCCGCATCGGCGTGGTCTCGCACATGTCAGCGACTCCCTGGTGACGGCCCCGGGCGGCCGGGTCGCGCACCCTTTCGCGCTCCGAAATGAAAAGCATTGCCGCATTCATAAAGCCCCTCCGCCGCCGGTGCGGAAGTTTATTGATAACCGTGTCCATTGCCGCCTTTGGTGAATTCCCCTCGGGGCTGTTTCAATTGCGCTGTCCGGAAGACGATCCGAGGAGGAGCCGGTGGGAGCTCATGCGCACGGACCCGACGAGGGGCACGGCGGAGCTGGGCACGGCGGCCACGCCCACGGTGTGGCCGAGAACGCCGACCGCCGGTGGCTGTCCCTCGCCCTCGCGCTGATCAGCGGCTTCATGGCGGTCGAGGTCGTCGTCGGGATCATCGCCCGTTCCGTGGCGCTGCTGTCCGACGCGGCCCATATGCTCACCGACGCCGCCTCGATCGTGCTCGCACTCATCGCGATCCGGCTCTCGGCGCGCCCCGCGCGTGGCGGATACACCTATGGGCTCAAGCGGTCGGAAATCCTTTCCGCCCAGGCCAATGGCCTTTCCCTGCTGCTGCTCGGCGCCTATCTCGGCTATGAGAGTGTGGGGCGGCTGATCGATCCGCCCGAGGTGACCGGCGGTCTGGTGCTGGTCACCGCGCTGGCCGGGGTGGCGGTGAATCTCGCGGCCGCCTGGTGCATGTCGAAGGCGAACCGCTCCTCGCTCAACGTCGAGGGCGCCTTCCAGCATGTGCTCAACGATCTCTACGCCTTCATCGCCACCGCCATCGCCGGACTGGTGGTGGTGACCACGGGCTTCGCCCGCGCCGACGCGATCGCCGGCCTGCTGGTGGTCGTTCTCATGATCAAGGCGGGTGTGGAGCTGCTGCGGGCCTCCGGCCGGGTGCTGCTGGAGGCCGCCCCGGCCGGTGTCGAGCCCGATGAGGTGGGCGGCCGACTCGTCGCCCATGGACAGGTGGCCGAGGTGCACGATCTGCATGTCTGGCAGATCACCTCGGGCGAGGTCTCGCTGTCCGCCCATGTCCTGGTCGCGGCGGGCGGCGAGTGCCATGCGGTCCGGGAGGACCTGGAGGCGGTGCTGCGCGCCGAGTACGGGATCACCCACACCACGCTTCAGGTCGACCATCTGGACGACCCCGCCGCGCGGGGACGGGAGGACGGGGAGCACTGCCCGACCGCCCACGGTCCGGTGCACCGGGCGCCGTCGTACGGCCACTGAGCGCGTCGCACCGAGCGGGGCCGCGCGGCGCCGCCGTCCTGAGGAGGGCCCTGCGGAAGGCCCGGGAGCGTCGCGGCGCTTCCGGGCCTCGATGATGGTGGCGGGGCGCCGTCCCTGGGGACGTCACCCCGGATGGCCGGCGGCTGCCGGCCCTATCAGGCGGCGGCCGGAGCGGCGGCCGGCCGGAAGGTCGAAGTCAGCAGCGTCTTCAGGAGCTGGGCGACAAACGCCTCCAGCGCAATCTGGGCCAGCTTGACCAGGACGGTCGTCAGAATGTCGGCCATGAGTACCTCACTGGATGGAACACGAGCGGAAGCGAGGCATCCGCTTCCGCTCCGTAGCCTGACCCGCGTCGGAAAGCGGGTGGCGCACACCGGGTAAGCGTCCGGTGAATGGACGGAAAGCTCAGGTTAAGAAACGCCTGAGATGTTCCGTTTCCCGGGTGGTGCGTTCAGACCGCGAGCGGCGCCCGCCGGGGGAAGAGCAGTCGCGGCGCGACCGCCGCCGCCAAGGTGGCGGTGGCCGAGCAGGTGCCGACGACCGACCAGGCCATCGGGCCCAGGGGCGTACAGCCGAAGAAGTGGCTGACCACCGGGGTCTCCACGATGGCGAACAGCGTGGCCGCCGAGGCGACGCTGGTGACCAGCACCAGGGGGCTGTGCCAGTCGGTCATGAACGTCTGGCCGAGCTGGGTGCCGACCAGCGCCGCCAGCCCCATGGTGCTCGCCCGCCGGGCCCGCCCCGTCATCCGCCCGCACTGCCAGGCCGCGGCGGCGCCCAGCGCGGTGGCACTGCCGCGCACCGCGAGGATACGGCCCAGATCGGAGCCGAACAGCGCGGACGCCGGGCCGCCGACCAGCGGGTCCTCGCCGGACTTCTGCTCCCGGGACCGGGCGAGGGCCACCGCCAGGGCGGGCAGCATGTCGGTGAGCAGATTCACCAGGAGCAACTGACGGGTGCCCAACGGCGCCCGCCCGGCCACCGCCGCGCCCAGCACGGTGAAGGCGACCTCACCCGCGTTCCCGCCGACCAGGATCGCCACCGCGTCGCGCACACTGCGCCACAGCGCCCTGCCCTCCTGAAGCGCGTCGAGGATCCGGGTCGGGTCCGGGTCGGTGAGCACCATGTCGGCGGCGGCGCGGGCCGAGGCCGAGCCATGGGCGGACAGTCCGATGCCGATGTCCGCGAGGCGGATGGCGGCCGCGTCGTTCACCCCGTCCCCGGTCATGGCCACCACCTGCCCGGCCTGCCGCAGCCCCTGGACGATACGGACCTTGTGCTCGGGGGAGACCCGGGCGAAGACGGTGGTACGGGCGATCCGCTCGACCCGCTCGCCCTCGGGCAGAGTGTCCAGCTCCGCCCCGGTGAGCACCGGCTCGGCGTCCGGGATGCCCAGCTCCCGGGCGATGGCGACCGCCGTGGTCGGATGGTCGCCGGTGACCATGGCCACGCGTACCCCGGCGTCCGTCAGCCGCTTGACCGTCTCCGCGGCACCCGGCCGCGTGGTGTCGGCGATCGCGATGAAGCCCAGCAGGGTGAGCTCCGTGGCGATCCCGGCCACCTCCGCCGACGGCGTGTCGGACGTGGCGGGCCGGGTCTCGGCCACCGCGAGCACCCGCAGCCCGTCGGAGGCCAGCGAGTACAGCAGACGCTCGGTGGCGTGCCGCCGCTCGGCGGTCAGCGGCACGGTGTCATCCGCCGCCCCCGGAGTCAGGGCGTACGCACACCGGGCGAGCACGATCTCCGGGGCCCCCTTGACCGCCAGATGCGGGCGCCCGGACTCCGTGCCCAGCGACGCCGAGAATCCCCGGCTGGCCTCGAAGGGCAGCTCGGACACCGGAGACCAGGCGCCGTCCCCGTCGCAGTGCGCGGCCGCCGCGTCGATGACGGCCTGGTCGGTGGCGTGGGCCAGCGCCCGCCCGCCCTCCTCGGGGCAGGCCCGGGCCGCCGTACGCAGCAGCCGCATGCCCAGCGCACTGCTGGTCGGCAGCTCGTGGTCGTATCCGGCGACCCGGGCCACGGCCAGCCGGCCCTCGGTCAGGGTGCCGGTCTTGTCGAAGCAGACGACGTCGACCCGGCCCAGGGCCTCCAGCACCCGCGGCGAGCGGGTCAGCACCCCGCGGTGCGAAAGGCGGCGCGCCGCGGCGGACTGCGCCACCGTGGCCACCAGCGGCAGCCCCTCGGGCACGGCGGCCACCGCGATGGCCACGCCGGTGGACAGCGCCTCGCGCACCGGCACCCCGCGCATCAGCCCCAGCAGGGTGACGGCGGCGCCGCCGAGGCCGGTGGCGGGCAGCGCGACCTTGGTGAGCGCGGCCAGCCGGCCCTCGATCCCGATGGGCGCGGTGGCGCGTCCGGCCAGTTCGGCGGCGCGCCCGGCCTCGGTCTGCGCACCGGCGGCCACGACCACGGCGTATCCGGTGCCGGCGAGCACCGTGCAGCCCTCGTAGACCATGCAGGACCGGTCCGCGAGGTCGGCGCCCGGAGTGGCGGCCGGGTCCTTGGCGACCGGGCCGGACTCGCCCGTCAGCCCGGCCTCGTCCAGCTCCAGCCGGTCGCTGACCAGCAGCCGGGCGTCGGCCGGTACGACGTCCGAGGGCCGCAGCGCGATGATGTCCCCGACCCGCAGCTCCTCGGCGGCCACCGTGCGCACCGGGGCGGTGGTCAGCCCCGCGAAGAACACCTCGCGGTCCGCCGCCACGCCGTCCGCCAGGGACATCGCGGGCGCCCAGTCGACCAGCCGGCCGTTCATCCGCTCGCTCAGCAGCAGGCCGCGCAGCGAGCGCTCGGCCCGCAGCCGCTGTGCGCCGCTGATCACCGCATTGCCCGCCATCACGCTGACGACGAGGAAGGAGTCCACCCCGGATCCCACCGCCGCCGAGGCCGCGGCGCCCAGCGCCAGCACCGGGGTGAGCGGGTCGTGCAGTTCCTCGCGCACCGCGTTCACCAGCGAGGCGGTGTTCCGGTGCAGCGCCGCGAAGCGGGCGGCGGCTCCCATGGCACCGGGCGCCCCGGCGCGTACGACCGTCCCGGCGGCCTTGCTCACCGGGCGCACCCCGGCGGACCACAGGACCCCGGAGGCCCCCGGCGCGCCCGGCTCCCCGGAACCCGTACCGCGTGCGGTGGCCGAGCCGTCGGGCAGCTCCGTCCCGTTCTCCCGGAACGCGCACAGCACGCTCAGGGTCTCCCGCGCCCCCAGGGCATGCCAGTTGCCACGGACACGGGGCGGGGGCGGGGGGCGGCGCTCCACCCGGCGCGCCGCGCCGATCCCGCCGAGCACGGCCAGGAACGCCGCGCTGTACACCGGAGAGGTGGCGAGCCCGGCCACCGCGGGCCGGGTCCCCGCCGCGG
>NZ_JAHLEM010000049.1 GCF_018883605.1 Streptomyces niphimycinicus | reverse complement strand
CACGTCCAGCGTGGTGCCGATGGAGACGCCCGCGTCGTACAGCAGCTTGAGCCGGTTGCGCGCGAGGTCGACCTTGCCGGACAGCGCGCGCAGCTCTGTGGTGTCACGCAGGGTGGCGACGCTGCCGGGCGGGCCGCCGTCGCGGTCGGTGGGGCGATGGCTGACGGACAGCAGCCGCTCACCGGCCGTATGGACCTCGTCGGTGGCGGGGCGCCCGGAGACCAGCAGCGCGGCGGTGTGCGGATCGAAGCCGAGCTCGGACACCAGCCGGCCCTCGGCATCGGTCGGCAGATCGAAGAGCCGGCGCGCCTCGTCGTTGGCGAGCACCAGCCGCCTGTCGCCACCGACGATCAGCACACCCTCGCGCACCGAGTGCAGCACGGCGTCATGGTGCTCGTACATCCGCGTCATCTCGGCCGGGTCCAGCCCGTGGGTCTGGCGCCGCAGCCGCCTGCTGACCAGGGCCGTGCCCGCCGTGGCGAGCGCCATCGCGGCCGCGGCCGCGCCGAACAGCAGCGGAAGCTGATGGTCGGCCGCACCGCTGACCTTCTTGATCGTGATACCGGCCGCGACCAGGCCGACGACCTTCCCGTGGCTGTCCTTGACGGGCACCACGGACCGCACGGACAGGCCGAGGGTGCCGGTGAAGGTCTCCTGGACCGTCCGGCCCTCCGCCGCCGAGCGGATGCTGCCCATGAAGTGCTTGCCGATCCGGGCGGGATTGGGGTGGGTGAAGCGGATCCCCTGGGGCGTCATGACGACGATAAAGTCGACGTGGGAGCCCTTGCGGGCGCGCTCGGCGAGCGGCTGGAGCACGGCGCTCGGATCGGGCCCGCGGATCGCGCTCACCATGCCCGGCGAGCTCGCGAAGCTCTCGGCGACCGCCATGGAGCGGTTACGGGCCTCCCGCTCGCTGTCGTAGCGGGACTGTAGGACGAGCGCCACCACGGCGGCGACGACCAGCAGCAGCACGACCCCCACTTGCAGGACGAAGACCTGGCCGGCCACGGTGCGCACGCCGCGCACCGGGTTCCGGCGGGGCCGCCCGTAGCCGCGGCCGTGTGCGATGCCGTGGCCGGAGCCGGGACCGGATCCGCCGCCGGTCAGGCCGATGCGCACCGGCGAGCGCTCCTGCGGGCCCCGCTGGGCGTACGCGTCCTGGCGGCCCTGCGGATCCCAGTGGTCATGGGGATCCGGCGAGCCCTGCGGATCGGATTGATCGCGCTGGTCCCGCTGACCCTGCTGGTCCTGCTGAACGCGCCGCCCACGTCGCTCCCACGCCGAGCGGGGCCCCTCACGCCGACCCCGTGGGCGCCAGTCGTTCATCGTGCGGGCCAGCGGAACCCATGGTCGACCGAAAAGTCCGGCCATGTCGTTATTTCTAGCACCCTCGCTCAGTGGCGGGCGAGCGGCATCCGCCGCCGGGCGCCGAGCGCTCCCGTCCGACATCGCGACTACACCCCGCCCGAGCCCTCTTTCGCCGGTCTCGCCACTTCACCCGTCATCCGCGCACCGTGCGTTAAGCACATGGCTGCCCCCGCTTTTCCGCGTCGAAGTTCCGCGTCGACCGACTACCGATAGTGGCCGTGAAGTATCCCTTCTCACAACGACGTTACGAATTCCCTACAGGATCATGCCCGACGACGCATAGGTAAATGTCCTGGACAGACCTTGTGCTCCAAAGGTCATCTTTACAGCCAACCGGACTGATCGGTCCCGCGTCCTCCCGTACGGCCATTGAGCGGACGAGAACGAAACGCCAGGCATCACACTCGTAACGAAGTGCCGCGCCCCTTGGCCTCAGCCGCCCTGATGGGTTGAGGTGGCCCGATGACGCCCGCACCTCCCCCCACCGCACCACCCGGCCGCGTCCCGGGCCCCCGACGCCGCACCCTTCTCCGCACCCTCTTCCGCGTCCCCACCGCCTCCGCCTCCTCCGTCGCCCCCGCCTCCTCCATCGCCTCCATCGCCTCCATCGCCGCAGGTACGGCCTGTCTGGCGCTGCTGCTGGCCGCCTGCGGCCCCGACGACGGCGGCGCACGGGCTGAGCGCTCCTCCTCCGCCGGCGGGTCCGTCATCACCCCCACCGCCACCGCGCCCGTCCCCCACGGCAAGGGCAGCCGGCTGCCGGATGACGTCAACGGCGACGGCTATCCCGATCTGCGGCTCCCCGTCCCATCCGGCAAAGAGGGGCTGCCCAGCCGGATCGCCTTCGTCCACGGCTCGTCCCACGGTCTGAATCCCGCCACCCGCACCGTGCTGCGCCACCGCGACCTCGGCCTGCCGTCCCAGGACGTCACCGTCGCGGGCGCGACCGAGGTGGCCACGGCCGACCTGGACGGCGACGGCTACGCCGACGTCACCACCACGGCGGGCGAGGCCCTCGGCGAACGCGAGACGGAGCGCACCCAGGCCACCGTCCGGACCGTCCCCTACATCTCCTGGGGTGGCCCCGGCGGCCCCCAGAGGACCCGTTCGGCCGCCCGCGTCCAGTTGACCGGCCCGGACGACGGCGTGGACGCCCAGCGCCCGACCATCGGCGACTTCGACGGCGACGGCCACCACGACCTGGCCCTGATCCGTGCGGACCGCCACTCGCTGCTGGTGCTGTACGGGCCGTTCAACCGGGCGGGCAAGGCCGCCCGGACCGTTCCGTACGCGAGCCCGCTGGAAGGCCACGGCGAGATCGGCGATCTCATCGCGGACACCATCGCGGACAGCGACTCCGCGGACGGCACCGCCGATGGCCACTCCGCGGACGGCACCGGCACCCACAGCGCCGACGGCCACCGCGCCACCGATCTGGTGGTGCACGCCGTCAACGACAACGACCAGTCCGGCTCCACCCTCCTCGCCGCCGGCTCCCACGGCCTCAGCAGGGAGGGCCGCAAGCTGCGCGAGGGCAACGCGATCACGTTCGGCGACTTCGACGGCGACGGCCGCCGCGATGTCGCGGTCGGCGACAGCGGCACCCGCAATGACGAGCCGGGCGGCGAGACGGAGCGGCCGGACATCGGTAAGACGGTGAGCGTCTACTACAAGCGGACGGCGCGGCCGGGGCGGGCCGATCCGCGCCCTCTTGACCCACGCCCTCTCAAGATGCCGGGGATGTCGGGCAAGCTGGCCGCCGCCGACACCGACGGTGACGGCACCGATGAGCTGACCGTCTCGCTCGGCCGGGGCGGCGTCGAGCTGCTCACCCTGCGCCGGGCCTCCCACACCGCCACACCCCGCGTCGCCGGGCGTCACCTCCTGACCCGCGCGGCACCTTCCGCCGTGGACGGCAAGACGATCCGTAAGGACGAGCGCGCGGCCCGGCTCTACGACGTCGCGGACTTCGATCATGACGGTAAGGACGAGGTCGTCCTGGCGTGGGGCCCGGGGCTGGCCTTCTCGCGGTACGGCGAACGTCCCGAGTGGTGGTGGATCACGGACGGCACGAAGGACAAGACGGCCTTCAGCAGCAAGCCGTTCGGGGCGGACGGACAGTAGGGCGGCGGGCCGGGAGAGCGAGGGCGTCTTGCGGGGAGGTCTTGCGAGGACGTCTTGCGGTCTTGCGAGGGCGGGGGGAACACCGACCGGGTACACCGGATACCCTCAGGAGCCGCCGGGGGAAAACCCATAGGGGACCCCCTAAGGGATGTCACAGCTCGGCCGCAAAGCCTGGTCCGCCACACAGCTCCCGCACCCGGCCCGCTACGACCGGGTACGTTCGAATGGTGGCTGGATTCAGGATCGGACGCGGACGGGACTCCCACTCCGCGCAACAAGGGCAGCAGCAGCGGCCGCCGCGGTCGCCGTACGGACAGCAGGAGCCGTACGGCGGTCAGCAGCCGCCGCAGTGGCAGCAGCCCTCCTCACAGGGAGAGCCGGAGTACTTCGGCGGCCAGGACCCGCACTACGGCCCCGGGCACGGCCCTGGCCCCGGGCACGGAGGCCATGGCCAGGGGCAGAGACCGTACGGGCAGGGCGGCGGCTACGCCGACAACAACGCGGGCCATACACAGCAGTTCAGCGTCGGCGAGGCGCCCGACGCGTACGACCCGTACGGCCAGGCCCCCGGTTCGTACGACGACGGCTACGGCGGGCAGACGTACCGCGCCGGCTCCTCCACCGCCCCGCCCGCCGGCCCCCGGCTGCACTGGCAGCAACTGCTGAGCGGCATCGTGCTGCGCCCGTCGGCCACCTTCTGGCAGATGCGGGACTACACGGTGTGGGGCCCGGCGCTGATCGTGACCTTCGTCTACGGCCTGCTGGCGGTCTTCGGCTTCGACGACGCCCGTGAGGACGTCCTCAACGCTTCCATGGGCAACAGCATCCCGTGGGTGCTCACCGCGGGCGTCGCCATGGTGATCAGCGCGCTGATCCTGGGCGCCGTCACCCACACCCTCGCCCGCCAGTTGGGCGGCGACGGCACCTGGGCACCGACCATCGGCCTGTCGATGCTGATCATGTCGATCACGGACGCGCCGCGGCTGGTGTTCGCGCTCTTCCTGGGCGGCGACAGCTCGCTGGTGAAGGTGGTGGGCTGGCTGACCTGGCTGGCCGCGGGCGCGCTCTTCACCACGATGGTGAGCAAGTCGCACGACCTGCCGTGGCCGAAGGCGCTGGGCGCGTCGGCGCTCCAGCTCATCGCCCTGCTGAGCCTGCTGAAGCTGGGGACGCTGTAAGGCAGCCACCGCATTCCGCACGACCAAGGGGCCCGCGCCGCGGGCCCCTTCCTCATCTCACGCGCCACCGCACGGGCTTGGCACCAGTGCACCCGTAAGGCGCCCATCACCCATCAGGCGTCCCGTACCTGCCCCTCCCGCCGCACGACGGGCGGTTCGACACTCCACGGGAAGTTGATCCACTGATCGGTGCGCTTCCAGATGTACTCGCACTTCACCAGCGACTGCGACTTCTCGTAGATCACCGCGCTGCGCACCTCGGCGACCGAGCCGAGGCAGAAGTCACGGACCAGCTTCAGCGTCTTGCCGGTGTCCGCCACGTCATCGGCGATCAGCACCTTCTTGTCGGAGAAGTCGATCGCGTTGGGCACGGGCGCGAGCATCACGGGCATATCGAGGGTGGTCCCCACGCCCGTGTAGAACTCCACGTTCACCAGGTGGATGTTCTTGCAGTCGAGCGCGTACGCCAGCCCACCGGCCACGAAAACCCCGCCCCGGGCTATGGAGAGCACGATGTCGGGCTCGTACCCATCCTCGGCGATCTTCTCCGCCAGCTCGCGGACGGCGACCCCGAACCGCTCGTACGTAAGGTTCTCGCGCTGCTCACCCATGCCGCTCATACCTTCGTCCGATGGAAGCGCTGGAACGACCGCGAGGGCGTCGGCCCGCGCTGCCCCTGATAGCGGGAACCGTAATGGGCGGAACCGTAAGGATGCTCGGCGGGCGAGGTCAGCCGGAACATGCAGAGCTGCCCGATCTTCATTCCCGGCCACAGCTTGATCGGCAGCGTCGCGACATTCGACAGCTCGAGCGTGACATGCCCGGAGAACCCCGGGTCGATGAACCCCGCCGTGGAGTGCGTCAGCAGCCCCAGCCGCCCCAGACTCGACTTCCCCTCGAGCCGCGAGGCGATGTCATCGGGCAGCGATACGACCTCGTACGTCGAGGCGAGCACGAACTCCCCGGGATGCAGGATGAACGCGTCCTCGCCCTCGGGCTCCACGAGCCGCGTCAGATCGGGCTGCTCCACCGCCGGGTCGATATGGGGATAGCGGTGGTTCTCGAACACCCGGAAGAACCGGTCCAGCCGTACATCGATACTCGACGGCTGCACCATCGCCGGGTCGTACGGATCAATCCGCACCCGTCCGGCGTCGATCTCGGCCCGGATGTCCTTGTCTGAGAGAAGCACCCGAAGAGGATACGCACATCGGACCCACCCCCACGGCACAGGCCCGGCCCCACCGGACCGGGCCCGCACCCTGCGGCTTCATCGGCTACCGCTTACCGCTTCTCGGCACCCACCGGCACAGCGTGCCGGAGCCGGGCGCAACGCGGACACCGCAGCAACCGGCCGGGACCAATGCGGTCGACGGTGAGGTGCTGCATCGGGAACGAGGCGGTGCTGAATACGTGCCCTTCAGCACAACGGACGACGGTGCGCTCCATTGAGTCCCTTCCCCAAGAACGTGAACGGCGTGGACGACAAAAGCCACATTAGGGGATCAACCGCACACCACTCCACGCGGCACTCCGCGCCCCCACCGTACGCCCAACTCCCGCACCCCAACAGCCGCTTCCGCCCCACCCACACGCCAGAATTCCACCCCAAAACACCCCAGAATCCACCCCGAACAGCACGAAGACCCCATGACGAATGCGCCTGGGGTCAGCCATGGGGTAAAGTGTCCGACGATGCGGCGCCGAGATCAGGCGCCCCTCGCGGGTGTAGTTTAATGGTAGAACATGAGCTTCCCAAGCTCAGAGCGCGGGTTCGATTCCCGTCACCCGCTCCATACTTAAGGCCCAGGTCAGCGACCTGGGCCTTGTTTGTTGCCCAGACGGTTCAAAGGCCACCGTGCCCGTTCCGTGCCAGATGGCTGTCGCGCGTGTTTGGCGGCCACGTTCACTCGCTCGTGCGCCGATCCGCACTGTCGACGCGCTCAGCAGTCCCCATCGGGCATGCTGGACCCATGAGCAGGTATGCAGCGGCGAAGCCTTACGTACTGCCGGAGTCGCTCGACGAGCTGGGCGGACCGACGGCCGGCCGTGTCACGCTGCCGCGCCACATCGACTGGGGCCCGCGCTACGTCTACGACCTGGCCGACGAAGCAGACTTCCGGCTGATGTACGAGCGCGTCATCCGCGAGGCCCAGACACGCGAGGACCTTGAGGCATATCTAGACGCGGTGTACCTGCGGAAGATGTGGCACGACCTGTTCCTCCCCCTCCCGGTCAAGACGGCGTGGGAAGCCCGCTTCCCCGCACTCCGTGAACCGGGCGCCACGACTGCGGCCGCCTAGTGGACGACCTGCACCGCCAACTGATCCGCATCGGGCTGAACGCTCTCGCCGAGGACTACGGATACGCCCTCGCAGGCGGCTACGCCGTCCAGGCCCACCACATCGTCAACCGAGTCAGTGACGACGTGGACCTCTTCGCACCGTTCGACCGAGCGAGCCGCGAGATGGAACAGGCCGCGGAGCGGATCACCACCGCCTACAAAGCCGCTGGATACATCGTCGAGCAGGTCCACCTGACTCCCACCTACACCAGGTTGAACGTCACCGACCCAGCTTCAGGCACACAGAGCAAGGTGGAGCTTGTCGCTGAATTCCTGCACCACACGCCGGTCGACTCCGACCTCGGCCCGGTACTCCACCGCGACGACGTCGCCGCAGGTAAGACCAGTGCACTGTTCGCCCGAGCCGAGGTCCGCGACGCCATCGACGTCGCGGGGCTATTGAAGGCCGGCTACACCCGCGAACAACTCATGGACCTCGCCGCCCAGAACGACGCAGGCTTCGACCGTCGCATGTTCGCCGACTCACTCGCCCGCATCCAGCGGTACACCGACAAGCAGTTCGCCGCCTACGACCTCACCCCTGAGGAAGCCGCAGCGATTCGCGACACCTTCGCCAACTGGCAGCAGCATCTGCCCTGAACGACGCGCCACCTTGTCGACCGTTCCACAACACTTCGCATCGCGCGCCGAAGCCGTCGTCATCAGCACCGGGCCCAAGCCCCACATATCTGCTCAATTGCGTTCGCCATAGGCGGCTTTCAAGCGCCGCCGACGCACGATCTCCTTGCCGACGTACGACGCAATTGTAAGGAAGATCAAATTCTTCATTAGGGTAGGAGTCGAGTCGGCAATACCTCTTAGTGGACCTTCTCCAAGATGCAAGCCGAACTTTTCCGAACCGAGCGCTACGAAGTACAGCGACATGATAGGCCCGTAAGCCATAACGCGTAGCGCGATGGGATTCCGCCCAAGCCTTGCCTCATACAACAGGAGTCCGGAACTCAGGATGGTAAATCCATATAGAACGGCCATCCACATCCAAGTTTCCCCTGCTGCGTACGATTCCGCGAACCGCCACAGAATGGGCCACATGATAAGAAGAACCCCAAGACCCAGAAGGTGCAGCGCCGCAACTACCATCCACATCAGTGCGGTTGGATGCTTCTCTATCCACTGCGCCATGGGAAGGAAAAACCTGTTCGGGTAGCCACCAATCGGCGCGTCTTTAAGCGCGATCCCCTCAGCCCGCAAAACGAAGCGTCTCTGGGCTTCTTTGAACCCGTCTCTAACCCTGGCATCCGAGATCTCTATATATCGCCTCACATCGCGAACAAAGTCATCTACCGTTCGATCATCCAGGACGTCAGATTCCCCGACCCGAATCGATCGAATTGCCTTTCCGTCCGCTTTAGCCACCCGCAGTTGCTGTGACGCGTTGGCCCAGTAGAGCTTCTTCATATCCGGATCATAAACAACACAAACGACCGGCACATTACTTATTCTCCAGTCATCGGCGTGCTTTTGGGTTGAGACGGCATATCCAGACGCTCTACGGAAAGAGAGGCCACCTTTCACTTGGACAGCAATCAGATCACCGGTTCGTCTCCCATTTCGGACGAACGAGACGTATAAATCCTCTCCGAAGTCACTGCCGCCCTCCACTTCCTGCACGATGTGGCCGTGACGCTCCAAAAGCGCGCGCGTTTCATTGACTGCGGTCCTCTCCGTCGTCCGGCTTGCAGGCACCTTCGTCATGGTCTCTGCCCAGCAATCCACCCTCGCCCCATACAGCGCCGACCATAGGGCCCAGTACTGACACTCTCCCGGTATCGGCTGGTTCATCCCTGCTTGGGGGGCGTGGCGGCCCGTGCCCTATGCGTGCCCGATGGAGCGGGGAACCACGGTTAAACAGGGTCTGCGGCGAGCCGTGCCGCAGCGGACCAGGTCATCCATTCCAGCAGGTCAGGGTCGGTTTCATGCCCACCATGCCCCGTGATTCCCAAGCTCAGAGCGCGGGTTCGATTCCCGTCACCCGCTCCAGCACAAAGCCCCAGGCCAGCGGCCCGGGGCTGCTTCGTTTCCCGGGGCCGCTGGGGTCTCCGGGCAACTCGCGCCGACTCACCGTGATCCAGCACAACGCGATCAGACTTGGGCCAGAGCGATCGAGACGCGTCGGGTGTTGTGTGGCGGACGAGGCGCGGGCGTAGGCTCAGCCCAGCGTCCGCAACAACGGCACGATGATCACGCAGACCGCCGCCCAGGAGACGTTCCGATGACCGAGCAGCCCTCTGCCCCCGACGGGCCCCTCATCCCCATGCCGGCGCTCACTCCGGCAGCGCTCCGCGCAGCGGTCGCCCAGATCGCCCCCGCCCAGTTGCCTTCCTTCGTCGAGCACCTCGACCGCGCGGTTGAACAAGCCGCCGCTCAGAGCACTATCGCTCCGCTGCGCACCTTCCTGCTGTGGTGGGGAGAATTCGTTGCCATCGAGCGCTACCCCGCGCGCGCGGCCCGCCTGCGTGAACTGGAAGCCGTAGCGGAAGAAGCGACGGACCGCGAGGCCCTGCGTTCCGCACTCGCCGAGATGCGACAGATCACAGACCTGGCGCAACGCGAGATCTCCACGTGAGCGATAACTGGACCTGGGACTACGACCCCGATGCCGAGCATGTCGTAGGCGGCCTGCCTCACGAAGTCGTGGCCGAAGTAGAACGCTTGGCTGAGCAGTTGACGGTCCTGGGCCGCGACGCGGTCGACATCGGTCGCGGAAACCCGCACGGCGGAGGTCTGCGAACACAGGACATTTTCGGAGGACGGGGCTTCTTCATGTTCATGGCCGCGGAGCGACTCGAACTGGTTGTGATCACCCGAGTCACATGGCTCGGCTGATCAGCGACTCCGGCACCAGCCTGCATGCGATCGGCCCGCTTGGCTGCCGCGGGGTGAGCCAGAACGCCGCCTGGCCAACCACGTAGCGTCCGTCGCACCAGAAGCGCACCAGATACGGCGGTCAACAGCGGCCAATGCCGGGAATTGCGTAAGGTCGGCGACTTGCCGCCATCCCTCGTTTGCACTGGTCAGCAGCCTACTCAGCCCTGATCGCCCCGTGATTCCCAAGCTCAGAGCGCGGGTTCGATTCCCGTCACCCGCTCCACGCTTTAAGGCCCAGGTCACAGACCCGGGCCTTGTTTGTTGTCCAGACCTCTCTGGGGCCGCCGTGCCTCCGCGTGCCCCAACTGGCGCACGAAACGCGATCAAAGGGCACGACACAGCCCCACTCTGAGCGACACATGCATGTCAATCTCGCAGCCCGAGAGGCGTCTTCTGCGACCTGCGCCACTACTTGCCGCGCGAACGTGCTGTCGCGGCCGCAAAGCGCTAGCCGGTCCGTTTTCTGCGGTCAGGTGACCCGACGACGCACCCCCTTACCCATCGAAACCCATCGAAACGCCATCACCGATCTTCCCGACATGGCCGGCGTGGCAGTCCATGAGCGCGGCCGCACCGGCCGGAGCCGCCCTCCTGCACTTCCTCCCTCGTCTGCAACTACGGTTTCGAGTCCAGCGCCTCGCTGGTCGCGATGGACGCTGACGAACACCCCGTGACGCTGGTGGATTCACGCGACTACGGCAAGGCCGTCGCCGACCCTTGACGCACCCTAGGATTGCGGGGGTGACGGCAAGCACCAGTGACATCGAGAAGGCGGCCGGTTTGCTGCGCGCCGGCGGCCTGGTGGCTCTCCCAACCGAAACTCAACTGGACGACTGGGTCCAGGACGTGCCCGCAACAGCCCGCCTGCTGGCCGAACACTTCTGGCCGGGGCCCCTCACGCTCGTCCTGCGGCGCGGGCAACGGGTGCCCCTCGAAGCGACCGGTGGCTTGGAGACGGTCGCCGTGCGCGTGCCCGACCACCCCGTCGCACTCGCGCTGCTGTCGGCGTTCGGCGGCGGTGTCACGGCCCCGTCCGCCAACCGTTTCGGCTCGGTGAGCCCCACCACGGCGGACCATGTCCGTGCCGAGCTCGGTGACGCCGTGGACCTCGTGCTGGACGGCGGCCTCTGCGAGGTCGGTGTCGAGTCGACCATCGTCGACGCCACGGGGGAGATCCCGAGCATCCTGCGGCCCGGCGGGGTGACGCGCGAGGACCTCGAAGCGGTGCTGGGGTGCCCGCTTGCGGTCCCTTCGACCAGCCGGGTACGAGTGCCGGGCCAGCATCCGTCCCACTACGCGCCGCGCGCTCGGGTCGTCCTGGTCGAACCGGAGAAGGTCGTCGCCCAAGCGGAGATGGCGCACGAGCTGGGGCACCGGGTGGGCGTCCTTCTTCCTGCCTCCTTCGCCGACGCTGAGGTGAAGGCGCACGCCGTGGTGGCGGTCCCCGGTTCGCTGGCCGCCTACGCGCGCGGGCTGTACGGGTTCCTGCGCGAGCTCGACCAGCGGGGGTGTGACCTCATCGTCGCGTCATTGCCGGTGGAGGAGGGGCTGGGGCTGGCGATCGCCAACCGGCTCCGCCGCGCCGCGGGGCCCCGGCCCACCGTGTGACCAGTACCGACGCTGCGCCCTTACGGGGGTGATCGACCGGTGAACCCGGTGGGTCCTCCTCCACATATACGGCTCTCCACAGCCCGGGGGAGATCATGCCAGGGCAGCCACGGCCAGGGCAGCCACGGCCGGGGCCGTCAGGACGCGGCGGGGACCGCTGCGTCAATGCCGCGAGAGGCGACGAGCTGTGCACTGCCGTCGGCCAGCCGGTAGGACAGCCCCACCACGCCGAGACGGCCGGCGGCCACCCGCTCGGCCAGGGCGCGAGAGCGTTCCAGCAGCAGGTCCACGGTCTGCTCTATGTGCTCGGCCAGGATCTCTTCGGCCTGGTCGCGTCCGGCGGCGCGGGCCGCCAGCACGCTCGGTGTCACCCGCTCGACAACGTCACGGACGAAGCCGCCGGGCACCCTGCCACCGTCGGCCGCGTCACGGGCGGCTGCGATGGCCCCGCACGAGTCGTGGCCGAGCACGACGACGAGCGGGGCGTCGAGCACGCTCACGCCGTACTCGATGGAACCAAGGACTTCTGCGCCAGCGACATGCCCCGCCGTACGTACCACGAACAGATCGCCCAGGCCGCGGTCGAAGATGATCTCGGCGGCCAGCCGGGAGTCGGAGCACCCGAACAGCACGGCGAAGGGCTGCTGGGACGGTGCGATCTCGGTGCGGCGAGTGGCGTCCTGGTTCGGGTGCTCGGGGGCGCCTGAGACGAAGCGCTGGTTACCGGCCATGAGCAGCTCGAAGGCGGCGCGGGGAGTCGAGGTCTGGATCTCGGTCATGGCGGCAGCCTACGGTCCGGCACAGCCGTCGCACCGCCTGGTCCCGCCGGAGTTCACCGGGTCTGGCGACGGTGACGACCAGTGCGCCGCCCCAGGCGCCGGGCGAGGGGAACCAGGCGCTGCCCGAGTCCCTGTCGAGGGACGGTCCTCGGCAGGGACAGACTGATGGAGGCAGGCAGTCGGGGTGTTCGGCTGTGGTGATGCGCCGTGTAACGCGTCGTGCCTGCCGGTCGGGGTCAGTCGTTCCAGTGCTCCAGCACCCGCTGCTGGACTTCCTGCGGGAAGATGAATCGGAAGGAGCTCCGGGGCTCGCGGCCCTCTTCGTCGGAGGGGAGCAGGGCGTCGTAGGTGACCTTGGGTCCCTTCCAGGCGTGCCGCTCGTTCGGCGTGTACACGGAGAGCAGGGGCAGCACCTTGCCCTCGCGCACGACCGCCGGCCGGTGGGGTGCACCCGAGTGGCGAGCGCCCACATCAGTTCACCGGTGTCGGCGGCGTCCACGTCGTCGTCGAGGACGAAGACGCGGGGCACCAGGTACTCGAAGCGCTGGGCGGCGATGACGTCGGTGATCCGCTGGGTGAGGTCGCCGGTGGAGAGGCCGGGGAGCTTGTCGCGCCAGTCGGTGGCGACGCTGATCACCAGGATGTGCGAGGCGCCGTCGAAGGGTTCCCAGGCGGATGTGACGGGCAGGTTCGCCGCACGCAGGGCGGTCAGGGCTTCGGCGGCCAGGGTGAGGCCGGTGGCCGTGTGGTACTCGTCGACGGGTTCGCCTTCGACCACGGTCGGCCAGATGGGGTTGTCGCGGTGGGTGATGGCCTCGATGGTGTAGACGGGCTGCATCGAGGTCTCGCTCGGACGGTAGCCGGCGAACTCGCCCATCGGGCCCTCAAGGCCGGTGCGTTCGACCGACAGGTGCCCCTCGATGACGATTTCGGCGCTCGCCGGCACCTGGAGGTCGACGGTCTCGCACTGGACCAGTTCCAGGGGCTCGCCGAGCAGGGCGCCGAGGTAGCCGGCTTCCTCCACGCCGTCCGGCAGGGGCATGCCGGAGATGAAGGGCAGGGCCGGCTCGCCGCCCTGGACCAGGGCGAACGGCATCGGCTCGCCGCGGTCGGCCCACTGCTGCCACACCTGGGCGATGTGCTGGGGGTGCAGCACCAGACCGGTCATGTGCGTGTCGTCGACCATCACGATCCGGGCGATGGACCAATTGGTGAACGATCCGTCCGGGGTGCGCGACGATGGTGCCCCAGGTGTTGACGTAGGGGCCGCCGTCGCCTTCGTGCAGCGGCGGGGTCGGGAACCGGGCCAGCGAGGCGTCCTCGCCGAGCAGGATGTTCTGCTTGCACGGTGCGCTGTCGACCAGCACCGGCCGGAGCGGCTCACGGGTGCTTGCCTCGGCGAAGGCGTCGACGATCTCGCGGGCGCCAGCGGTGGAGTCGAGCCCGAGGGAGAGCGCGATACGGGCCAGCGGACGGCCGGGAGCGGAGCTCAGGGCGCCGGGAGCTCCCAGCAGCCGGAAACCGGGGGCTGAGTCCTTGATGTTGGTGAACAGGGGTGCCGGGGCGACGGTCTCGTAGGAGCGGCGGATGATCGCGCCGACCTCCAGGTCGGGATCGACGAGCCGGTCGACGGTGCGCAGGTCGCCGAGTGCGTCGAGAGCGCCGAGGTAGGTGCGCAGGTCCTTGATGCAGGCCATGGGGGTTCCCTTCCTTTCTTCAGGCCCGTCGAGGCGCTGAGGAGGCGCCCGGCGGGGGTTTCGTGGCTCAGCCGACCGCCCGGTCGGGGGCGGTGCTGTCGAGAGGGGCGAGGGGACGGGCGCGGCGGGTGCGGGCAGTGGTGGGGCCCTCCCAGCGGACCGCCCGCTTGCTGTCCAGGCCGAACTGGTCCATGACGCGCGCGACGAGGTGATCGACGATGTCGTCCACGCTCGCGGGCCGGTTGTAGAAGGCCGGCATGGGCGGGAGCAGACTGACGCCCATCCGGGACAGGGCCAGCATGTTCTCCAGGTGGATGGTCGACAGCGGGGTCTCCCGCACCGCCAGGACCAGCCGCCGCTGCTCCTTGAGATGGACGTCCGCCGCACGGCTGATCAGGTCGCTGCCGTAGCCGGCCCGGATCGCGGCGAGGGTCTTCGCGCTGCAAGGCGTGATGACCATGCCGTCGGTACGGAACGAACCACTGGAGATCGACGCCGCCTGGTCCTCCGCCCCGTGCCGGTGCCTTGCAGGCGGCCCGCAACACCGTCACCTACCGGGTCAAAGGCGCCGAGGAACTCCTGCCCACCGGCACCACCACTACAGGCAGCACGTAGAGCCGTTCAGCGCCCGGTCCTCTCGACCGGGCGCGGGCAGCCAGACGTGGACGGTCCGTGGCTCGCCCCAGCACGGGGTGTCCGATACCCCGTCGCTGACGGTGTGGCGGCACCGCGTGTGCGCTCTGCCCCGGGTGCGGCCGGACGACTCCGCCGGCGCCACCGTTCCGGGTGGCGGGCTTGCCGATGAGTGCCCCTTCACGCAGCGAGCCCCCCGGGAAGCCGTGCAGCGTACAGGTCTTGCCGCCCTTGTTCGTGAGACGAGCGGCTCACAGGGAACCGGAGATGGCCAGGACACGGCTCATGACGGATGGTGCTCCAGAACTCGGTGCTGCCCGTATCCCCTGCCGGGCGGAAGGGGATACGGGCGGGGGCCGTCGGGGCCGGTCGGGGTCAGCCGCGGTAGCTCTCCTGGCGGGCGAAGTCGGGGATCTCGACGGCTTCGAAGGCTTCGGTGTAGCGCAGGGGGCGGACGGTGTCGACGTTCCACACGTAGAACGGCAGCCGGGTGCGCGGGTTGGCGTGGCGGACCTGGTCGGGGCCGTGGTTCATACCGGCCGGTGTGACGCTCGCCAGCCCCGCCGGCGGACCGACCTGGCCGCCGTCGCCGGTACCGAGGAAGACGAACAGCTCGTCGTAGTCGACGTTGCGATGGGCCGGCTGCGCCTTGTCCGCGTCGTCCGCGGTCTGGGTGGGCCGGGGGGCCATGGTGACGAACCAGTTCTGCCCGGCCTGGAAGGTGGCGTGCGCCATCGGCGGCATTTCGAGGCGTTCGCAGGAGAGCGGGCGGAGGTCGGCCAGGCGCAGCCGGAAGGGAGCCAGGGTGCCGGTCCAGCCTTCCACGTCGGCGGGGTCGAAGGCGTAGAAGATTGACGACAGTTCGCCCGCGCGCTTGACGAGCACCTCCCACTCGCCGGCCGGACTCTGCGCGGAGGGGACGGGGATGTTGGCGTCGAGCCTGGGGACGTCCAGGACGCCGCGGTCGAAGGGCAGGAAGTGCCCCAGCAGCCCCCGCTCGGGGAGCGTGATGGGCTCCCGCGTCTCCACCACGTAGGTGGCATGCTGCTCGGCGCCGGGGTCGGGGACGATCCGGTAGTTGGTGCCCTTGGGGATCACCAGGTACTCCAGCGGCCCGTACGCGAGGGTGCCGTAGTCGGTGACGAGGGCGCCGCTGCCCGACTGGACCAGCAACAGGGTGTCGCCGTCGGTGTTGCGGAAGTAGTACGGCATCGGCGCCGTCCGCTTCGACACCGAGACCGTGATGTCCTCGTTGAACATCAGCGGCGTCGGCAGGGCTCGCTCGTCGTGCTCGTCGGCGGCGGGAACGTCGGTGAGCCGGATGCCCCGTGGCCGGATCGGGCCCTCCACCCGCAGCCAGTCCGTGGTCGGGTGGGCGTGGTAGAGCTGGGAGACGTCACCCTCGAACCCCTGACGGCCGTGGTGCTCCTCGAAGGTGCCCTGCGGCACTCGGGCATGGGCCTGGCGGGAGATCCGGCCCTGAACGTGCTTCGCGAACATGCAGCGACTTCTCCCTGGGCGCCGGCACACGCCAAGCACCCCATCCGGTGGGTGAGTTAGAGGTAAGCGCGGTGTGGCGGTCGGGCCGGCAAGAGGCCCGCCCCGCTACACCTGTGCCAGGCGCGGCGGTGACGCGGCCCGACCGCTCACCGCACTCGCGGGGCCGTACGTGTGCGCGGCCACTGCCTCGCCACGTCACCGGCCTTTGATGTAGCGATCAAACTCCGGGAAACTCCTTCGGTTTGCGCCCCTCTGGCGCCTTCCACTTCGCTAGTCAACAACCACAGCGTGCCGCCGGTCCAACACCGTTCATCGGACACGTAACAGCCTCAGACTGTTACGGTGAGGATTTGTGGACCTCGACCTGCGCCAGGTGCGCTACGCCGTCACCCTCGCCGACGAACTCCACTTCGGCCGGGCCGCGGACCGGCTCACCATCGCCCAGCAGACCCTCTCCGCCCAGATCAGAACCCTGGAGAAGCGACTCGGCGTCCCGCTGTTCACCCGCGACCGCCGCCACGTCGCCCTCACCCCCGCCGGCGAGACCTTCGCCGAACGCGGCCGACGCCTCCTCGTCGACGCCGAGCGCCTGGTCGACGAGATCACCCACACCTGCACTCCCCTGCGCATCGACGTCGTCGCCGAGGGCCTGCCCTCCACGCTCCTGATCCATCACTTGCGCACCCAGGCCCCCGACCTGCCATTCGAGGTGCTCCAGACTCACGGCATGGCCGCAGCACTGCCCCGCCTCCTCACCGGCGACCTCGACATCGCCTTCGGCCGCCCCTTCGGCCTCGGCCGCCCCCTCGGAGCCGCTCTCGCCACCATGCCCGTGGGCCTGGACCCCATCGGCGTCATCCTCCCCACCGACCACCCCCTCGCCGACCGGGACGAGGTCCCCCTCGCCGCCCTCGCCGAACACCCGCTCCTCATCCACTCAGCGGACGAGTCCGCCGAGTGGCACGACTGGGTCGACCAAGCCGTCGCTGCCTTCGGCCTGAAGGTGGCGACACGCATACGCGGACACGGCCGCACCTCCGCGCTGGCCGCCGTCCAGGCCCTCCGCCACCCGGCCTTCGGCCGCACCTCCGCACACCTCCCCGCCGGCCTCACCGCCCGGCCCCTGAACGACCCCGTCCCGCTCTACCCCTGGCACGCCGTCTGGAACACGACCACCGCGCACCCCGCCACCAACCGAGCCCTGGAACTCATCCACACCTACGCCCGGACCCATCACTGGCACCGCCCCCCGAGCGCCAACTGGTGGCTGCCCAAGCCCGATAGCGGCACGCTGCGGGCGACGAACTGAGCAACACCCATCCATCTGACCACGCAAATTCCCCCCGTCGGCCACCTGCTCCCGCTCTCAGAGCTCCATGACCGGATACCCCAGCCGCCGAGCATCTGCGCACCAACGTGGCCACGAGCAGAGAGCGCCGCGAGGGCGCCGCGGTCATACTGGATTCGCCAACTTCGCCTCGCCCTGGAGATCGCCCGCACCCTGCTCGACCGACGACACCAGCGGCCCGGCGCGCCCCGGACCACGGCGTCCGCGGCGCAAGGCACCGACACTCGGCACTTTCACGGCGCCCTTGGGGCTGCCCCGGCCACCGCCAGATCGGCCAGGATCCGGGTTGGTCGAACGCCCCTTCCTGGCTGAGGACGCGCCGACAGCTTGCGCACGCAAACGCGCCGCTCGGACAGCCGCCCACCGGCCCGGGGCTTGTTTGTTGTCCAGACCTCCTACGCCCGCATGCCTGCCCGCGTGCCAGATCCGCACCATCTGTGGACCTCCTGCTGAACCTGAGCAGTTCCAAGTGCCATGAAGCGGCACACTGCTCATAGCCCTTCCGGAATGCTTTCCCCGCTCATCGCACCTTGGGGCTCAGCAACTCCAGCGCTTGCTCCCACCGGAACGTGTCGCGACCGCCACCCGCCTTCGGCTGATGCGGCTCGTACTCGGCGACCAGCACGCCCATGCCCCGTAGCCGCTCCAGGCTCTGCCGGTATGCCGGATGGGCGGCCTGGGCGGCGTTCAGATAAGGCAGGACAGCGGTGGGGACGCCCAAGCCGTACGCCTCGCACAGGATGCCCACCGCCAAAGTGTCCGAGATCCCGGCGGCCCACTTGTTGATCGTGTTGAAGGTCGCCGGGGCGACGGCGATGGCATCCGGCGGCGGGAGCGGGCGCGGATCGCCGGGCGAGCGCCAGGCGGAGCGGATCGGATAGCCGGTCTGGGCCTCGACCGCTTGGGCATCGATGAACCCCAGACCCTGCGGAGTGGCGATGACGCCCACGTCCCAGTCCCGTTCCTGCGCCGCAGTGATCAGCTTGCCGACGTCATCGGCGATCCCGCCCGCGCAGACGACGACGTACAGGAACGACTTGCTCCGCTCGCTCATGCGGGCACTCCCAGTTGTCGGCTGAAGTGATGCAGCTCAGGCACGGCCCTGCGGCGGTCACGGGCCGCCATGTCCGCCACCAGCTCACGTACGGCCGGCCGTCGGACGTCCTGGGCCGCACAGCCTTCGGCGACTCGCAAGGCCCGGTAGCCGTCGGCGAGCCTGCCTTGCTGACTGTACGCACGGGCGGTATCGACCCACAGGGCCGCACGCCGTTCAGGGACAGGGATCGGCCGACGCATGAGCGGCCGGGCCGACTCCAGAGCCACACCCGCGTCCCCGAGCGCAACGGAGGTGCTGACGGCGTGCAACTCGACATTGGCGGGACTGAAGTTGGCCCACGCGTCGGGGCGATCGAGGGTCACCTAGCGGGCAATGTTCTTCGCTTCGGCGAGGAAATCCTGCGCGACCGCGCGATGACGGCCGAGCTGATCTCATTTGGCCGCGTCGCGCGCGGGCGGGGCGTCCTCTCGGATGACCGCAACTCCCTCGCCGGACGATCGCACCACAGGCGAGGGCGGCATCTGCGGCAAAACCCATCAGTCGAAGGGCGGCCCGGTATGCGAGATCTGGTGCTTGAATACCTGGTCGTCCTTGATGTCCACGGATACGGAGGGGCGCGGTGCCACCGCCCGGAAGGCGTCGAGGGCCTCCTGCGACTCCCAGTGCTCGAAGTTGTTCACGCGGCCCGGCTCGATCGGGTCGGGCGAGATGGACAGGTCGAGGCAGCCTGGGCGACTGCGGGCCGCCTCCACGATGGGGCGGTGCCCCTCGATGAAGCGGTCCCTGTCCTTGGGATCCACATACAACTTACCGGCAACGATCACCGACACTCCGCTTTCCCCTTCTCTCACGTCCCCAGGGACGTAGCCCCGGCAAGGGCCGGCCGAATAGCCGCGACCCACGTGGGTGGACTTCCGACATCCGCCAAACTCATCGCCCGGCCCGTGGTGCCGCACGATCAGGTCGGGCTCTCTATCACTGTCGAGCCGAGCGGACACTGGCCAGCTCCGCCTCGCGCCGCTGTCGCCGCACCGCCGCCGCGAGACCCGCGGCGGTGACACCCGCCACCGAGAGCAGCGCGGTGAAACCGCGGCGGGTGCCGAACAGCCCGTCGTACACGCTCAGCACGAGGCACAGGGCGACGGCGATCACCCCTATGGCGACCGTGCGCCGCCATCCACCGGTGAGACCCGCGAAGGCCGGTCCCAGGGACACCAGTGGCAGGAGCCCCACTCCAGGCCCCGTGGTGAGGTCCACCGCGGCCACCACCGCCATGACCCCGAACGGCAGGAGAGACAGGAGAAGAGAGTCCTTCGGACCACTTTCCTGAGCCAATGAACCCTCCCGAGGGCGTCGCGTCGGCCTGTGCCGCTGCCACCGGGGCAGGGCACAGGCCAGGACAGGCCCTTTGACCCTGAGCAACGGGGGTGGTTGTGCGGGTCACATCCCGGACACGACGCGATCGACGCCGGCCCGGGGGCGATCGAGCGGCCCGGCGGGCGGAAAGGGGCGGTGGGGCAGCCGTCGCTGCAACCTGACACCGGCCCAGCCCGCTCCCGCCACGGCCGGCAGCACGGCGATACGCAGCCAGTGCCGATCCGTCAGCGCGTCCCCGGCGAGCGCGACGAACCAGGCCAGCGCGATTCCGGCCACGGCCACGGCGGTGCGCCGTGTGCCGACGGTGCCGGCGCGGACTCCGTCTCCCCCGTGAGCCCGGCCGCCGGCCCCGCCGATCCGCACCGCCAGCCGGTGCCCGGCCACGACGAGGAGCGTCAGGCCGGACCGGACCGCCGGACGCTCCGGCGCGCCCCGCAGGAACTCAGCCACAGCGCTTCCCCCGTCTCGGTGCCGGGCACATCGTGACACCGGGACAACGCGCCGCGCATTGCCGGATCCCGGCAATCTTTACGCGTTCCTGATGGCTTGGTGACACCGAAACCGAACGGCGGAACGGCGCCTACAACGGGATCCCCGGCCAGCCGAGCAGCCGCGCCCCCATGGCGGCCGTCTCCAAGGTGAAGCGCTGCAACGCGTCGCCCGGGTCGTAACCCGTCAGGGCCTTGATGCGCTCCAGCCGGTAGGAGAGTGTGCGGACCCCGATGTTCAGCCGCCGTGCCGCCTCGGCGTTGACGTACCCGGCCGCCGCGCACGCGGTGAGCGTCTCCAGGAGCGGCCCGGCCCCGCCACGGGTCCGCGTGAGCGGGCCGAGCACCGTGCGCACCAGGTCGGCCATGGCCGCCCGGTCGCGCAGGAGCACCGGAAAGACCAGCAGGTCGGCGGCGCGCAGAACAGGGCCGGGCAGCTCCAGACGGTCGGCGAGCTCCAGGGCGCTCAGGGCTTCCTCGTAACTGCGCACCACGCCACCGGCCCCCGGATGATCACGGCCGACGGCCACCGTCCGCGCTCCCACGTGCCCACTGCCGGGATCGTGCACCCAGCTCGCGAAGGCATCCAGGATCGCGTACCCAGGCTCGCCGCCGACCGCGATGCACACCAGCCGCCCCTCCTTCGTGGTCAGCAGCACATCGTGCTCCCCGAACCGGGCGATCAGCTCGCGCTCGACCCGCCGCGCCATCGGATGCACGACGTCGTACGACTCCTCACCCTCGGCGACCGCCACCGCGTGGCTCCGCGCCAGCCGCAGCCCGAACCGCTCCGCCCGCTCGGCCAGCCGCCCCAAGTCACTGCGCCCGTAGAGCAGGTCGTCCACGAACTCACGGCGCGCCGCCTCCTCCTGCCGCACCGCCAGGCGCTGTGCCCGCTCATGCCCCTCGCCGAGAGCGGCGACGGCGGTGTCCACGGCGCCGAGCAGCGCGTCAGCGGTACGGGCCGACAGCGACGCGCCGGACGCCCGGACGGCGCCGGGCAGCGCCCCCCACAGCCTGCGGGTCTCGCCCAGGTACAGCCCGATGAGCGGCCCGAGCCCGTATCCGGCCTCGGCCGCCCGCTCCCCCAGATCTCGCAGTTCGTCCAGTTCGGGACGGAGCAGCAGTCGGCCGGTCTCGGCGACGTCGGTGAGCATCCGCTCGTACCCGCCGAGGAAGTCATCAGGTATCCGGGGTTGTCTCATCGGGTCCGCTCCCTGTGATCGTCGTAGCGTCAGCTCAAGGCGAAGTACCGCAGCCACAGGTAGCCGGCGGACAGCACCACCGTGACGGCGGTGACGATCAGGCCGTACCGGGTGAACTGCCAGAAGGAGATGGGCTGGCGGTTGCGTTCGGCGATGCCCAGGACGACCACGTTGGCGGAGGCGCCGATGGCGGTGGCGTTGCCGCCCAGGTCGGCGCCCAGCGCCAGGGCCCACCACAGCACGTGGACACCGTCGCCGCCGCCGAAGCCGTGGGCCAGGTCGGCGGTGATGGGGGCCATGGTGGCGACGTAGGGAATGTTGTCGACGACCCCCGACAGCACGGCCGAGCCGAACAGCAGCAGCATCACCGCGCCGAGTTCGCTGCCGCCGGTGGCGTCCGCCAGCGCGCGGGAGATCTCCCCGATGACACCGGTCTCGATGAGCGACCCGACCATGATGAACAGCCCGGCGAAGAACGCCAGGGTCGGCCACTCCACCTCCTTCAGCGCCTCACCCGTCTCCACCTTGGAGACGGCGATGAGCAGTCCGGCACCGAGCAGGGCCACCACGCTCGGCGCGTAGTGCAGCACCGGATGCGCCACGAACCCGACGACCACCAGGGCCAGGACGGCCAGGCCCTGGTACAGCAGCCGGTGATCGCGGATGGCCTCGCGCTCCTCCAGCGCCATCACCTCGGTGGCCCGGTCCTCGTCGTACACCAGCGCCTTGCGGAACATCACCCGGCACAGCAGCACCAGCACGGCGGTCAGGAGCACGGCGATCGGGGCGAGGTGGACGAGGAAGTCATTGAAGGTCAGCCCGCCCCGGCTGGCGATGATGATGTTCGGCGGGTCACCGACGAGCGTGGCGGTGCCGCCGATGTTGGACGCCATCACCTCCGCGATCAGGAAGGGCGCCGCCGGCAGCGCGAGACGTTCGCACACCAGCAGGGTGACCGGGGCGACCAGCAGGACCGTGGTGACGTTGTCCAGCAGCGCGGAGGCGGTCGCGGTGATGACTATGAGCATGGTCATCACGCGGAAGGGCTTGCCGTGGGCGCGTTTGACCGCCCAGATCGCCAGATACTCGAACAGGCCCGTCTGCCGCAGGACCCCGACGATCGCCATCATCCCCAGCAGCAGGAAGATGACGTTCCAGTCGATCCCGGAACGCTCGTCGAAGAAGGCGGCCTTGTCGTCGGTGGCACCGATGGTGAGCATGACCGCCGCCCCTCCCAGGGCGGCGGCCGTCCGGTGGACACGTTCACTGATGATCGCCACGTAGGCGACGACGAAAACGGCGATCGCCGCCCAACTGTGCCAGTCACTCATGGGGCTCCGCATATCCGAGGAGTCGATGGAGGAGCTGCGAGGCGGTGATCACCCCGAGCAGATACAGGCCCGCCTTGTCCCGCCTCGCCACCGCCACCAGCGGGCTGCGCGCCTGCGCCATCAGCGCGGCCACCTCCAGCGCGGTGTCGTCGGGATCGGCGATCGGCGGCCGGGCCGCCTTGTCGGACAGCAGGTCGCCGACCCGGCGGCCACGCAATGCCTCGCACAGCCGGTCTGCGTGTTTCTCGTCGATGACCGCCGCAAGTGCGGGGTCCTCGATCACATAGCCCGGGACGAGTGCCTTGATCACCTGGGAGGCGGGCAGGATCGCCTTCGGCTCCCCGTTACGGTCCAGCACCAGCAGCCCGGGCAGTTGGTGCTCGGCCATGAGGCGGGCCGCCTCCAGCGCGTCGTCATCGACGCGGACCGACTCGTACTCCACCGCCAGATCACGTGCGCGCATCGTCGTCCTCCTTCGCTCGGGACGCCGTCCGGACCGACCCGGCGGTCTGCTTCTCCCTGCCCCCATCGTGGCCGTCCTCGTCATCGTCGTCCGGGATGCCGACGAGGTCCTCGACCAGAACGATGGCCGGCACCACGGCCACGTAGCCCCCGGCTGACAGGTCCCCGAACAGCCGAGGCGTCAGCAGCGCGCCGAACACCAGCAGCGCCGCGAACTTGCGCAACTCCGCCACGGCCTCGCCCAACGGCTCGAACGCGCGGCCGGACTCCGGCGAGACGGAGGCGAGCACCGCGCCCGCCGTCCTTACGGCCCACGATCGCCGACGCGAAGAGCAGCGAGGTGGAGAGAATCGAGCGGGCCGCCGGCCCCGAGACCAGGACCGCGATGAGAAGCGCCACGCCGAAGACCGCGATGAGCACCATGAATACCGTCCCCGATCGGTGAAGAGAGCAATCCCCTACCGCCGACCAGGCTTCCCGGCACACCGCACGGCACTTTACATGACCCTTACGCGCTCCCTACGGAACATTGATGCCCGTCGTCCACACCGCCCGTTGCACCCCCGAGGCGGGACGCCGGAGGGTGCTGCACCGGCGGAGCCGCCCTCCTGCCATCCGTCCATCGGCTGCAACCGCGCTTCGAATCAAGCGCCGTCCTGGACGTGCGGCGGGCGGGTTCGCTCAGGTGAGGAGTTTCGCGAGCCGGGCCATCTCGGTGGGCGGGTCGATCACCGGCTGGATGAGGAGTTCGTCGATGCCGGCCTGTTCCAGGGCGGTGATGCGGGTGAGGAGGTCGTCGCGGCTGCCGACCAGGGCCAGGGAGTTCATCAACGAGGGCAGGACCAGGTCGCGGTCCTGCGGTGCGATGCGGCCGAGGTAGTTGGGGTAGAGCTTGGTGTGCCGGTCCGGTGCGGTGGAGGTGGTGCCGCGCCGGTCAAGGAGCCGCCGTACCGCCTCGCCTTCCTCAGGGCCGGACCCGCGTGATCTCGTACCGTCGCAGCCGGATGGCCGTGCCTGACGCAACGAAGCACCGTTGACGCAGATGACCTTCCCAAGTCGTCTGGCTGCAACGGTGCTTCAATGTGCCGTCAGTCTGCCACGCGGTGTCTCGTCAGGACCCAGCCGCCGCACCGGGTGGCGTTTCAGCTTCGGCGCGGGTCTCAGGCTGAACAGGCGCCGGTCGGTGTCAGGCCAGGTCCAGGAGTTGCTCGTAGAAGCCTCCGAAGCCCTTCTCGCGGTCGACGAAGTGGAGTTCGAGGATCCAGTGGCAGGGCCGTCCGGACCGGTCGGTGCGGCGCAGAGGGGTGTGGTTCTCGGGAGTGATGTACGACTCGGCCTTGGCTCCGTCGTTGGTCTCGTGAGGGAACTCGCCGACCAGGTGGCCGGTGTGCCAGATGCCGATCTCCCAGCCGGCCTCGGCGGCGAGCTTCTCGACCGTCTCGTACAGACGGGCCCCGGTGATCGTCTCGTCGGCCTGGAATGCGGCGCGGCCGGCGTCGAAGATACGGGGGAGGTCGGCCAGGAGGCGATGCTTGTCGGGATCCTGCCCGAAGACGTAGGTGCGCCCGAAGTCGGCCTCGTACTCCTCGAAGATCGGGCCGAAGTCGGCGAAGGCGACGTCGTCCTCGCTGATGATCCGGTCCGGAGGGTTGTCCCGGTAGGGCAGCAGTGTGTTGGGGCCGGACCGGATGATCCGCTTGTGCCAGTGCTTGGTGGTGCCGAACATCTCGTTCGCCAGGTCCCGGATGTGGTCGCTCACCTCGCGCTCCCCGCGCCCTGGAGCCACGATCCCGCGTGCCTCCACTTCGCCGAACAGCGCGATCGCCTTCTCCTGCGCGGCAACCAGCCCCGCAACCCGCTTCGTCTCCGCGTCTGCCATGCCCAGATCCCCCTTGGTCGGCATCTACCCAGATCAATGCCACTGGATGATCTCATGTACGATCCGCGCCGACAGGGCGGCCTCAGGCTGAAGTACCGGGCCATCACTCCGGGTTCAAGGCGAGCCCCTGCCACCGCATCGATCATTGTCGTGGCGTGCTGGAGCTGCGCGGCCACGACTCAGGCGCGGCGGGCTGCCCAGACGGTGCGTTCGGTGCGTACGGCGAGGTCGCCGCGGCGCAGGATGCTGTGCGGGCTGTCGGTGTCGAGTAGTTCGTCGAGTGCGGCAAGGTCTTCGGGGCTGAGCGCTGGTGCGGCGGCGCCGCGGATGCGCAGAAAGCTGCCGTGGGCATAGCGGCCGATGGCTGCGCTGCGGTCGCCTTCGATGTTCACGGTGATGGTGCGCTCGTCTTCGACGGTGAAACCGGCGGCGGACAGCATCGGTCCCCAGTCGGCGCCGCGGTGCGGAACGTGTTCGGCGTGGAAGCTGTCGGTCGCCCTGTGGCAGCGTTCTTCGAGACCGGGCCGATTCTCGGGGGCGTCGGCGGGCAGGAAGCGGGGGAAGCCGTCCAGCTCGACGACGGCGAACAGGCCGCCTGGGGCGAGCAGGTCGTGGACGCTGGTCAGGGCGCGGTCGGGGTGGGCCATGTGGTGCATCGAGGCGGAGGCCCACACCAGGTCCGGCGTCCCGAGATCGGGCCAGTCAGCGGCGTCGAGGTCGGCCTGTACGGTGCGCACGCGCTCCTCCACTCCACGGGTGCACGCCTTCTCGCGCAGGAGCTCAAGGTGCCCGACCGAGGTGTCGACGGCGGTGACGTGTGCCTCGGGGAAACGCTCGAGGAGCGCGAAGGTGCCCGCCCCCGTGCCGCAGCCCAGATCCACGATCTGGCGCGGCTCAGCCTTCAGCGGCAGCCAGTCGGTGATGAATGCGATGTGCTCGGCGAGCACCTCGGCATCGAGGTCGAGGATCTCCGCCTGGCCGCCATGATCGTGCGCCTGGTGGTGGCCGCCTTCGCCGTGCGGGGTGTGCTGGTGGATTTGGGTCATGGCAAGACCGTACGACGCTCATGCGCCAACGGCACAGCATCTTGCCGCTTACGCAAGAAGGTCGCTTCGCCCGCTGCCCATCACGCAAGATCCCGCCCGCGCCGGGCCTCCGACACCGTCACTGACAGGGACCCTGAGCGTCGCCGCAGTCGCCCGCCTCGGCGGCCTCGCGCAGGTGGCCGCGGCGGGCGTCGCGGTCGAAGATGCCCATGATCTCGCACGGCCCGCCCTCGGCGCCGATCGCGTGCGGCATCATGGTGGGGAACTCGGCGGCCTGGTTGGTCTCGATGCGGAACCTGCGGTGGCCGAGCATGAGGATGGCGGTGCCGGACAGGACCACAAGCCATTCGCGGCCGGGATGGGCACGCATGCGGGCAGGGTTGTCGGGCGGCGGTTCGGTCATCCGCTGCCGCATCACGCTCACGCCGGGGTCGCCGTTCACCGGCCAGCGCATCAGACCGTGGGTGCCATCGATCATCGGGCTGATGACGACATCGTCGGCGGCGTTCTCCACTAGCTGGTCCAGCGTGGTGTCCAGGGCGCCGGCGAGGGTGACGAGCTGGTCCAGGGCGAGGCGGCGCCGGCCGTTCTCGATGCGGCTGAGCGAGGACTGGCTGAGGTGCGCGCGGGTGGCCAGCTCTTCCAGGGACCAGCCCTGGGCGACCCGCAGGGCGCGGATGCGTTTGCGTACGAGGCCGTCCAACTGCCCATCTTCTTGCGTCATGGGCAACATGATATGCCCTTGCCGCAATGCGGGCTTAACGTCGAAGGCAGGTGGTCCGGACGGGGGGCCACGCACGACGAAAGGGCGCGAGGTGTCTGCGCAGACTTCCCGCTACGAGAGCGCCCGGCACGGCCCTCGCTGCCGCACGGAGCGAGAACACCACCGCCTGAACCCCGGCCCGTCGCTGAACCCCGGCCCGCCGCTGAACCCCGGCCGCTGCTGACCCCCGGCCCGCCGCTGAACCGCGCGGCCGCACCCAACGGTCCACGCGGTGAGCGAGTACGAGCCCTCATCTCATCCATTCGGCGACCGGCCCTGCTCCGGCGCTGATCCCGCATGCCCTTCCTGGAAGGAAGATATGAGTACGATCGAACCTCCCCGAGCGGCGGCTCCAATGAACGACGCGGGGACACCGGATGCGCGTCAGTTGCGCTCGATCCTGATCGCCGTCTCCATCGCGCTGATGGCCGTCATCGCGTCGGTGTCCGGGCTGAACGTCGCCCAGACCCACATGGCCGTGGAGTTCGGTGCCTCGCAGAACACCGTTCTGTGGATCATCAATATCTACACCCTGGCCCTGGCCGCGCTCCTGCTGCCGCTCGGCGCCATCGGTGACCGGCTGGGCCGTAAGCCCATGCTGATCACCGGACTGACCATCTTCGGTACCGCCGGCGCCGTCGCGGGCCTGGCCCCATCGGCCGAGGTGATGATCGCCGCGCGCGTGGCCGCCGGTGTGAGCGCTGCGATGATCATGCCGATCACGCTGGCCGTCATCACCAGTACGTTCCCGGAGCAGCAGCGGGGCAAGGCGATCGGCGTGTGGACCGGTGTCGCCGGGGGCGGCGGCATTCTGGGCATGTTCCTGTCCGCGCTGCTGGTCGATGTCGCCGACTGGCGCTGGCTGTTCGTGCTGCCCGTGGTCCTGGTCGTGGTAGCACTGGCGATGACGCTGAAGTCGGTGCCGAACTCCCGCGAGCACTCCGCTCATTCCTTCGACACCACAGGCGCATTGCTGTCCGCCGTCGCCGTGATCGGTCTGATCTCCGCTCTACAGGAAGGCCCCGAGCGCGGCTGGACCGCCCCGGTGACTCTGATCAGCGTGATCGTCGGTGTCATCGCCACTGTCGGATTCGTGGCCTGGGAGCTGCACCGCCAAGACGCCTCGCTGCTGGATGTTCGCCTGTTCCGTGAGCGCGACCTGGCCGGCGGCTCCATCACGCTGCTGGTCGTCTTCGGGGTCCAGGCGGGTATCGCCGTGGTCCTCTTTCCGTTCTTCCAGGCCGTCCTGGGCTGGTCCGGGCTGCTGTCCACCGTGGCGATGATGCCCATGGCCGTCATGATGATGATGACGTCCGGCCTGGCCCCCAAGATGGCCGCACGCATCGGCGCCCGCTCCACCATGACCATGGGCGTCGCCCTGGCCACCCTCGGCCTCGCGTTGATGGCTCTGTTCGTCTCCGTCGACGGCGGCTACCTCTCCATCCTGGCCGGCATGCTCGCCATGGGTGCCGGTATGGGTCTGTCGATGACGCCCTCCACCGAGGCCATCACCAGCTCGCTGCCCCGCGCCAAGCAGGGAGTCGCCTCCGCGCTCAACGACGTCACCCGCGAGTTCGGCACCGCCCTCGGTGTGGCCATGCTCGGCGCACTCCTGTCGGCCGGCTACCGCAGCGCCATCGACGACAAGCTCGACGGCATCCCCCAGGGGGCCGCGGACACCGCACGCGAAGGCATCGCCAACGCCGTCGAGGTGGCACCCAGCACCGGCACGCACTCCCAGGACCTGATCCACGCCGCGCAGCAGTCCTTCGTGGACGGCTGGCAGCAAGCCATGTGGGCAGGCGCCGCCCTGATGGGCGTGCTGCTCGTCTACATCGCTTTTCGCGGCCCGAAGGACTCAGCCTCCGCCATCACGGTCACGGAGGAGGCGGAGACAGGAGCCGTGCAGCATGGTGGTTCATCCGCCGCCGGACAGGAGGCTTAGGGGCAGGTCGTGGGAGTGGTGCCCGCGGGTCGTCCGGCAGCCATGATCGCCTCTTGCGCCGCTGGGTAGGTGTATGTTGACGGTTGCCCGCTCCATGTAAAGGCACAGGTCACGGGCCCGGGCAAGCCCCATGCCCGTCGGCCGGTGTCTTCAACAGCCGGGCCAGCTCGTGCCCGGCCTCGTCGTATCCGGCGTCGGCGATCCGTTGCAGTTCGCGCAGGTCGGCGGTCGCGGCGGCGCGGCGGGTGAGCAGGAATCCGGCGTGTGTGGATCCCTCGTCCAGCAGCCCGCTCAGTTCGCCGAGGTCGCCGGCTGCATCGGCGAGGTCGGCCAGCCGGTCCAAGGCGGTCTCATTGCCCTGATCGGCCAGCTCGCGCAGCGCACGATCTCAACGCCGACGATCCCCGCCTCGACGGCCTCGCCCGCCGGATCGCCGAGGCGACCCGGGAACGCTACGGCCCCGGCGAACTGCCCGAGCTGGACGCGGCCTCCGCGATTCCCGCCCTCATCCAGGGCACGGTCAATGCCTCGTCCCCGGCATGGCAGCGGCTCGACGTGCTCATTCGCGCACAACTGGACGTATGACTGAACGCGTGACCCGACGCGTGACCCGGCGCAGGTCAACCAGACCAGGCGTGGCGTCAATCACCTGCGGGAAGGGACGGGGGCCTGCGCAGTAGCCACTGTCCGAACGTCCGGCGCGCGGGCCGCACCACTACGCGGCCGTGGGCCTTCTGACCGACCAACTCCACGCGCAGGGTGACCGGCGCATCAGGATTCGCTGGAGTCCGACGGTATTTGACGCTGCTGTGCACCAGCCGCAGCTCATCGGTGTCGACCACGACGCCCGGCCTCGTGATCAGCTTCAGGGTCTTGCCCGTCATGGCCACGTCGATCCGCAAGGTGTCGTGCGTGATCACGGCGTCCGTGAAGTCGAGGGTCACCTTGCAGTACGTCACGGCGAGTTCCAGCCTCCGCGGCACCACCCAGTGCCCCGCGCGCTCGACCGCGCCGCTGTGGACCTGTTCGATCCGGACTACGTCCTTGACCTCAACTCCGGCCATGCCGCCGCCCGTAGCCGATACGGACGGCAGGTCGGCGGTGAGGGCGGCCAGTTCGCTCAGGGTCCGCGCCGACAGGGCGGCTTCCAGGCGCTCGTCCAACTCGTCCGCGGTCAGCAGGCCGTCCCCCGCCGCGATACGCAGCACATCCACCGCCCGGTCCCGGTCCGCATGAGAGGCCCGCAGCTCGGGCGACGAGGCGGGGCCGGAGTGCTCCCCGGCGGGCGAGATCTCTCCCGACATGCTTCCGTCCTGGTCCTGGTCCTGACGAACGTCTCCGCCGTCTCCGCCGTCTCCGCCGTCTCCGCCGTCTCCGCTCGATGGAGACAGCGGCGCGAGTGGAAGGCTAACGCTATATCGCGATACAGATCCGGGCCAAGCCCCATGTGGAGAGGGGATGGTGAGCGTCGATCACGGTGTGGCGGGGCCGTCCGAGGGCGCTTCGGCGCTCGTGTAGAGGATGTCGCGGGCCTGTTCCGTGGCGCGGGCGAGGCTTTCGGCGACGAAGTCGAGGAAGCGGGCGATGTTCTCCAGACGGACGGCGGCCGGGGTGCCGGGGCCGAGGATGCCGACGCCCTGGCGTGAGATCTCGACCTGCTGGGTGAGGGCGCGGACGCTGGCGGCCATCGACTGGTACCAGAGGTTGTGGTCGATGACGTAGCGCTCCCGGCGGCGTTCGTCGCGTTCCCTGCGGACGAGGGCCTGGCTCTCCAGGAAGGTGATCGATTTGGAGATGGACGCCGGGCTGACCTGAAGGCGCTGGACCAGTTCGGCGGCGGTCATGCTGCCGGAATCGGTGGTCAGGAGGCAGACCATCACCCGCGCCATCATCTTGTTGGACAGGCCCGATTGCATCATGACGGCGGTGAGCCGCTCTTCGTATTCGGCCACGGCCTCGGGGTCGCGTCCATGCGGCAGGGCGGCCGGCTCCGCTCCCCGGGACGAGGCGGGCTTGCGCCGGTGGGCGCGGCGTTCGGTGGCGCGGTGGGCCGGCTCCGCGCGATAGCCGGTGGGGCCGCCGTTGCGCATCACCTCACGCGTGACCGTCGAGGTCGGACGCTCCAGGCGGCGGGCGATCTCGGCATAGGGGAGGTTGTCGGCCAGCCCCAGCGCGATCTGCTGACGGTCCTTCTGGGTGAGCCTGCCGCCCGGCATCGCGCCCTCCTTCGTGTTGTCCGATGGCGTTGTCTGATGGCCCAGCATAGCGTTCACCCGCAATCCATTGCAACGTTCGGCGCATCCTCGTTGCATTATGTTTCAGGGTCATCGCAACGATTACTCGGCCCTCACCTGCATCGATGGAAATCTGATGCAACAACTTCGTTGCCAGCTCCTTGAACGCAACGTAGCTTTTCCAATGTCGGAAACAACGAGTCGCAAGGAGAGCACGATGCGCAAGTTCGAGACCCCCGCCCCGATCGCCGCCGTCCTGAACATCCCCGCGGGGCGGATCCAGATCATCGCCGCCGATCGCGCCGACACCGCGGTCGAGATCCGGCCCACCAATGCCTCGAAGAGCCGCGATGTGGAGGCGGCGGAGCAGACCACCGTCGAGTACGCCGACGGAGCCCTGCGGATCGAGTTCCCGGTGAAGAACCAGTACCTCGGCCCCTCCGGATCCATCGAGGTGACCGTCCAACTCCCCGCCGGTTCCCACATCGAGGCGAAGGCGGCCAGCACCGAATTCCGGGCCGTCGGCCGCCTCGGCGACATCGCCTTCGAGGGTGCGTACCGCCAGATCAAGATCGATGAGGCCGCGAGTGTCCGCCTCACCGCGGTCGACGGCGATGTCGAGGTCGGCCGGCTCAACGGACCCGCGGAGATCAGCACCGCGAGGGGTGACATCCGGATCGCCGAGGCCGTACGCGGCAAGGTCGTGCTGAGCACCCAGCAGGGCGACATCTCGGTCACCGCCGCCGCCGGGGTCTCGGCCTCCCTGGACGCCGGTACCTCCTACGGCCGCGTCAGCAACGGCCTCAAGAACGCGGGAACCGCCGAGCTCGACATCCACGCGACCACTTCCCGGGGCGACATCGCCGCCCGCAGCCTCTGACCCCACAACCTCTGGCCCCACAACCTCTGACCCCACAGCCTCTGCCCCGCAACCTCCGATCCGCGGCTTCCAGAAGGAGCACCTCTCATGACCAGCTTGGCCATCGCGGCGAACGGGCTGCGCAAGTCCTACGGCGACAAGGTCGTCCTCGACGGCATCGACCTGGCGGTGCCGGCAGGCACGGTCTTCTCCCTGCTCGGCCCGAACGGCGCCGGCAAGACCACCGCCGTCAAGATCCTCTCCACCCTCATCAGCGCCGACGGCGGCGACCTGCACGTCGCCGGCCACGACCTCGCCGCCGACCCGCAGGCGGTGCGGGCCGCGATCGGTGTCACCGGGCAGTTCTCGGCCGTCGACGGGCTGATCACCGGCGAGGAGAACATGCTCCTCATGGCGGATCTGCACCATCTCTCCAAGCGCGAGGGGCGGCGGGTCGCCACCGAGCTGCTGGAGCGGTTCGACCTGGTCGAGGCCGCGAAAAAGCCCGCCGCCAGCTACTCCGGTGGCATGAAGCGCCGCCTGGACATCGCCATGACGCTGGTCGGCAGCCCGCGGATCATCTTCCTCGACGAGCCGACCACCGGCCTGGATCCGCGCAGCCGCCACAACATGTGGGGCATCATCCGCGAGTTGGTCTCCGACGGCGTCACCGTCTTCCTCACCACCCAGTACCTGGACGAGGCCGATGAACTCGCCGACCGCATCGCGGTGCTGAGCGACGGCAAGATCGCCGCCGAGGGCAGCGCCGACGAGCTGAAGCGGCTCATCCCCGGCGGGCATGTCCGGCTGCGCTTCGCCGACCCGGCCGCCTACCGGTCCGCTTCCGCCGCCCTGCGCGAGGTGACACGGGACGACGAGGCGCTGTCGCTGCAACTCCCCAGCGACGGCAGCCAGCGTGAACTGCGCTCCATTCTCAACTGGCTGGACTCGGTCGGCGTCGAGGCCGACGAGCTGACCGTGCACACTCCCGACCTCGACGACGTGTTCTTCGCCCTGACCGGCCCGACCGGCTCCACCAGCTCCACCAGCTCCACCGGCCCCACCGTGCCCGCCGCCCAGAACGACCAGTCCAAGGAGACCGCCCGATGAGCGCCCTCTCTCTCGCCGTCCGCGACTCGGCCACGATGCTGCGCCGCAATCTCCTGCACGCCCGCCGCTACCCGTCGCTGACCCTGAACCTGCTGCTCACACCGGTCATGCTGCTCCTCCTCTTCGTCTACCTCTTCGGCGACACGATGAGCGCGGGCATCGCCGGCAGCGGCGCCGACCGCTCCGACTACATCGCCTATGTCGTCCCCGGCATCCTGCTGATGACCATCGGCTCCACGGTCATCGGGGCCGCGGTGTCCGTCGCCACCGACATGTCCGAGGGGATCGTCGCCCGCTTCCGCACCATGGCCATCCACCGCGGATCCGTGCTCATCGGGCATGTCATCGGCAGCGTGCTTCAGTCCATCGCCAGCGTGGTCCTCGTCGGCGCCATCGCCGTGGCCATCGGCTTCCGCTCCACGGACGCCACCGCCCTGGAGTGGCTCGCGGCGTTCGGACTGCTGGTGCTCTTCGCCCTGGCCCTCACCTGGATCGCGGTCGGGATGGGCATGGCCAGCCCGAACGCCGAAGCCGCCAGCAACAGCGCGATGCCGCTGATCCTGCTGCCGCTCATCTCCAGCGCCTTCATCCCGATCGACTCGATCCCGGGCTGGTTCCAGCCCATCGCCGAATACCAGCCGTTCACCCCGGCCATCGAGACCCTGCGCGGTCTGCTGCTGGGCACCGGAATCGGCCACAACGGGTGGCTCGCCCTCGGCTGGTCCATCGGCCTGACCGCGCTCGGCTACCGCTGGTCGACGGCGTCGTTCAAGCGCGACCCGAAGTAAGCGGCTCCCGGAAGTCCGGGCATGCCACTGGTAGGCCCGGAGATGGCCCTGCCTGCGGCCCTGTCTACCCTGATTCGGCCGATTCTTTTCGACGGTGTGTTCGGTATCGCGATCTGACCAGGAGTGCACCATGGCCATCTCCCCCGATGTGGAGCCCCGCCCGGCGGAGGCCCCCACGGGAGGCCGTCTGCGGACCTGGCTGCTCCAGGGCCTGTCCGAGATGGCCAAACAGCAGCCCGGACCGCATGCCCAGGTCCCCGAGGGGCACCGGGGGCAGCGGTGGTGGCGGGTGATGTGCCTGACCGGAGTGGACTACTTCTCCACGCTCGGCTACCAGCCCGGCATCGCCGCCCTCGCCGCCGGGCTGCTGTCCCCCATCGCCACCGTCGTGCTGGTGGCCGTGACCCTGGCCGGGGCGCTGCCGGTGTACCGGCGGGTGGCCAAGGAGAGCCCGCATGGCGAGGGGTCGATCGCGATGCTGGAGCGGCTGCTGTCGTTCTGGAAGGGCAAGCTCTTCGTTCTGACGCTGCTGGGGTTCGCGGCCACCGACTTCCTGATCACCATCACCCTCTCGGCCGCCGACGCCTCCACCCACCTGGTGGAGAACCCGCACTTCACCAGCGCGCTGCACGGCCATGAGGTGCCGATCACGCTGGGGCTGGTCGCCCTTCTCGGCGCCGTCTTCCTCAAGGGCTTCATGGAGGCCATCGGGGTGGCGGTGGTGCTCGTCGGCGGCTACCTGGCGCTGAACGCGGTCGTCGTGATCGTCGGACTGTGGCATGTGGCCACCGCGTCCCACGTGGTCACCGACTGGTCGCGGGCGCTGACCGCCGAGCACAGCAATCCGCTGGTCATGGTCGGCCTGGCGCTGGTGGTGTTCCCCAAGCTGGCGCTCGGCCTGTCCGGTTTCGAGACCGGGGTGGCCGTCATGCCGCATGTGGACGGCGGCCCCGGCGACACCGAGGAGCGTCTCACCGGACGGATCCGGGACACCCGGAAGCTGCTCACCACCGCCGCCGTGATCATGAGCGTCTTCCTGATCACCACGAGCTTCATCACCACCGTGCTCATCCCGCAGGACGAGTTCAAGGCCGGCGGCCAGGCCAACGGACGGGCCCTCGCCTATCTCGCGCACCACTACCTGGGCTCCGTCTTCGGCAGCGTCTACGACGCCGCGACCATCGGCATCCTGTGGTTCGCGGGCGCCTCGGCCATGGCCGGACTGCTCAACCTCATGCCCCGCTATCTGCCCCGCTACGGCATGGCCCCGCACTGGGCCCGGGCGGTGCGCCCCATGGTGCTCGTCTTCACCCTGATCGCCTTCCTGGTCACCTGGCTCTTCGACGCCGATGTGGACGCCCAGGGCGGTGCCTACGCCACCGGGGTGCTGGTCCTGATGACCTCCGCCGCGGTCGCCGTCACCATCGCCGCCCGCCGCGCCGGGCAGCGGGGCTGGACCATCGGCTTCGGCGTGATCTCGGTGGTCTTCGGCTACACCACGGCGGTCAACGTCGCGGAACGCCCCGACGGCGTCAAGATCGGCGCCTGTTTCATCGCCGGCATCATCGCGGTGTCCCTGCTGTCCCGGCTCGCCCGTGCCTTCGAGCTACGCGTCACCGACATGGATCTGGACGACCTGGCCGAGCGCTTCGTCCGCGACAGCGCCACCCGCCGCATACGGTTCATCGCCAACGAGCCGGACCGCCGGGACGTGGCCGAGTACCGCGACAAGACCCAGCAGATACGGGCCGACAACGACATCCCGGACGACGAGGATCTGATCTTCGTCGAGGTCACCGTCCGCGACCCGTCCGACTTCGAATCGGCGCTGCGTGTGCATGGCGAGGTGCTGCACGGCCGCTACCGCGTCCTGACCCTCGACGGCTCCTCCATCCCCAACTCGCTGGCCGCGCTGCTGCTGCACGTACGGGATGTGACCGGGTGCAGGCCGCATATCTACTTCGAGTGGACCGAGGGCAGCCCCTTCGCCCAGTTCCTGCGGTTCTTCCTGTTCGGCCAGGGAGAGGTCGCCCCCGTCACCCGGGAAGTGCTCCGCGAGGCCGAACCCGACCGGGCCCGGCGGCCCCACGTCCACGTCGGCTGAGTACCGGCCGCTGCCCTTCGGCGCGTACCGCACCCGGCCGCCGTCCCGCGCTCCCCGGCGCACCATGGAAGTGCGGGGCGCATGATCGCGGCCGAGCCGACAGGAGCCCGCTGATGGCGCGTGGACGATTGCGGATCCACCTCGGGGCCGCTCCCGGGGTCGGGAAGACGTACGCCATGCTCCAGGAGGGCCAACGGCTACGCGGCCAGGGCGCCGACGTGGTCATCGGGCTGGTCGAACCGCACGGGCGGCGGCTGACGGCGGCCCTGGCCGAAGGGCTGGAGACGGTCCCCCGGCACACCCTGGTCCACCGGGGTACGGCCTTCACCGAGATGGATCTCGACGCCGTCCTGGCCCGCCGCCCCCAGGTGGCGCTGGTCGACGAGCTGGCCCACACCAACGTTCCGGGGTCACGCAACACCAAGCGCTGGCAGGACGTGGACGCACTCCTCGACGCCGGGATCGATGTCGTCACCACGCTCAACATCCAGCACCTGGAGTCGCTGAACGACGTCGTACGGCAGATCACCGGCGTCACCCAGCACGAGACGCTGCCCGATGAGGTGGCGCGCCGCGCCGACCAGATCGAGCTGGTGGACCTGCTGCCCGAGACGCTGCGCCGCCGTCTGGTGCACGGCGATGTCTATCCGCAGGACCGCGTCGAGGGAGCCCTCACCCACTACTTCCGGCTGGGCAATCTCACCGCGCTGCGCGAACTGGCCCTGCTGTGGCTCGCCGACCGTGTCGAGGAGGGGCTCCAGCGCTACCGCGCCGAACACGGCATCACCGCCCCCTGGGAGACCCGGGAGCGCATCATGGTCGGCCTGACCGGCGGCCCCGAGGGCGAGACGCTGATCCGCCGCGCCGCCCGCATCACCACCCGGACCCCCGGCAGCGAGCTGCTGGCCCTGCATGTCGTCCCCGGCAACGGGCTCGCCCAGCCCAACCGCCTGGGCGTGCTGGCCCGGCAGCGGGCGCTGGTGGAGTCGCTGGGCGGCAGCTACCACCAGACGGTCGGCGAGGACGTCCCCGAGGCGCTGCTGCGGTTCGCCGAGGACGAGAACGTCACCCAGATCGTGCTCGGCGCCAGCCGCCGAGGACGGTTCTCGCTGTTGCTGCGGGCGGGAGTGGGGCAGCGGACCATCCACCGGTCCGGGCCCATCGACGTCCACATCGTCACCCATGAGCAGGCGGCGAAGGGCCCCTCCCTCCGGCTGCCGCAGCCCGCCCGCGGCACCGGCCCGGCGCGGCTGTGGTCGGCGCTGGCCGGAGCCGCGGGGCTGCTGCCCCTGCTGACCCTGGTCCTGATCGCCCTGCGCGACCGGATGGGCCTCCCCGGCGCCCTGGTGATCTACATGCTGGCCGTCGTGCTGACCGCCCTGGTCGGCGGCGTCCTGCCCGCGCTCGTCACCGCCGTGGCGGCGGGACTGCTCGCCGACTACTACTTCACCCAGCCCCTGCGTTCGCTGGACGTCGTGCACACCATCGACGTCGTGGCGCTGGCCGTCTTCCTGGCCGCCGCGTGGCTGGTCGGCACCGCATCCGGGGCCGCCGCCCGCCGGACCGGTCAGGCCCGGCGCGCCACCTCCGAGGCCCGGGTGCTGAGCCGGCTGGCGGCCGCCATGATGCGCGGCCAGGACCTGCCCGCCCTCCTCGAACAGGTGCGCGAGAACTTCTCCCTGACCTCGGTCAGCCTGCTGGAACGCGGACCGGGCCCCGTACGCGAGCCGGAACACGCCCCTGAGCCGGAACACGCCCGCGAGCCGCGCTGGTACGTCGTCGCCAGCACCGGCGAACGGCCACCCGAGCGGCCCCACCAAGGCGACGTCGAGGTCCCCATCGGCGACCACCTCACCCTGGCCGCCTACGGCCACGGACTCAGCGGCGACGACCAGCGCATCCTCTCCGCATGCGCCACGCAGATCGGCATCGCCCACACCCATGGCGCGCTCACCCGCCACGCCGCCGAAACCGACACCCTGGCCGCCGCCGAACGCACCCGCGCCTCGCTGCTCCTCACCGCGAGCCACGATCTGCGGGCCCCGCTGCGCTCGGCCGAAGACGCCCTCGTACGCCTGCGCGACCTCCGGCCCACCGGCCCGTCCCGGGAGGCGAGCCGCCTCCTGGCCGCCGCCCGGTCAGCAGTGCGCCGCGCCGCCCAGCTCGTCACCGACCTGGACGATCTGAGCCGGCTGCACGCCGGAGCCCTGGACCTCTACCTCCGGCCGGTCGACCTCGACGAGGCACTGACCGCCGCGCTGGACGACCTCGGCACCAGCGGCCGCACCATCGCCCTCCACCTGCCGGAACAGCTCCCGTACGTGATCGCCGACGCCGCCCTGCTCACCCGAGTCCTCACCGCACTGGGAGCCGACGCACTGCGCCACAGCACCCCCGACACCCCGCCGGCCCTCACCGCCGAGGCCCGGCCGGAACGGCTCACGGTCCGGATCACCGACGGAACCACCTCGGAGCCGAACGGCTCCCGAGCCGACACCCTGCCCCTGCGGCTCTCCCGCGATCTCACCGAGGCCATGGGCGGCACCCTGGACCACACCACCGGCCCCCGCGCCTTCGCGGTCACGCTCACCTTCCCGACACACCGCCCGGGACGCTGACGCCGCCTCACCGCCGCGCGTGGCGGATCTTCAGCCGTCCGAATCCCATGGTCCCGGAGATGCGGATCCTCGGCCCGCCGGGGCCGGGGCTCTGCCGGGGCTTGTAGTGCGTGTCCTTCCACCCGGTGTGCAGATCCTCGAGGTCGACGATGGCGTCGCGCGGCACCGTGATCCTGGCCCTGCCGGTGCCGAGTTGCAGCTCGATGTCGACTACCGGATGTTCGATGACCGCCCGGGACAGGTCCAGGCGCACCCTTCCGAACGCGGACGCGACCTTGAGGACCCGGGGCACCTGCCATGCGCCGCGCCGCTTGATCCGCCCGCCGGCGGCGGCGATCGTGGACGTGGTGCCCGCGTTCTCCTCCGGGAGCGAGGCCAGAGCCGACACCAGTTCGCCGCGGGTCTTGGCGGTGAGCACCTGGTGGAGGCGTTCGTCCATGTCCTCGTGCGAGATACGCCCCTCGGCGTACGCCTCCTGCACGCGCCGCACGGCCGCGTCGCGGTCGTCCTCGCTGACCAGTAACGGCGGGTCTTCCGGCAGAGAAGTCACCGTTTCACTCTACTGGCGCCCCGGCGATACGCAGGTGGGTCGGCCGGTCCGAGATCGCGTCAGCGCTTCGTTAGCGGAGCGCTAACAGAACGGTAGCGGGCACCGGCACAGTGAGTTGCACACCGAGCGAAACATCGCCGGGAGCACTAGACCACTGATGACGAAGAAGGACTTCCCATGCTTATCAGCCGCCCCCGGGTCCGTATGTTCGCCGGTGCCAGCCTGCTGGTGACTGCCGCGATGTTCGCCACCGCTTGCCAGTCGGACGAGAAGAGCAGCGGGTCCAGTGACTCGTCCGCCTCGGCCAAGGCCACGACCGGGGCCGCGGGCGATGCCGCGGCCGACAAGGACACCGCCGGCGGCTCGTCGGCCAAGACCCCCGGTGCCAAGGACAAGGGAGCCCAGGACGGTTCCGGAGCCGACACCGGCAACGGCGAGCGCGGCAAGGTCGGGCAGGTGTGCGGGGCCAACGACATTTCCTGGAGCACCCGGGAAGAGACGCAGGCCGGTGGATACATCCTGGTCATGGCGAAGGCCAAGGCGGGGATCACCTGTGACCTGCCCGCCGCGCTGCCCACGGTGGCCTTCGGGTCGGACGGCACCGAGGCGGGTCCCGCGGAGCAGGCCGTAGGACCGGCGGTCACGCTGAGCGGGAGCACCACCGCCTATGCCGGGGTGAACCCGAAGACCACCAACGACAACAACGGCAAGGAACTGGACAGCATCATCGTCGCCGTCGGTGACAAGGACCCCAACCCGGTCTCCCTGCCGGTCAGCGCCATGACCGTCGACAGGCCCGTCGTCACCAACTGGCACACCTCCCCGGCGGACGCCGTCCCCTTCGGCGGCGGAACGGACCAGTAACCGGCCGGGCCACCCAGTCCGGTGACGGTGGTCGACGGGGAGCGCGCACGCCCGCTCTCCCCGGTCGCACACCGCGACTACGCGGTACGGCACCTTCGGTACGCGCTCGCGGGGCGTCGCCACCCTCTCACTTCGCAGTAACGACGTTAGGAGTTCGCAGATGCTTCGCAAACGGTCACGTCTGATCGCCGCCCCGATCGCGGCTGTCGCCCTGACCCTGACCATCGCCGGTTACCAGGCCAGTGCGGCCGGGTCGTCGCACTCGAGCGGCGCGGAACGGTCCGGCAAGGCCGGCGAGGCGGCGGGCCCGTGTCTGGCCGACGCCACGACGCTGGTCGGCGATCTCGACGGCGACGGCAACCCGGACAAGATCTCGAACCCCGGGCACACCGGAACCAAGATGACCATCCAGTGGGGCGCCGCGGACGGCACGTTCGGCGCGAAGCAGGCCGTCAGCAAACTTCTCGGCGCGAAGAAGGGGGAGGTCGCGACCGCCGCGGTCGCCGACTTCCAGAACGACGGCACCCTGGACATGGTCGTCAACATCGTCGAGCCGGCCGACGGGGACGACGCCTCGACCGCGCGCGTCGCGGAATACCGCCCCGGCCCCCTCGCACGGAAGAACCTGAGCTCCCCCGACGCACGGCACTCCGACATCGGCGACCAGGGCGAGGCCCAGCAGCTCCGGATCGCCAACTACGGCGACGACCCGTACCCGGACCTCGCGATCCTCAACAACCCCGGTGACGGGCAGCTCGACCGGGATGTGCGCCTGTCGACCGCGGGCAGCGGCCCGGGGGACTACGACTACGCGACACAGCAGAAGTACGGGGAGTTCGGCAGCACGGCCGAGCCGCCCGCCATGCCCGGCGACGGCTGGAAGCACTTCTACAAGTCCTGCGCCTGACCTCACCCCCGGCGCACCATCCAGGGCCAGGTCCCCATCCCGGGACCTGGCCCTGTCCCGTCCACCGATCGGTGGACGGGAAGTTCAACCGGGCACCTCTGTCGGCCAACCACCCTGGCCAGCAACGCTTTTGGCCATGAACTCATTCACTGTGCGCATGGCGCGCTGGAGCGCCCGGCACCCCTGGCGGGCCATCGTCGGCTGGCTGGTGTTCGTGGTGCTGTGTCTGGGCATCGGCAGTGCCGTCGGCACCCACAGCGCGACCACGGCCGACTACCGGGTCGGCGAGGCCGGACGGGCGGAGGCGATCGCCGCCGAGGGAGGTCTGGAGCGCAGAGCCGCCGAACAAGTGCTGATCTCTTCCCGGTCGGGACCCTTCGACCGGGACGCCGCCGAGGCCGCCGCCGGGGAGCTGACCGCCCGGATGAAGCGGCTGCCCGAGGTCGCGGGCGTCGCCGATCCGCTGCTGTCCGAGGACCGCCGGATTCTGATGGTCGAGGTGGCCCTGAAGGGCGAGGAGCGGGACGCCAAGGACAAGGTCGACGCGCTGGCCGGACAGACCGACGCCGTGGCGAAGGCGTATCCGGGGCTGCGGCTGGAGGAGACCGGGAGTCCCTCCATCAGCAAGGGAGTCGACCAGCAGCGCGGTGACGACCTGGCGCTCTCCGAGAAGATCACGCTTCCCATCACCCTGGTCACCCTGTTGGTCGTGTTCGGCTCCGTGACCATGGCGGGGGTGCCGCTGCTGCTCGCGCTGTCGTCCATCGCGGCGGCCATCGGGCTTTCGATGGTGGCCTCACACCTTTCCCCCGACGCCGGGGTCGGCACCAACGTCATCCTGATGATCGGCCTCGCGGTCGGCGTCGACTACACGCTCTTCTACCTCAAGCGGGAGCGCGAGGAGCGCGCCCGCTCGGGCGGCCGGCTCAGCTCCGAGGCGCTGGTGGATTTGGCCGCGGCGACCTCCGGCCGGGCCGTCATGATCTCCGGACTCGCGGTCGTGGCCTCCACCGCGACGCTCTATCTCGCCTCCGATGTCATCTTCTCCTCGCTCGCCACCGGCACGATCGTGGTCGTCCTGGTCGCGGTGGCCAGTTCGCTGACGGCGCTGCCCGCGATGCTCGTCAAGCTGGGAAAGCGGGAGGAGCGCGGGGCGCGGCGCCGTGCCGAGCGGGGAAAGCCCGCGCGCCGGACCCGGGACGAGGGCGGTGGCCGCGTATGGGCCGCTCTGCTGCGACCCGCGAGCCGGCACCCCCTGGCCACCCTGTGCGTCTCGGTTCTCGCCCTGCTCGCGCTCGTCACCCCGCTGGCCGGGCTGAAGATCACGGAGATGAGCCGGGACACCCACTCCCGCGACATCGCCGCCATGCGGGTGTACGACCGGCTCAACGCGGCGTTCCCGGAGCGACGGGTCACCCACCAGGTCGTCGTACGGGCCGACGCCGAGCGCTCCGGTGAGGTCGGCGGGGCGCTGCGCGAGCTGGCCCGGCGCGCCGACGCCGACCCGCTGTTCGCCGGCGCCTCGCGCGTGCGGACCTCCGCCGACCACCGGATCAGCGCGCTCGAGCTGAGGGTGCCGTACCTGGGCAACTCAGACCAGGCGTACGACTCCCTGGACCACCTGCGCGAGGACTATCTGCCCGCCACCGTCGGCCGGGTCGAGGGGGCGGAGTCCGGGGTGAGCGGGGACGTCGCCCGGTACGCCGACTATCCCGCCCACCAGAACAGCAAACTCCCGCTGGTCCTCGGGGCGTTGCTGCTGGTCACCTTCGCGATGACGACGTACGCGTTCCGCTCGGTGGTGCTGGGCCTGATCGGCGTCGTACTGAATCTGCTGTCCGCCGCGGCGGCGCTCGGACTGCTCGTCCTGGTCTTCCAGGGGAGCTGGGCCGAGGGGCTGTTGGACTTCCACTCCACGGGTTCGATTGGATCGCGCGTCCCGCTGTTCCTCTTTGTGATCCTCTTCGGGCTCTCGATGGACTACCAGGTGTTCGTGGTGAGCCGGATCCGGGAGGCCGTCCTTACGGGCGTGCCCACCCGGCAGGCCGTACTCGAGGGAATCCGCAGGTCGGCGAGTGTGGTGACAAGTGCGGCCGTGGTGATGACGACCGTCTTCGTGAGTTTCGTCTTTCTGCACATCATCGAGATGAAGCAGATCGGCTTCGTCCTCGCGGCGGCCGTGCTGCTCGATGCCTTCATCGTCCGGATCATGGTCCTGCCGTCGGCGATGCTGCTGCTCGGTGAGGCGAGCTGGTGGCCCTCGCGGACGGCGGGGCGAACGGCGGCGTCCTCGGCGCATCCGGCCGACGGACGACCGGCGGTCGACGTACGTTGATCGGTATGACCGCTCTCGCCAGCCCCCTGGCCGACGCCTTCTGGGCCACTTCGCTGCGCCGGTGGAACGCCGTGTGCTGGGGCCTGTTCGCCGCGATGGCCGTCGGGCTGGTGACCACGGCTCCGGCCGGGGGGAGCAAGTACCGGGCCATCGCGCTGCTGGGCTGCGTGGTGCTGAGCTACGCGGTGCTCGACCGCTTCCCGGGGAACCCGGTCGTACGGCCGCAGGGCTATCTCTCGGTGCTCGTGGTCGCGCTCGGCGGGCTGGCCTATCTGGGCAGCAGTTATGCGGCGCTGTTCATGGTGACGCTGCCGCACTACTGGATGTTCGGGCGCAGCCCGCGGGCCTCGATGTGGTTCCTCGGGCTGGCCACCGGTGCCACGCTGGCCGGGAGTCTGGTCCGGCAGGGCTGGTCGGCGGAGTTCTTCGGCGAGACGCTGATGTCCACCCTGATCGTGGTCGCGGTGGGCGTACTGATCGGGCTGTGGGCACATTCGGTCGTCGCGCAGAGCAGTGAACGGGCGCGGCTGATCGAGGAGTTGGAGCGGACGCAGGCACAGCTTTCCGAGGCCCATCAGCGCCAGGGCGCGGCGGACGAACGGGAACGCATCGCACGCGATATCCACGACACGCTCGCGCAGGGCTTCGCGTCGATCATCGTGCTCGCGGAGGCGGCCCAGGCGGGCATTGACCATCATCCGGCCACCAGCGCCCAGCAACTGCGGTCGATCGAGTCCACCGCCCGGGAAAACCTCGCCGAGGCCAGGGAGTTGGTCGGCTCGGCGGGGCAGCCGGGTCCGGGCCAGGTGGCGGCCGGATCGGTGGCGCGGACGCTGCGCCGTACGCTGGACCGCTTCGCCGAGGACACCGGCCTGGCGGTCGACGCCGACCTGGCAGACATCGAGTGCGACCAGCAGACCCGTATCGCGCTGCTGCGCTGCACCCAGGAGTCCCTGGCCAATGTGCGCAAACACGCCCGCGCGTCCATGGTCGGCGTGGTGCTGGCGCGGCGTCCGCACGGGGTGGAGCTGGAGATCACCGACGATGGAGCCGGGTTCCGGGTGGGGGAGTCGACGGGTTTCGGACTCGACGGCATGCGCAAGCGACTGGCGGAGCTGGGCGGGAGGCTCACGGTGACGAGTTCGGTGGGCGACGGGACACGCATCCTGGCGATGATCCCCATGGTGGGCGAGGTGGAGGCATGAGCGAGGGAGGTCTGCGCATCGTCGTGGTGGACGATCACACCGTGATGCGGGCCGGAGTGATCGCCCTGCTCGCCGCCGAGGACAGCATCGAGATCGTCGGCGAGGCGGGCGACGGACGCGCGGCACTCGGACTCGTCGAGCGGTACGACCCCGATGTGGCCCTGGTCGATCTGCGGATGCCGGTACTCGACGGGGTGGCGACGACGACCGAGATCGTCGCCCGGTATCCGCGTACCCGGGTGCTGATCCTGACGACGTACGACACCGATACGGAGATCGAGCGCGGGGTGGAGGCCGGTGCCATCGGCTATCTGCTCAAGGACACCACCCGTGAGCAACTCGTCGACGCCATCCACGCGGCGGCCCGGGGCGAGACGGTGCTCGCCCCCCGGGTCGCCGAGAAGCTGGTCGCGCGGATGCGGCGGCCCGTTCAGGAGCCGCTGACCGACCGCGAGACCGAGGTCCTGGGCGCCGTGGCGGACGGTCTCACCAACGCCGAGATCGGACGACGCCTCGTGATCGCCGAGGCCACGGTGAAGACGCATCTGCTGCGGCTGTTCGCCAAGCTCGATGTGAACGACCGGACGAGGGCGGTGGTGGTGGCCATGGAGCGGGGGCTTCTGCGGCGGCCTTAGGGGCGTATGACGCGGCCGTCCTCGTTCCATCGCGGCCCCCGCCCATCGCGGCCCCCCGCGGCAGCGGGCCCCTCACCGCTCGTCGGGCGCCGCCTCGGGGATGCGCTTCCGGTAGTGGATCCGGTCGTACGCGCCGTCCTGGCGGCGCTCGGTCACCTCGTACCCGTACCTCGGGTAGATCTCCTGGTTCTCCCGCATGAGGGCGTTGGTGTAGAGCCGGATCTCCGGGAGGCCGAGGGCGCGGGCGTGCAGCTCGGCGAAGGCGAGCAGCCGTCTGCCCACGCCCTGCCGGTGCGCGTCCGGGTCCACGGCGATGCTCTCCAGGACGAGATGGCCGGGCTCGGCCACCAGGACCAGCACCCCCACCACGACCGGGTCGCCGGTGACGAAGACGCGCCCCGCCGCGATATCGGCCGCGTGGTCCGCGTCCATCGGCGCGGGGCGGACGCCGATCCGGGCGATGTAGGGGCGGTATGCCGCGTCGGTGACGGCCCTTACCGCGTCAACGTCGGGCGGGGTCGCGGGGCGGACATGGCTGTGGTTGTCCATGCCACACAGTTTGGCGCATGGCTCAGCCCGGCTGGGCCCGGGTGCCGCGTCGGGTCTGGGCCACCCACTCCGGCGCGGGCTCGGCGTCGTCGTACGCGTCGTGCCAGTTCCACCATGCGTACGGCGGGGTTTGCGGGTAGTCCTTCGGCGAGTCCTCCCACTCCTCCTGCCGCCCGAGCGCCGTCATGTCGAGGTAGCTCCAGGTGCTCCCCAGCGCCTCGTCACCGCGGGCGTTGATGAAGTAGGTGCGGAATACGCGGTCGCCATCGCGGATGAACGCGTTCGTGCCGTGCCACTCGTCCACACCGAAGTCGGCGTCGAAGTCGTCGGTGATCGTGTACCAGGGCATCGTCCAGCCCATCCGCGCCTTCACCTGCTCGATCTCCGGCTGCGGCGCGCGCGAGGCGAAGACGAGGGTGGTGCCGCGGGCGTTGAGATGGGCGAGGTGGCCCACATGGTCGGCGACCATGGAGCAGCCGCGGCAGGCGTGGTCGGGCCAGCCGTAGACGACGGGCTCGAAGAAGGCGCGGTAGACGATCAGTTGGCGACGGCCCTGGAACAGGTCGAGCAGACTCACCCTGCCCTCGGGACCCTCGAACGCGTACTCCTTCTCCACCGCCAGCCACGGCATCCGCCGACGCTTGGCGGCCAGTGCGTCACGGGCGCGGGTCAGCTCCTTCTCCTCCCCGAGCAGCCGCCGGCGCGCGGCCTCCCACTCCTGCGGCGAAACGACCGGGGGTGTCTTCATCGTGACGTCCACCTTCCAGTTCGAATCCGGGCTCCTGCGCGGGGCGCGTCCACCCTCCAGGGTCGGCCGTCACCGGCGAGTGCGCACGCCGGGTACACCGAGAATCAAACATGTGATCGATATCGGTCGAGCGCATGACTCCCGGTGCTCATAGCAAAGCCCCAGGCCGGCGGCCCGGGGCTGCTTTGCTGCCGGTTGTCTACGTGCCGGTGGCTACTTGCCGGTGCCGACGGGGTCCACCTTGATCGCGGAGCCGGAGCCGTCGGTGACGGGGACGTTGATGCTGACGGGCAGGGAGTGCGAGTGGGTCTCGTTGGGCGGGGTGACGACGAGCGTGGTGAAGGTCTCGCCGGAGCCGCCGGAGTTGTTCGGCGGGTAGTAGAGCGTGAAGCGGGTCTCCTCGCCCGGCTTGACGCTCGTCTTCGGCGCCGCGAGGTCGCTGCGCTCGGCGCTCAGGGTGCCGTTCTTGCTCTTCAGGTCGACGCCCGGGAAGCCCTGGAGCGTGCAGGTGGCCGACCCGTTGTTCTTGAGGTCGACGATCAGGGTGCCCTCACCCATGCCGTGGGTGCTGCGGAACCCGAGCTGCGAGGTCGCGCAGGCATCGGAACCGGCGTTGCCGCCACCACCGGAGCCCGAGGAACCCGAACCGGAGGAACCGGACGAACCCGAGTCGGAGGAGTCCGAACCGCCGGAACTGGACGAGGCTGCGGAGGACGAGTCCCCGCCGGCATCCGCGTTGTCCTGGCACGCGGTCAGACCGAACGCGGCCACGGCGACGACGGCGGCGGCGGCGACCTTGCGTGCGTGACGAGTGGTGATGCGGTGCGACATGAGCCCCTCAGTTGTCGTGAGCGTTGGCCCCGTCCCCCGGGGCCATGACAACAAGTCTGTCCGCTCCCGCTGACGATCAACTAACGCCCTGTTAACAGGCTTGCAACGCTGTGACCTCGCATTTTGCCGCTCTGACCGCTATGCGGTGTTGTGCCCTCCGTTTGTGGTCAACGGCCACGAGCCCCAAGGGCGGCGCCACCGGCATCTGCTTCCGGGCGGCCCCGCAAGGTTTCCGCAAGGGGTCGGCAAGCCTTCTGTCCGCCGGGCCGGGCAGAGGACGGACGCGAGACCCACGAAAGTCCATGCCCGAATTCCGGATGCGAGATCAACGGGGGGCGCCATGTCGGCGTTCAGCACGATCGCAGAGTCTTCGTCGGACGAGCCACGCCAGTGGCTCACACTGGTGGAACGCAAGAAGGTACTGGCCGTCGTCCACACCGTCACCTACGCCAAGCGACTTCTCGATGTCCTGTCGCTGCTGGAGGCCGACTTCCGGCTCCAGGTGGTGTTCACCACGCCACCCCATGTCTTCGGGGACGAAGTACCGCGTTTCCTCCAACAGCTCGGAAGCCCCGTACTTCCCTGGGCAGAGGCCACCCGCATGACGTTCGACCTCGCGGTGGCGGCAGGCCCGCGTGGGGTGGAGCAGGTGCAGGCGCCCCTGATCACGATGCCGCACGGCGCCAACTACCTCAAACGCCTGCCCGGGATGTCGGACCCGGGCGTGGCGGGGCTCCGCAGGCGGGACCTCATGCCCGGCGGCAAGCCGCCGGCCGCCGTGGTCGTACCGCACCACGCCGACCTGCGAGAGCTGGGCCGTCATTGCCCCGAGGCGCTTGAGCTGGCGCATGTGGTCGGCGACCCCGCGCACGACCGGATCACCGCGAGCCTGCCGCGGCGCACCGCGTATCGCCGTGCGCTGGGTCTCGCGGACGGGGAGCGGCTGGTGCTCGCCGTCTCCACCTGGGGTCCGAACTCGTTCTTCGGCCGTTTCGAGATGTTGCTGCCCCGCATGGTCGGGGAGCTTCCCTCCGGACGGTTCCGTACGGCCATCCTTGTCCACCCCAACGTGTGGTCGGGCCATGGGCCGTGGCAGGTCAGGACGTGGTTGGCGTGGTGCGGTCGGCTGGGGGTCAGTGTGGTGCCGCCGGAGGCCGACTGGCGCAGCGTCCTGATCGCCGCCGACTACATCGTCGGCGACCATGGCTCGGTCACCCTCTACGGAACGCTCACCGGGGTGCCGATCCTTCTGACCGGGTCCCCGGAGCCGGAAATCAACCCGGGCTCTCCGGCCGCCACGCTCGCCGTCACCGCGCCGGCGCTGTCCCCGGCTCATCCGCTCCCCGAGCAACTCGACTACGCCGCCGCCGAATACCGCCCGGAGGAGTACGCCGCCATCGCCGGGCGCATCACCTCCGAACCCGGCCGCTTCCATCGCAATATGCGGCGGCTGATGTACCGGCTGATGGGATTGGGCCAGCCCGCCCATGAACCGCGGGTGATACCGCTCCCGGAGCCGCCGACACTGCGAACGTGGTCCTCCGATCGTGGGGAGGCATCGGCATGAGCCGTCCGGCCGGGTGTTTCGTCACCGTGGAGTGGTGGGAGGAGACTCCACCGGATCCAGCGCCGACGCCGTCCGTATGCCTGTGGACGGGCCGGGCGGCGGGCGGAGGCGTCCTGCTGGCCCGTACCGGTCTCGCGGGCACCCGCGTGGCCCGTACCGGTCTCGCGGGCACCCGCCGGGCGACCGTCCTCGACGAGCACCTGACGGTGGACGCCGATGCCTGCGCCGACGCACGCGGGCTGGACTGCGCCGATGTGCTGCGTGGCAGCCGCCCGCGGTCGGTCGCCGAGGCGGTGCGGTGGCTGGCGGAGGTCGGACCCGCCGGACCGGGGTGCCGCCTGGCCGCCGTACCGCTGACCGGTGGCGGCTGGGTGGCGCGCGGCGGTACCGACCCGGACGTGGTGGCCCTGCCCTGCCGAGTACCACCGGAGCACTGGCTCTTCGTGTCCTGCCTGCACGCCTGGCTGGTGGCGGGGCTCCCGCTGAGCGGAATGTTGGCGGCCCGCCCGCGGATCACCTACCGCTCGGCGATTCCCTGAGCCGACGCGCGTCGGCGGGGCTGGTGACCTCGAACAGCGCAAGCGCCCGGGCGCGGAAGTCCCGTGCCGCCGTCTCCTCGCCGCGTTCCCGGGCGCTGTCTCCGAGCATCTCGAGGGTACGGGCCTGCCAGTGCGCGGCCCCGGACGAGGTGAACACCGCGAGGGCCTCTTCCATCGCCGTCACACCCGCCTCGTGTTCACCGGCACGCGCACGGGCACGCCCCGAAAAGACCAGGGCGCGCGCCGCGTCATGGGGGTCGTCGACGGCCAGCAGACCGGCGCGCGCGTGCGTGAAGTACTCGACGGCCCGGCCGGTGTCGTCCTGGGCGAGTGCGATCTCCCCGAGGACGATCCCGGCCAGGGCCACACCGCGTGGGTAGCCGCACGCCTCCCACAGGGTGATGGCCTGGTGGAGATGGTCCACGGCGGCCACCATCCGCCCGGCCTCGCGGTGGCAGCCGCCGAGGCCCAGCAACGCCTGTCCCTCGTCCCGTACATCGCCCGCCTCGCGCGCCGCCCGGCGGGACTCCTCGTACCACTCGGCCGCGTCGTCGACACGGCCGGCGGCGCCGAGGCCGATGGCGCCGGAGTTGAGCATCTGGCGCTCGGCCTCGGCGTTACCGTCTCTTCGGGCCGCTGCCAGCCCGATCTCATGAGCCTCGATCCACAGATCGTAGTAGCGCAGCCGAAGGAAGACCGGCCACATGGCGTCCACGAGCTGCCAGGTCATCGCATGCCACTCGGCTGCCGCGGCGGCGCGTATCACCGCCATGAGGTTCATCCGGTGGGCATCCAGCCAGGCGAGCGCGCCCGGATCGTCGGTGAAGGGGATGGGGAGCCCGGAGGGGTGGGCCACGTCCCTGTCGAGGGTGAACTGCGCGGGTGTGATCAGCTTCTCCGCTTCGGTGGCCGTCTCCAGATACCAGTCGCAGACCCGCCGCAGTGCCTCCGCACGCGTCGTGGCGCTCTCCTCCGCGATCGCCCGGCCGTGGGCGTGGACGCGCACCAGGTCGTGGTGGCGGCAGATGCCCGGGCCGATGTCCTCCATCAGGTTGGCCTCGACGAGCTCGTCCAGCCGGGACTCCGCCCACGCGAGGGAGGCGGCGCAGGCCGCGGCGGCGCTTCTCGCGTCGAAGGTCCGCAAGGGCAGTGGGCCGAGCCTGCGGTAGAGGAGGGCGGCGCCCTCGGTGAGTACGGCGTACGAGGCGTCCAGAGCGTTGCTCACCGTGGTCTCCCCTTCCACTTGCAGCGCGGCCAGCCGCTCGGTGTCCCGGGTCAGGGCATCGGCCAGTGTCTTCACGGACTGTCGCGGCCTCGACGCCAGGCGCGCGGAGGCAAGGCAGACGGCAAGGGGCAATCCCGCACACAGCGCGACGACCTGGCGCGCCGCCTGCGGCTCGTTCGCGACGCGGTCGTCGCCGATCGCACGGCTGAGCAGCTCGGCCCCGGCGGCCGGTTCCAGCGCCTCGAGTTGGTGCATCGCCGCTCCGTCCATGCGCAGGCCGGTCAGCCGGCGGCGGCTGGTGACCACGGTGAGGCCACCCGGGCCCGCGTGCAGCAGCGGACGGACCTGGGCAGCGGTGAACGCGTTGTCCAGGACTACCGCGATCCGGGCATCAGCGGTCCAAGACCGCCACAGCGACGCCTTTTCGGCCATATCGGCGGGCACCGAGCCGGCACCGAGCGCCCGCAGGAACTGGCTCAGAATCTCGCCAGGGCCCGCGGGGCCCTCGGTGGAATGCCCCCGCAGGTCGGCGTAGAGCTGTCCGTCGGGGAACTCGGGCGCGAGCGAGTGCAGCCAGTCGCACACCAAGGTCGTCTTGCCGATCCCGGCCGGGCCGCTGACCACGATCAGCGAGCGGGCCGGGCCGCCGTGCCCACCGCCGGTCAACAGTCCATCGAGCGCCGCCAGGTCGTCCCCACGGCCGGTGAAGTGGGCGGGGACCGGCAGGAGCTGCCGGGGTGGCGGCACCGCGGTGGCCGCTCCCGTGTGCACGTGAATGCCGCCGTGAATGTCGCGCGCCTGTACCGCGGGACCGAGAATCCGGGCCTGGCCGCCGATCAGGTTCTCGTGGGCATCCCCGGGTGCCTGGCCCATCCGTCTGCCCCCCGGTCAGTCGGTTGCCGTTTGTGTGGATCAGCCCGGTTCTACCCTCGAGGGGGCTTCGACGATGCACCCGGGAACGCCCGATGACGTGATTCGGCCAGTGCGCCGCCAACGGCGTATGGCGGCTCTCGATGCCCTCATGCCATGCTCGCTGAAAAGGACAGACCAGCGGGAGGACGCTGGTGGACATCCATTTACTCGGGCCGGTGGAGCTTCGGCTGGAGGGCCGGCAACTGAAGCTCGGTTCGGACAAGGAACGGGCTCTGCTGGCCGCGCTGGCGCTGGAAGTCGGCCGCCCCGTCTCCATGAACTCGCTCCTGGAGCGGCTCTGGGACGGTAAGGCTCCACCACGCGCCCGCGAGAACACCCACACGTACATCTCACGGGTGCGTAAGCATCTCCGCCTCGCCGGCACCGGGCCGGGCTCCCCGCACATCACCAGCCGGGCCCACACCTACGTGCTGAACACCGACCCCGACTCGGTGGACCTGAACCGCTTCCAACGCCTCACCGAGCTGGCCGGAGCGGTGGCGACAAGCGGCGAGGACGAACGCGTCGTGGACCTCCTCACTCGCGCCGAACACCTCTGGCAGGGGGAGGCCCTCGCCGGGCTCCCCGGCACCTGGGCCGAAACCGTACGCAGCACGCTCGCCGAGCGCCGTCTCCAGGCGGCCATTTCCCGCATCGCGGCTCTGCACCGGCTCGGCCGTTTCGCCGACTCGATCGGGGAGCTGTCGGCGATGGTGCGCCACCACCCGGAGGACGAGACGCTGGCAGGACAGTTGATGCTGGCGTACTACGGCAGCGGCCGGTACACGGACGCCTTACGGGTGCATCAGCGGGCCCGCCGACTGCTGATGTCGGAATTCGGCTCCCGGCCGGGGGACGAACTGGACCGAATACACCGCGGCGTCCTCGACCGGACACCCGTGGACCGGCTCCTGCGGACCGCCGCCCCCGCGGCGTCCTCCGGGCCTTCTCCCGGAGGGCATTCCTCCGCGCAGCCTCCGCCGCGCAATCTGCCGTACCAACCCCCGCTCATCGGCAGGCGCTCCGAGCTCGACGTCTTGATGGCGTCCATCGACACGGAGCCGGGCGAAGGGGCCGTGCTGACGCTGGAAACGGTCAGTGGCATGGCGGGGGTCGGCAAGACGGCGGTCGCCGTGGACACGGCCAGGACGCTGGCTCCTCGATTCCCCGCCGGTCAGGTCTTCGTGGACCTGCGGGGCCACTCCCCCTCCCAGGAACCGCTGAGTCCCGGCGCGGCCCTCGCCATGCTCCTGCGGCTGTTCGGCGCGCCCGCCGATTCGATCCCCGTCCGGCTGGACGAGTTGATCGCCCTGTGGCGGACCACCATCGCCGACCGCCGGGCCGTGATCGTGCTGGACGACGCGGCGGGGCCCGATCAGGTCGCACCGCTGCTGCCCGGCAATTCGCCATGCCTGACCATCGTCACCAGCCGTCGGCATCTGACGGGGCTTCCGCATGCGGTGCCGCTTGCCCTGGATGTGCTGCCGACCGATGACGCGATCACCCTTTTCCGGAGTTTCGCGGGTGCGGCACGGACCCAGGACATCACGGAGACCGCCCGTATCGTGCGCCTATGCGGCTATTTGCCGCTTGCCATCGAATTGGTGGCCAACCGCTTCCGCTCCCGCCCCTCTTGGAGCCTGACCACCCTGGGCGAGCGCCTGGCGCGCAGCCCCGGCCCCCTCGGCGAGATCCGCAACGCGGATCAGGAGATTCTGCGCGCCTTCGCCCTTTCCTACCGGACCCTCGACGCCACCCAGCGCACCACGTTCCGGCGCCTGGGGCTGCATCCGGGGCCCGACTTCACAACCGAATCGGCCGCCGCGCTGCTCGACCTTCCCGCCGAGGATACCGAACGGCTGATCGAATCCCTGCTGGAGTGCCACCTCCTCCGGGAACCGGCGCCCGAGCGGTACCGGTTTCATGACCTGCTGGGCGAATACGCCCGGATGCTCGCCCTTTCGGAAGACAGCGCGCGGGAGCGCGAGCAGGCCCTGGAACGGCTCATCGCCTCCTACCTTCGGACCGCGGAGGAGGCCGACCGGGTGGCGTACCCGCGGAGGATCCGGCTCGCGCCGGAGAACGCGCAGGAGCCTTTGGCCCTCTCCCGGATGCGCAACGCCCATGAGGCGCGCGCCTGGTTCGCCGCCGAGCACGGCAACCTCCTGGCCGTCGAACGCCACGCCCGCACCCACGACTCCCGGCCGTCCGCGGCCCGGCTCGCCCACGCCTTGGCGGGATTCCTGGAGTCCGAGTGCCACTGGCAGGACGCCATCGACATCCTCCAGCACGCCGCCGACCACTGGTCACACACCGGCGACCAACCGGCCCAGTGCCACGCCCTGCTCTGCCTCAGCTCCAACCACGCCAACACGGGCCGCTATGCGCGGGCCGTGGAGGCGGGCGAGCGGGCACTGGAGATCGCGCGGGCGATCGGGGACCGGGAGGCGGAGTGGGAGGCGTACCGGAGCCTTGGGGTGATTCATTGGCATATAGGTGAGAACGAGACCGCGGTGGTGATGCACCAGAGAGCATTCGCGATCGGCATCGCGACCGGCAACGTCCTGAATCAGGCCAGAGCTCGAAACAACACCGCGATATCCCTTCTCGCCCTCGGGGAACTGGAGCGCGCACTGGACCACTTCCAGAACGCGATATCCGGTTTCCGGTCCGCAGGGGATGAGGCCGGGGTTATTAGAACACTCAACAACGTAGGCGACCTCTACACACACCGAGGCGACTACACACAGGCCCGGAAGGCTTTCGAGGAATTACTTCCCCTGACGGAGTCCACCGGAAATGCCTACACCCAGGCGATGGTGCGTACCAATTTGGCCGCGAGTCTTGCCGAAACCGGCGAAATCGACCGGGCACTGGCGCTTCACCATCGGGCATTGACGGAATTTCGCATGCTCGGGGACAGAAAAAGCCAGGCGACAGCGTACAACGGTCTCGGGGAAGCGTACTTCAAGGAGGGCTCTGTTGACGCATCCATCGAGAACCACCTGAAGGCCCTGGACATCGCCCGCGACATCGGAACAACCCAGGAAGTCACGCGCGCCCTGCGCGGGCTGGGCCAAAGCGAACTCGCCAGCGGCCGACTCGAGGCCGCGGCCGAGCACCTGGAAGCGGCCATAGCCGCCGCGAACAGGGCCAACGCCCGCGACGAGGAAGCCAAGGCACAAGCGATCCTCGCCGAGGTACGCGCGACAGCAGGCGACGCCATGGAAGCCAGGGAGCTGCTGCGGCGGGCGATTTCCACGCTACGCGGGCTGAACGATCGAGAAGCGAACAGATTGCACAAACTCCTGACCAGAATCGATCACGGAGAAACAGAATTTTAAACTGGTCGGTAAGTTAACCTCCGGTAGCCCTTAGACTGACGACCGAACACTTGCTCCCCGCTCTTCTGTTTGATCTTGCGGGGCGACAGGTCTAATATCCTCGCCAGGCGGCGATCTTGACGCCCCCGCAGAATCCGCGAGGACAGGTGCACGTTGAAAATCCGTACCGGTCGGCTTCGAGCAGTGACGTTTCTCTTGGTAGCGTTGGCATGCATGCCAACGCTGTTCAACGTATGGACATCCAGCAATCCGGCAACCCCGGCGAATGACCGAAGTCAGTACAGCGTGGTGCGGCATACCGAAGACATCGCCGCCGTAACCATCACCCACCGGATATCCTCCGCAGAGGACTAGGATTTCCAGTCGGCCACGATGATTCAAGGCCCGGGTCACCGACCCGGGCCTCTCGTGTCCGTACCGTCGGGCATGCGCTCCTGGCGGTGCCGCGGCTCTCTCCCTGGCAAAAACCCCGCGCCCTAGGCGGCCTCGCGTCGTTAGGATCCGGCGCATGGCCACAGCCGACCACGCAGTTGCCCATGTCCTTACGGGCTACCGGCCGAAGACCACCGCGGAATGCGTCGACCTCGAGCGGGTGCTCGGCGTTGTCGAGGCGGACGGCGCACCCTGGGACCGGTCGACGCCCCTTCACATCACCGCATCCGCCCTGATCGTGCATCCCGACAGCGGCCGCGTGCTGCTGCGCTGGCACCAGCGCCACCAGTCGTGGCTGCTGGTGGGCGGGCACGGCGACCCGGGCGAGCACGATCCGCTCGCCATCGCGCTGCGGGAGGGGCGGGAGGAGACGGGGCTGCCCGATCTGGCGCCGTGGCCGGACGCGGACGTACGGCATGTGGTGATCGTCCCGGTCCCCGCGAGCAGCCGGGAGCCGGCGCATGAGCACGCCGATGTGCGGTATGTGCTGGCCACCAGCGTTCCCGAGGCGGTACGGCCGGAGAACCCGGACGCGCCGCTGCGCTGGCTGACGCCGGACGAGGCACGCATGGCGATCACCGAGGCCAATGTGCTGGACACCTTGTCCCGGGTGGAGTCCCTGCTCGCGCGCTGATCCCGTGCGGTGGTGGCGCTCCGCCGGCTCGCCTGGCGTACGTCAAGAGGTCGCCGGCCAGCGCCACAGGGAGATGGCCAGGCCCAGGCCGCCGAGGGCGATGGCGAGCGGGAGGGTGGGCCGGGCGGTCCGCGCGAGGGACCCTGAGCGGGAGGCCACGAGTCGGCGGAGCGGATCGCGGACCAGGATCAGCACCGAGCCGAGGGCGATCAGCCACGGTACGACGGTCTCGAAGGCGGAGGACGGGGTTCCCAGCAGCAGGGCGGCCCCGACCGCGCCGCCCAGCGCCGCGATTGCTCGGGCCTACCAGGTCAGGGCGTCCTGCGCGGTCGTCTGCCAGTACGTGACCTGGGCGGCGCTGTCGATGTAGACCGAGCCGCCGGGCAGTTCGACGCTCGCGGGGTCCTCGCTGCCGTCGATGAACACCTCGAGGGAGTTGACCTCGCTGCCCTCCGAACCCGAGCCGTCCCCCGAGGAGGTGGTGATGCCCGCGTAGGCGCTCTCGCCCGGGGCGAGCACGACGACGGACTGCGGCTGGCTGTCCTCGTTCACCGGAGTGGCGGACTGCGCGTCCTCGCCGAACTTCAGACCGGGGTAGCCGACCAGCTTGCAGTCCACGCCGGCCCCGTTGGTCGCCTTGAGCAGCAGGTGGTTGATCGGGTTCTTGACCTTCTGGAGGGAGAAGGCCGTCTTGTTGACGTCGCAGTCGCCGATCGGCTCGTCCTCGGGCGCCGCCCCGATCTTCTGGGCCTGCGTCTTCGCGTCCTTGGCGTCCGCGCTGCCCCCCTTGGCCGTCTTGTCCGCCGGAGCCGAGGCCGACGACTTCGCCTTGCCCTCGTTGTCCGAACCTCCGTCTCCGCTGCCGCCGCACGCCGCCGTCAGGCCCAGCGCGGCGACGGCCAGCATCGAGGCGGCGATGGTACGGACGGTGCGGCCGCGGCGGTAGGCGGTGACGTTCATGGTGGGTTTCTCCCCTTGCGTCGGGTCGGCGGTCCGGCCGGTGTTCCGCTCCGGCCCTCGGTATGGCTATGAGCCTGCCGTGATCCGCTGGCGTAAAGCTGCTGCCGAAACGCCGTTCCGCTAACGCGGCACTAACGCAACGGCACGGGTCCCACCTCCAGTTGGCCGCCCCGCCCGTTCGCCGGTCCGTCCGTTTGTCCCGCCGCCGGAGGGCGCTGCGCTGGTAACCGTTCCGCCACGCCCTGGGCCGCCTGGTCCGCCGATGCCCCCGCCGACCTAATCTAGGAGGCCGGTAGGGCCGTTCAAGACGCGGAGACAGCGCGGGAAAGGGGATCGGCGATGCCGCTGGCCACCGGGGATCCGGAATCCATAGGCGGCTACGCCCTGGTCGACCGGCTGGGGTCGGGCGGCATGGGCGTCGTCTATCTCGGGCGTTCGGCGTCGGGGCGGCAGGTCGCGCTCAAGCTGGTCCACGAGCAGTACGCGCAGGACGAGGAGTTCCGGACCCGTTTCCGGCAGGAGGTCGCGGCGGCGCGCCGGGTGAGCGGGGCGTTCACCGCACCCGTCGTGGACGCCGATCCGGAGGCCGACCGGCCGTGGATGGCCACGCTGTATGTGCCGGGGCGCACCCTCTCGGAGGTCGTACGGAAGAACGGCCCCTTGGACGGGCACACCTTGCGGACGCTGGGCCTCGGGCTGGTCGAGGCGCTGCGCGAGATCCACCGGGCCGGGGTGGTGCACCGGGATCTGAAGCCCGCCAACATCCTGATGGCCGAGGACGGGCCGCGCGTCATCGACTTCGGCATCTCCCGCGCCGTCGACAGCCAGACGCTCACCGTCACCATCGGGCGGGTGCTGGGCACCCCGCCGTTCATGTCGCCTGAGCAGTTGCGCAGTCCGCGGGACGTCACGGCGGCGTCTGATGTGTTCTCGCTGGGGTCGCTGCTGGTGTTCGCGGCGCGCGGCAGCAGCCCGTTCGAGTCCGACAGCCCGTATCTGTCGGGCTACCAGGTGATGTACGAGCATCCGACGCTCGACGAGGTCCCGGCACCCCTGCGGGGCATCGCCGAACGCTGTCTGGCCAAGGAGCCGGAGGCCCGGCCGAAGCTGGACGAACTGCATCAAATGCTGCGTGCGCTGCCGGACTTTCCCGCGGCGGAGCGCGTCGAAACGGCCGGTGGTCCGGGGTCGGCCGCTGGTCCCGGGTCGGCCGGGGGTCCCGGAGCGGCCGGGGGTCCCGGAGCAGCCGGGGGTCCCGGAGCAGCCGGGGGTCCCGCGAGGGTTGCCGACGTCGGAGCGGCTGCCGCTGGGCGTCCTCCCGCCTCCTCGGCCCACGATCCGCGGCCCGCTCCCCAGCCCCCCGGCTCGCAACCCCCCGCCCCCGGGCGCATCGGCCCCGGCCGGGGCGCTCGGCGGCGGCTCGTCGTCACCTCCGCCGGGGTGGCCCTGGCCGTCACCGGGCTGATCGTCGCGGCGGCGGTCTTCGCGCCGGACATGACGGAGTCGTCGGGCGACGCGTCCTCCGCCTCCGCCACCGCGCCGTCCCAGAAGCCCGCGTCGCTCCCCGAGGGCTGGAAGCCGTGGCGAACGGATCTGCGGGTCGAGACCGAGGGGCCGCCCTTCGTCTACCAGCAGTCCGGATGTGTCCCGGACAACGGCCGGACCCTGTACTGCGCCGGAAACGGGTTCACGGTCGCCAAGGTCGACGCCGCCACCGGCCGCGTACTGTGGCGCTGGGGCACCCGCCCCCAGGCGGCGCGCCCGGTCGGGGTGCGGGACGGAATCGCCTACGCCTACCGGGCGTCGGAGGACGGCCACCGGTCGGTGGTGGCCCTGGACGCCGCCACCAAGCGACAGCGGTGGGAGCAGCGGATCAACGGCTCGGCCCCGGTGGAGCTGTTCCGCGGCGGGGTGCTGACGCTGTCGCCGGACGGCGGTCAGCTCGTCGCCTACGGGACGTCGGGTAAGCGGCTGTGGCAGTCACCGGCGCCCCAGGGGAAGTACTGCGAGCCGACGGTACTGGGCGGCGAACCGTACGGCCTGTGCTCACCCGTTGCCGCCAACGGCCTGGCCGCCGAGGGCCCGTACGAACTGCTGCGGTTCGACGCCTCGGACGGCAAGCAGCACGAACTCACCACGCTGCCGAAGAAGACACTGACCGTCGGCGCGGCAGCGGGCAAGCCGCTGTTCCTGATACCGCAGACCGCGAAGGAGGTGTACGAATCGGGCTACGAGCGCCCGTACACCGCCATGCTCCGGGTCGATCCGAGCACCGGCGAGACCAAGCGGATCCCGCTGCGCCGCCCGGTGCTGGGCAAGCCGACCCTGCTGCGCGGTGTCGTCTACTTCGTCCGTGCCAACGGCACGGTCACCGCGGTCTCGGCGGACAGCGGCCGGGAGCTGTGGCAGCGGGCGACGGAGACGGAGAACCTGTCCACGCCCGTGCTCTCCGGACGGTACGGGCAGTTGTACTTCTCCAACCGCTTCGGCCGGCTGCTGGCGCTGAACGTGGACAACGGCACGGAGGCGTGGCGTACGGCCGCGCTGGACAACCCCGGGACGGCGGCGGAGGACACCGAGCCGAGGGTGGTGCTCGTGCGGGACGCGATCGTGGGGACGGCCGGGGACACGGCGTTCTCCGTGCGCCCGGACCGCCCTTCGGCGCGGCACCCGTCCTGATCGGCGCGGCTGGGGCCCTACACCGCGGCCGGGCCCACGAGTTCGTCCAGGACGTCCGTCATCGTGACGAAGCCGAGGACCGCCGTACCGGTGTCGGCCGTCACGACGGCCAGGTGGGTGCCGGTGGCGCGCATGGTGGTGAGGGTGTCGTCCAGCGGGGTGTCGGCCCGCACCCGGGAGATGGTGTGGACGGCGGTACGGGGGAACGGGCGGTCCCGGTCGACGGCGCCCAGGGTGTCCTTGATGTGGAGGTAGCCCAGGATGGCGCCGCCGGGGCCGGTGACCGGCAGCCGGGAGTAGCCGGAGGCGGCGGCCGTGCGTTCCAGTTGGGCGGGGGTGACGCGATGGTCGACGGTGACCATCGCGTCGAGGGGGACGAGGATGTCGCCGACCCGCCGGGTGCCCAGCTCCAGGGCGTCGCGCAGCCGGTCGCCGCCGGACTTGTCGAGCAGCCCGGCGTCGCTGGAGTCCCGTACCAGCCGGATGAGTTCATCGTCGGTGAAGACCGACTCGACCTCGTCCTTGGGCTCGACCTTCAGCAGCCGCAGCACCGCGTTGGCGAAGGCGTTGACGCCGAAGACGACCGGGCGCAGGAGGCGGGTGAGGGCCACCAGCGGCGGGCCGAGGAGGAGTGCGGTGCGCTCGGGGGCGGCCAGGGCGATGTTCTTGGGGACCATCTCGCCGATGAGCATGTGGAGATAGGTGGCCGCCGTGAGCGCGACGACGAAGGCGATCGGGTGCACCAGGGCGTGCGGCACATGAACGGTGTCGAAGACGGGCTCCAGCAGATGGGCGATGGCCGGTTCGGCGACCGCGCCCAGGGCGAGCGAGGAGATGGTGATGCCGAGCTGGGCCGTGGCCATCAGCGCGGACAGATGCTCCAGCGCCCACAGCACACCGCGCGCCCGCTTCTCCCCCGCCTGTGCGCGCGGTTCGATCTGGCTGCGGCGCACGGAGATCAGGGCGAATTCGGCACCGACGAAGAAGGCGTTGGTGAGGAGGGTGAGGGCGCCGATGGCGAGTTGGATGACGGTCATCGGGTGGCCTCGGTGATCTCGGCGGGCTCGCCGGTGTTGGAGGTCTCGCTGGTGTTGGAGGTCTCGGTGGTATTGGAGGTCTTGGTGATCCGTACGCGGTCGGCGCGGTGGTGGTCCACCTTCAGGACCGTGAGCCGCCAGCCGTCGGTCTCGACGGTGTCCCCGGCGGCCGGGATGCGCTCCAGGGCGGTGGCCAGGAGGCCCGCCACCGTTTCGTACGGACCCTCGGGGGCGGTCAGGCCGATGCCGGTCAGCTCGTCCAGCCGTACGCTGCCGTCCGCCTCCCAGGTGCCGGGGCCGAGGGGCACCAGGCCGGGGGTCTCGTCGGTGTCGTGTTCGTCGCGTACGTCGCCGACGATCTCCTCGACGATGTCCTCCAGGGTGGCGACACCCGCCGTGCCCCCGTACTCGTCGATCACGACGGCCATGGTGTGCGCCCTGCGCAGCCGGTCCAGCAGCCGGTCCACCGGGAGGCTGTCGGGGACCAGGAGCGGGGGCGTGGCCAGGTCGGTGACGGGGGTGGTGGCGCGGTCGGCGGCGGCCAGGGCGAGGACATCGCGGATGTGTACGGTGCCGACGACCTCGTCCAGGGTGTCGCGGTAGACGGGGAAACGGGACCGGCCCGTCGCCAGGGTGAGGTTGGCGGCGTCGGCGGCCGTGGCGTGGGCCTCCAGCGCCTGGACGTCCACGCGCGGGGTCATCACGTTCTCGGCGGTCAGCTCGCTCAGACGCAGCGTACGGACGAACAGCTCGGCCGCGTCCTGTTCCAGCGCGCCCGCGGCGGCCGAGTGGCGCGCCAGCGCGACCAGTTCGTCCGGGGTACGGGCGGAGGCCAGCTCCTCGGCGGGCTCCAGGCCCAGACGGCGCACCAGGCGGTTGGCCGTGTTGTTGAGGTGGTGGATCAGCGGGGCGAAGGCGGCGGTGAAGGCGCGCTGCGGGGCGGCCACCGCCTTGGCCACGTGCAGGGGGCGGGAGATCGCCCAGTTCTTGGGCACCAGCTCCCCGGCGACCATCAGCACCACCGTGGAGAGGGCCACGCCCAGCACCAGCGCGGTCGTCGAGGCCGCGCCCTCGGGCAGGCCGGTCGCGGTGAGCGGGCCCTGGAGCAGGGCGGCCAGCGAGGGCTCGGCGAGCATGCCGATCACCAAGGAGGTGACGGTGATGCCCAGTTGGGCCCCGGAGAGCTGGAACGTCAGCCGGCGCACCGCCGTCAGCGCGCTGTCGGCCCCGCGCTCACCGGCTTCGGCGGCGCGCTCCAGGTCACCACGTTCGACGGTGGTGAGGGAGAACTCGGCGGCCACGAAGAGCGCGCAGGCGAGCGTGAGCGCCAGCGCGAGGAGAAGCAACAGGATCTCGGTCACCGTGCCACCGCCGTCTGCCCGCTCAGGGGCTCCCTGGTGAGGGATGCCGTGGTGAGGTGCGTCCTCGTGAGAGGCGTCCTCGTGAGGGGCGTCCTCGTGAGGGGCGGGCGGAGGGTGGCACGGGTGGTACTGGGAGGGTCAGGGTCGCCCATCGCGGGTCTGGTGCTCCTTCGTCGCTGGTAGGTGGCTCGCCGGGACGTCCGGTCGATCCCCACATGTCCGGGGAAGGCAGTGTCCCTCCACCCATAGTAAAGGGACGGTAAAGGTGCGGGCTCCGGCCCGCACCGCGGCCCGCGTCCGGATTCGCTCCGCGCAACCTGCGGCTTTTCCGGGTCGGCTCGATTGGGGACGGGGTTGCCTGTCGTCGGCACAGGTTTATCGGCAATACTTCCCGCCGTGGAGCAGAGCACTGGACCGATCATCCCGCCCATGCACACAGCCGGGACGGATCCGGGGTATGTCCCCGGCCTGACGTCCCCGCGCCCTGCCGAAGTGGAGGAGGACGCACCGGACAACGCAGCAGAGCGGCCGCCCGAGGAAGTCACCGCCGAGGACGAAGCCGACCAGGTGAAGGGCGCCGAGGGAGAAGGCGCCGACGCCGAGGCGGAGTCCGACGACGAAGCCGATGCGAAGGGCGACGTCGGGTCCGACGGGGAAGCGGACGACGACGGCGAGGAAGCGGAAGGGAAGGAGGACGGCGAGGAGGAGGACGGCGGCGTCACCTTCGACGTGTCCGACCGGCGCGGTGCGATCCGGGCCGGACGCCATGGTGTCGTGTTCGAACTCGACGGCGAGAAGGCCGAGTTCGGATGGGACGAGATCGGCGCGGTGGAGGTCGACTCCCCGCGGTTCGGGAAGCGCTTCGGGATCACGGTCTATACGACCAACCGGCGTTGGTACACGGCCGATGTCGAGGCACCCGCCCGTAAGTTCCTCAAGGAATGGACGGCGGAGCTCGACGCGGTGCTCGACGCGTATTTCGAGGACTCGGCGGACGGCGAGGCCGAAGCGGACGCCAAGGGCGACACCGACACCGACACCGACACCGAAGCCAAGGACGCCACCTCGTAGCGGCCATCCGCGCGGGTGGCGGTTCATCCGGTCCTCGCAGCGCACAACCGTATCCGGCGCCGGGAAAACGGTCTAACGTCGGATTTCAGCAGCGGAACGACTGGGGGGCGGCCGCCGTATGACACCGGATGATCCTGTGATCGGTTGCACCGGGGTGCTGGTACTCGGCACCCGGGGAGCCGGTGGTCCCGGTGAGGTCCTGGTGCGGGTCAGAGGCGGTTCGGAGACGTTCCTCGCCTGGTCTGCCGACCCGTTGCCCCAAGGCGCGTCCGTCCTCGTGATCGACTTCCGTGGCTCCCGCCAGGTCGACGTCATCGAGTGGACCGATCCATTGAACGCGTCGTCCGGCACGGCCGGCGGCGCCGGCTGAGGAGACGAAGGATGTTCGGTTACCGCGTGCCCGCACCCGACCAGGCGATGCTGATCTCGGGGGGCAGGCGTGGGCAGGGGGGTGCGCCGTTTCGCGTGGTGACCGGGCACGGCAAGTTCGTGCTTCCGGTCTTCCGCAAGGTCCGCTTCCTGACGCTGGCGATGTGTGAGGCGGAGGTCGAGGAGAAGTGCGTCAGCCGGCAGGGCATCACGCTGACGGTGCGCTCGGTGATCGCGTTCAAGGTGGGCAATGACACCGAGTCCATCGTCAACGCGGGGCAGCGGTTCCTCTCCGACCAGGAGCAGATGGCGGTGCTGACGGGCCGGATCTTCGCGGGCCATCTGCGGTCCATCATCGGCTCGATGACGGTCGAGGAGATCATCACCGAGCGGCAGAAGCTGGCCACCGAGGTGCTGGACACCTCCAAGGCGGAGATGGCGAAGATCGGTCTGATCGTGGACTCGTTGCAGATCCAGTCGATCGACGACGGCGACACCGGCTATATCGACGCGATGTCCGCCCCGCACAAGGCCGCCATCCAGCGGCAGGCCCAGATCGCCCAGGCGCAGGCCAGCCAGGCATCGGCCGAGGCGGAGCAGGAGGCGGCGCGCAACCAGGCCGAGTACGCGCGGCAGACGGCGGTGGTCCAGGCCCAGTACACCGCCGAGGTGGACCGCGCCCAGGCCGAGGCCGCCCAGGCGGGGCCGCTGGCGGAGGCACACGCCCAGCGGGAAGTGCTGGCGGCGCGGACCGAGTTGGCCCAGCGGGCGGCCGATCTGCGGCAGCAGCAGCTCGTGGCCGAGATCGTGAAACCGGCGGAGGCGGAGGCCGAGCGGATCCGGGTCGTGGCCATGGCCGAGGCGGAGCGGATGAAGATCCAGGCCGAGGCGGCGGCCTCGCACGGCCGGGTGGCGCTCGACCGCATGCTGATCGACCAGCTTCCGCAGATCGTCAAGGAGGCCGCCGCCGGGCTGTCCGGGGCGAACGTCAACGTCCTCAACGGGGCCGATGGGCTGAGCGAGATCGCGGCGGGCCTGGTCGGCCAGGGGCTGACCATCCTGGACGCGGTGCGGCGCAACATGGGCACGCCGGGGCCGCAGGACGAGCCGAAGCCGAAGCGACAGGGCGGGGCGGACGACGGCGCGGTCGAGGTCCGTTAGGGGGCGTCCCGGGGGCGTCCGGCGGGTCGTGACGGCTGCGGCGGGCCGCTCCCCTGACCCCGGACGCCCTTCGGGCGTGTCCTCAATCGCCGGACGGGCTGGATGCGCCCCCACGGCTCACCCCGGAAGCAACCGCGTCAGCTCGTCCGCCACCGCCCGCGCCGCCGGGCTGGTCCAGCGGCGGCGGTGCCGGGTGAGGTGCACGGGCACCGGGGGGATGGGTGGGCCGTGGACTTCGGCGAGTTGGCCGTCGGCGAGCTGGCGTTCCACCGTGGCGCGGGGCAGCAGCGTCAGGCCGAGCCCGGCGGCGACGCAGGAGCGGGCGGCCTCGATGCTGCCGAAGCGGGTGAGGCGGGGTGGCGGGCCGGGGAGGGTGAGCAGGGTGCGGACGAGGTGGTCGCTGTAGGAGCAGCCCTGTTCGTGGACGAAGAAGCTCTGCGCGGCCAGTTCGTCCCAGTCCGCCTCGCGGCCGGCCAGCGGATGGCCGGGGGCGGCGAGGTAGACGAGGGGTTCGCGGGCGATGGGGCGGGCGACCAAGTCGGCGTCGGTCACCTCCTGTTCGAGGAGGAGGGCGAGGTCGAGCCGGCCCGTACGCAGGCCCTCGACGGCCGCCGCGGTGCCCGCGGGGTGGAGGTGGAGGTCGATACCGGGGTGGCTGCGGCGCAGGGAGGCGATCACGCGGGGGAGGTGCGAGGCGCAGAGGGACTCGCCCGCGCCGAGGGCGACGGGGCCCTCCACCGTGCCGTCCGCGCCGTCGCCGTTTCCGGCCGCCGCCACCGCGCGCAGCCGGGCCTCGGCGTCCAGCACCTCCTCGGCCTCCTTCAGCAGCCGGCGGCCGGCGCTGGTCGGCAGGGCGCCTGACGGCAGCCGGTCGAAGAGGCGGGTGCCCAGTTCCCGTTCCAGGGTGCGTATCTGGACGGTGACGGTGGACTGGGCGAGATGGAGATCGGCGGCGGTCGCGGTGAAGCTGCCGGTTCTCGCCAGCGCCGCGAACGTCCTCAGGAGTCGTGTGTCCACGACGGTCAGGATAGGCAGCCCCCACCTGGCTCCATCGGGTTTCTCGATCGCCTCCAGCGAAAGGAATCGTTGGACGCGATACCGGCCGCGGTGGAACGGTGGACGGCATGACGGCACCCACGACGGACATCGACGTTCTGCACTACTCCGCCTTCACCACCCACCCCGACGGCGGCAACCCCGCCGGTGTGGTCCTCGACGCCGCGGCCCTCGCGGACGACGACGCGGCCATGACCGCCGTCGCCGCACGGGTCGGCTACTCGGAGACCGCGTTCATCACCGAGCGGGACGAGGCCGCGCGCCGCTACCGGCTGCGGTACTTCAGCCCGCTCGCCGAGGTCGCCTTCTGCGGACACGCCACCATCGCCACGGCCGTCGCCCTCGCCGACCGCGACGGCCCGGGCGAGCTGGTCTTCGACACCGCCTCGGGCGAGATCCGCGTCGAGACCACGGCCGACGGTGACGGCGACGGCGACGGCCCGTCCCGGGCCACGCTCACCAGCGTTCCCACCCGGTCGCGCCCCGCCGACCCGGGCACGGAGGTCGAACCGACGCTGGCCGCGCTGCGCTGGTCCGCGGACGACCTGGACCCGGCCCTGCCCCCGCATGTCGCCTTCGCGGGCAACGACCACCTCGTCCTCGCCGCCGCCACCCGCGAGCGGCTGGCGGACCTCGACTACGACTACGACGCGCTGGAGGCGGTGATGCGGCGGCACGGCTGGACGACGGTGCATCTGGTGTGGCGCGAGGCGGGGGACGGCTCCGCGCGTGGCTCGGCGGACGGCGTTACGAACGGCTTCGTCTTCCACGCCCGCGATCCGTTCCCGGTCGGCGGGGTGGTCGAGGACCCGGCCACCGGCGCCGCGGCCGCCGCCTTCGGCGGCTATCTGCGGGCTCTCGGCCTGGTCGACGGCCCGACCCGGGTCCGTATCCGCCAGGGCGAGGGCATGGGCCGCCCCAGCGATCTCCTGCTCGACGTCACGCCCGACGAGCCCCGGGTGCGGGTCAGCGGGCAGGCCGTCCGGATCCCGCAGAGCGGGTGAGGCGCGGTGCGAAACACCGACGCGTGACACCGTGACACCGTGACACCGTGACACCGGCCTCGGCCTCGGCCTCGGCCTCGGCGGTCACGGTGCGGGCGGAGCCGCCTGTGCCAGGCCCGTCTGGTAGGCGATGACGACCAGTTGGGCGCGGTCGCGGGCGCCCAGCTTCGTCATCGCGCGGTGGATATGGGTGCGCACGGTCAGCGGGCTGAGCGTGAGGATCTCGGCGATCTCGGTGTTGGACCTGCCCTCGGCGGCCAGGCCCATCACCTCGCGCTCACGGCCGGTGAGCTCCGACAGGCGCTCCGGGGGCGCGAGGTGGGTGTCGGGGGCGGGGGACATGAGGAAGTTCGTGATGAGGGTGCGGGTCGCGGCGGGTGACAGCAGCGCCTCGCCGGAGGCCACCGTGCGCAGACCGGCCAGCAGGGCGTCGGCGGTGACGTCCTTGCCGAGGAAGCCGCTGGCACCGGCGCGCAGCGCCTGGGCGACGTAGTCCTCGGTCTCGAACGTCGTCAGGATGAGGACGCGGGTGGCGGCCAGCTCCGGGTCGGCGCAGATCGCGGAGGTGGCGGCGAGACCGTCGGTGCCCGGCATCCGGATGTCCATGAGGACGATGTCGGGGTGGTGGGCGCGGGTCAGTTCCAGCGCCTCCGCGCCGTCCGATGCCTCGCCGACCACCGTCATGTCCTCGCAGGAGTCGATCAGTATCCGGAAGGTGGCCCGCAGCAGGGCCTGGTCGTCGGCGAGCAGCACCCTGATGGTCATGACTCTTCTCCTGCTGCTGGAACGTCTGTGGCCGCTGCGGCCGCCTGGGGGGCCGCTTCGGGCGCCGCCTGGGGTGGCGTCTCGGGTGCCGAGGGCTGGAGCGGCAGTGCGGTGGTGACCTCGAAGCCGCCTTCCGGGCGGGGGCCCGCACGGAGTTCGCCGCCGATGGTGTGGGCGCGTTCGCGCATGCCCATGACGCCGAAGCCCCGGTTCGGCCCGGGCTCGGCGGCAGCGGTGGTGCCCGTGGCGTCCGGGCTGCCCATGGCGTCCGGGCCGTCGTTGCTGACCGTGATCAGCAGGCGGGATCCGGCGTAGGCGATGCGTACGTGTGCGGCGTCCGCGGCGGCGTGCTTGGAGACGTTGGTGAGCGCCTCCTGCACGATCCGGTACGCGGTCAGGTCCACCCCGGGGGAGAGCGGGCGGGGCTCCCCCGTCGTGGTGACCGTGACGGCGAGCCCCGCGGACGCACACGCCGAGACCAGTTCGGGCAGCCGGGCGAGGCCGGGGGACGGCTCCAGCGACGCGGCGGCCGGGTCGTCGTTCTGGCGCAGCAGTCCCAGCGTGGCCTTCAGCTCGCGCAGCGCGGAGGAGGTGGTGCCGGTCAGGTCGGTGAGGATCTTCTTCGTCTGCTCGGGGCTGGTGAGCGCGAGGTGGGCGGCCGTACCGGCCTGCGCGTTGGCCAGGGCCATGTGGTGGGCCACGACGTCGTGCAGCTCGCGGGCGATGCGCATGCGCTCCTCGGTGACGCGCAGCCGGGCCTCCTCCTCCCGGGTGCGCTCGGCGTGTTCGGCGCGGGCCTGCACCGATGCCAGGTAGACGCGCCGCAGCCGGGTCATGTTGCCCGCGGCGAGCGGCAGCATCAGCCAGAAGAAGGGGCCGATCGTCCTGAGCAGCAGGGGGAGGCCGTCCATGGAGTCGGCGAACACCGCCGCGGCCATCAGCGCCACCATGGTGGTGACGCCGAAGACGCGGGTGGTCTTGCGGTCGCTGAGCGTGGCCAGCCAGTAGAGCGCCGCCATGACGGGGCCCAGCAGCAGGGGGGTGAGCAGATACCCCCGCGAGATCGCGATCACGGTGCAGACCGCGGTCACGACGACGGCGGTGCGCGGATGGCTGCGGTACTTCAGCAGGGCGAGGCAGGACACGCCCATGAGGACGACGGCGGTCCTGTCCTGGTCGGGTGGGTTGGCGCCGGGCAGGCTGAGATTGCTGCCGAGGGTCGCACCGCCCATCAGTGCCAGGACGAGCGCCACGTCGACGACACGGGGGTAACGGTCGGCGTAGTGCTCGAAACGGTCCGTGTAACGCTCAAGGCTGGTGCTCATCGGGCTCTCCGGTCGTTGCTCTCGGGCCATCGTGACCGTTTCCCCGCTCCCCGCGCGAACGGCTGCCGGGACCGCCCATGGCGTTCGCCACGGGTGGCCCCGGTCGGTGGGGTGGGCAGGGTGGTCGTATCAGGTACGGGCCACTTCGCGGCCGGGCGTCCCGGCCGGATGCGGGCCCGCCTCCGGGTCCGCCTCCGGGTCCGCTTCCGGGTCGGCCTCCGGGTCCGCCTCCGGGTCGGCTTGCGGGTCTGTTCCCTGGTCCGCTGCCCGGCCCGCTTCCTGGCCCGCTTCCTGTCGGCGGCTGAGGGCCTCGCCCTCCACGTCGACGTTGGGCAGCAGCCGGTCCAGCCACTTCGGCAGCCACCAGGCCCTGTCGCCGAGCAGGGCGAGCACGGCGGGCACGATCGCCATCCGTACGACGAAGGCGTCGAACAGGACGGCGCAGGCGAGTCCGAACCCGATCATCTTGATCATGGAGTCGCTCTCGCCGATGAACCCGGCGAACACCGCGATCATGATCAGCGCGGCGGCCACCACCACGCGGGCGCTGTGCCGGAAGCCGGAGGTGATCGCCTCGCCGGGCCTCTCGCCATGGACGTACGCCTCCCGCATCCGCGAGACCAGGAACACCTCGTAGTCCATGGCCAGGCCGAAGACGATGCCCACCAGGAAGATCGGCATCAGGCTCATGATCGGGCCGGTCTGTTCCACGCCCAGGAGTCCGGCGCCATGGCCCTGCTGGAAGACGAGGACGACCACGCCGAGGGAGGCCAGCACCGACAGCAGGAAGCCGAGGGCCGCCTTCAGCGGGACGAGCAGGGACCGGAAGACCACCAGCAGGAGCACGATCGCGAGGCCCACGACGACGACCAGATAAGGGATCAGCGCGGCCTGCACCTTGTCGGAGATGTCGATGTTCAGCGCGGTGGTGCCCGTGACCTCGAAGGTCGCCCCGGTCTCGGACTCGACTCCCGGCCGCTCGCCCCGAATGGTCGTGACCAGGTCCTTGGTCTTCTCGTCGGTCGGCGACGTGGCCGGCACGACCTGGAAGACGGCCGTGTCACCGGCCTGGTTGAAGCGGGGCGGGGAGACGGAGATGACGCCTTCGGTGCCGCCGATCCGCTTCGCGACGGTTTCGGCGGCGCGCTTCGCGTCGGCGGCACCCTTCGCGCCGTCGGCCCCTTTCGCGCCGGCGTCCCCTTTCGCGCCGGCGTCCCCCTTCGCGTCCACGACGACGGTCAGCGGCCCGTTGAAGCCCGGCCCGAACGCCTCGGCGAGCGCGTCGTAGGCCCGGCGCTCGGTGGTGGAGGTCGACTTGGCCTCGTCCCCGGGCATGCCGAGTTGCAGGGCCGTCATCGGCACCGCGAGGGCTCCGAGGCCCACCACGCCGAGCAGCAGCACGGGCAGCGGACGCCGCAGTACGAACCGCGCCCAGCGGCTGCCCCCGTTGTTCCGGGTGCCCTCCTCCTCGATCCGTCCGGTCTTGCGGGCCCGCCGCCGGAGCACGGCGTTCGGCCAGAACCCGAGGAACGCCGGGACCAGCGTCAGCGCGATCAGTACGGCGACGACGACCGCGCCCGCCGCGGCCAGGCCCATCTTGGTGAGCATCGGGATGCCGACCACCGCGAGTCCGGCCAGCGCGATGACCACGGTGAGCCCGGCGAACACGACCGCGGAACCGGCCGTGCCGACCGCCAGACCGACCGCCTCCTGCGGCACACGGCCCTTGGCGCGTTCCTCGCGGTAGCGGGAGACGACGAACAGGGCGTAGTCGATGCCGACCGCGAGGCCCAGCATCATCGCCAGGGTGCCGGTCGTCGTGGACAGGCCCAGCGCCTGGGACAGGGTCAGGATGGTGGCCATGCTCACGCCGACGCCGATGAGGGCGGTCAGCAGCGGCAGTCCGGCGGCGGCCAGCGAACCGAAGGTGACCAGCAGTACGACGGCGGCTATCGCGACCCCGATCACCTCGGCCACGCCGCCGGGCCCGGCACCGTCGTCCATCGCGCTTCCGCCCGCCTCGACGGTCAGCCCGGAGTCCCGGGCCGTGTCGATGGCCCGCTCCAGACGGGTCTTGCCGGCGTCGGTGAGGTCGTTGGCGGCGACCTTGTAGGTGACGGACGCGTACGCCGTCGAGCCGTCCTTGCTGACGGCCTTCGCCTGGAACGGGTCGACAGCACTCGCGACCTGTGGGCCGTCGGCCAGGTCGGCCACGGCCTTCTCGACGGCCCGCTTGTTCTCGGCGGCGGTGACCTTCTCACCGCCCGGCGCGACGAAGACGACCCGGGCGGTCGCGCCGTCGGCGGAGGTTCCGGGGAAGCGCTGTTCCATCAGGTCGAACGCCTTCTGGGCCTCGATGCCCGGCATGGAGAACCCGTCGTCGGAGGCTCCCGGAGCCTTGAGGGCGCCCAGCCCGACGGCAGCCAGCACGGCCGCCCAGACCAGGGCGACGTACCAGCGTCGCCGGAAGGCCAGACGGCCCACTCGGTAAAGGAAAGTAGCCACGGCAGGAGGTCTCCACATCTGGTGCCGAACATCTGGTGCCGACTGTCCGTCCAGGCTCGCTGGGAGGGGGCGGTCGTGTCGTCATGCGCCTGCCGACACTTCCGGCTACTGAGAACGCAGTACGGAGGGGGCGAGGGGGTCAGCCGCTGGTACGACGGACCCTGTGGGGGTTCTCGGGGTGATCGGGGTGGTCGGGGTGGTCGGGGTGGTCGGGGTTGGGGTGGTCGGGGTTGGGCTGGTCGGGGTGATCGGGCTGGTCGGGGTGATCGGGCTGGTCGGGGTGATCGGGTGCGGCGCCGTTTCGCGCCTTCGGCGCAATTGAGCAGCGGCGGCGGAGGTGGGGGGCGCGGCGCCGCTGCCGGGCGCCGGGTCGGTGGGGTGGGCGCCGGTGGCGGCTGCGCTGGTCGGGGGCCGGGGTAGGTGCCGGGCATCCGGAGGGGGTTGGGGTACCCCTCTTGAAAATGCTTGACAAATTAGTTGCTTCAGATCAAGCGTTTTTTGGGGGGGTACCCGGAGGGGCCTATCGGAGGCCGTGGAGCTTGGTGATCAGACGGCGCAGGAGGGCCACCCGGTCGCTGCCACGCGGTCGGCAGTCCTCCAGCCGGCGGACGACACCTGGCGGTACGTCCTCGACCCCGACGGCGTCAACGACCTTGTCGAGCGCGTGGATGCCCCAGTACTGGTTGAAGGCGATCGGCTCCCTGACGACGGCGTCGGCGAGCAGGGTCAGCGCGTCGGGTACCGGCACCGCGTAGAGCCGCGCGTAGGCGGCCAGCCGCAGACCGCCGTCCGGGGAGGTGAGCCAGCCGTCGAGGTCGGGGTCCGCGAGCCGCTGGGTGGCGCGCACCAGCCGCGCGAAGATGCCGCTCATGCGCTGCGTACGGGCGGATCCACTGGCCATCGACCTACGGACCCCGAGGTATTCGGCGGCCAGTCGGCGCACGTCCGCCAGCGCCGTGGCGTCGTCGGTCTCCGGTCCGTCGTCGCCGCTACCGACGAGGGCGGCGTCGGCGATGCGCTCGGCGGCCTCGATGCGCTGCTCGACCGCCTCCTTGAACTCCAGGCGGACCCCGCCCGGCAGTTCGATGCTGTTGAGCAGATCGCGCAGCCAGGGCACGACCGCCACGACCAGGAGCGCCACGGTGACGTTGTCTATCTTCAGATCCGGTGCCAGCACATGGGTGACGGCCACCGCGACAGCCACGCCGCTCACCACGGACGCGACAATGTACCGACGCCCCGCGCCCCGCCCCGAATACCCCTCGCCCTCCCCGGGCTCCCCCTGCCTCATGTGCCCCAGCATGCCCCAACCGGGGCCGCTTCAGGCCGGACAGGCGTGGGCCCGGGCCACCCGCCTACGCTGCCCGCATGATGCGCGCAGTGGTCTTCGACGTCGGCGAGACCTTGATCCGGGATGACCGTGGGTGGGCCATGTGGGCGGACTGGCTGAACGTCCCCCGCCATACGCTCTCCGCACTCGTCGGGGCGGTCGTCGCTCAGGGCCGCGACAACGCCGATGCCCTGCGGCTCATTCGGCCCGACATCGACATCGCGGCAGAGCGAGCCGCGATGGAGGCCGCCGGGGTGGGTGAGGAACTGAGCGAGGTCGATCTCTACCCGGATGTGCGTCCGGCCCTCGCGGCCCTCCGTGAGAAGGGGATCCGGGTCGTCATCGCGGGCAACCAGACCGCGCACGTCGGCCAGTTGCTACAGGAGCTGGACCTCCCGATTGACGAGATCGCCACGTCGGGAGAGTGGGGCGTGGCCAAGCCCGACCCCCGCTTCTTCGCCCGCGTCCTGGACCTCGTGGCCACTCCGCCCGACGAGACGGTGTACGTGGGGGACCACCCCGCGAACGACATCCGTCCGGCAAAGGAGGCGGGACTGCGCGTCGCGCATCTGCGCCGTGGGCCGTGGGGTCATCTGTGGTCCGGCACAGGTGAGGCGGCCGGTGCCGACTGGCAGATCGACTCGCTGCACGATCTCGTACGGCTCGCCGCCCTGTAGGACTCGGGGTCGGGGCAAGGCTTCGCTCACTTCGTCAGGAGCTTCATCAGCTTCTCCGTGTCCGCAAGATCTTCGACGACTTCCGCAGCTCCGGCGGCCTGTAGATCGTCCGCATCGGTACGCCCGGTGGCCACGCCGATGACGCGGACGCCGCAGCTCAGGCCGCCCTCGACGTCGTATGGCGTATCCCCGACAAGGACAGCGTTCTCCGAGGGCATCTGCGCACGCCGCAGAGCAGTGCGCACCAGTTGCGGGCGTTCGTCCGCGTCCTCGCCGAAGGCTCCGATCGAGAGGTCGATGTAGTGGTCGAGACCGAACGCGGCCAACTTCACCTCTGCGGCGGCCCGGACGTTGCCGGTCATCACGGTCTGCGTGACCCCGGCCCGCGCCGCCAGGGCCGCGAGCAGCAGTGACGCTCCGGGGAGGGCACGCCCGCGTTCGCGAAGGTCGGCCGCGCGCCGTACGTGGGCCGCTCCGAGCGCCTGGGCGAACCGCTCGAACAGGTCACGGCTGTCGTGCAGTCCGTGGAGCCTCAGCGTTTCCCGGAGGATGACCGGCTCGGTCGATCCGTCGATCTTCACCTGCTCCCGCATGGGCTGACCGGTGACCTCTTCGAACGCTTCGGTCCAGATCTCGCGGCCGACTCCCTGGGTATCCACGAGTGTGTGGTCGATGTCCCACAACACGAGCAGCGGCACTGTATTGCCTTCCGATCGTTGGATACCGACCCCCGTTGGTGACGGGCGCCATACGCTGAGTGGGCATACGTACGGAGGTAGGCATGGTCGCATCCGATCTGCCCATCGGCGACAGGATCAGGCACTACCGCGGCGAGCGGCGACAAGATGTCGTGGCTGGGCTCGTCGGCATCGCTCCCGATTACCTGTCCCAGATCGAACGGGGCTTAAAGGTGCCCTCGCTGCCCATCCTGCACGCCATCGCCCAGGAACTCGGAGTGCCCACCACCGCGCTGCTTGCCGACATGGCCGTAGGCAGCCGCGCGTCCCTGGACACGACCGAGCCCGCGATCGTGCGGGCTTTGATGGGCTACGGGTCGCCTTGTAGCCCTTCCTCCGCCGAGCCGACAGCACTGCGCGAGCGTGTGGAGAGCGCCTGGCGGATCTGGCAGAGCAGAAAGACCCGATTCACCGACATGGCAGGCGTTCTGCCCGGCCTGATCGCGGATGCCGAGCACGCTGCCCGGACCGCCCGCTCGGCCATGGACCCCGCCCAGCGCCGAAGCATCATGCGTGTGAGGGCTGACCTCTACTTCCTGTTGCGGTCGTACCTGCGGCGTACCAGCCGGGTGGATCTGTCCATGATGGCCGCCGATCGGGCCGTACGGGCAGCCGAGGAAGCGGATGACCCGCTGCGCATGGCGGCCGCTCAGTGGAACCTGGGACACGTTCTACTGGCCGCTCAGGAACTGGACGGCGCCGAGCAGGTCGCGCTCCGCGCGGTCGAGGAGCTACGCCGATCGCCCATTGCGGAGCCGGACAGGGTCGCGATGTCAGGGGCGCTCCAACTCGTGGCGGTCGTCGCGGAGGCCCGGCGTCGTGACTGGTCTGCGGCACGGGACAGACTCAGGAACCACGCCCGTCCAGCGGCTCGGAGCGTCGGAGAAGGCAACATCATGTGGACCGTTTTCGGGCCGACGAACGTGGCCTTGCACGAGGTCAGCATCGAGATGGAAGCAGGCGACACAAGCGAGGCGCTACAGGTGGCAGACGATGTGGACACCAGTGATCTGCCGTCCATGGAGCGATCGTTCACTTTCAATCTGGAGGTAGCGCGCTGTCACCACTTGCGCCGCGACGACGCGGCAGTGCTCCTGAACCTGCTGGAACTTGAGGACTTGGCCCCGGAGGACCTGGCACGTACGCCCCTGGCGCGAAAGCTCATGCTCACGGTGATCCGACGAGGCCGGACGATGCATGCCCGGCAGGCTGAGAAGCTGGCGGAGCGGGTCGGAGTCTTCTGACCACCGAGCCCGTGGTTCGCCCGAACTGACAGCTCGGGTGGGCAGCCGCCGGTGTCTCTACGGTCAGTCATCATCTGACCACCCATGACGCCGGGGGCTTCCGTGCACACCAGCACCCCTAACCCACAAACATGGGCGCCACCGCGCGGCGCCGACGTAGAGATGGTGCGGGTCGGCCCGCACTGGGACGTCGTACGGGCGCCGGAGGCGCTCGGCGGGCGGGCGTTGGAGTTACTCGGTGGGGCCTCCGGGGCCGTCATCGCCGACTACAACCTCATGTACTGGCTGATCCGGCCGGGAAGCGCCCAGTGCTGGCGACGCATCCGGCAGGTGCAGACGCTCGGCACGGGGCGCGTCGAGACCTCGTATATCGGGGTTCCCCCCGTCGACCGCACCAGCGGGCCGTATCCGCACTGGCGCGTGCCGCTCGGGCCGGGTCGGTATCTCACCGATGCCGGCCGGCTTCGCGAGGCCCTCGCCCGGGCGGCCGTTGCCGAGTTGGGCACCGATGAGGGGGCGGACCGGTGAGCGAGGGCTCCCTGGCCGCGCAGCGGGACGTCGCGCTGGGCGGGATCGAGTTGCCGGATCCCGACACGCTGACCGGGCCCCAACTGGAGGGCTGGCACTGCGCGCTGTGCGGGCGGCGGCTGTACGCCGATCAGTTGCTCGGCACGGTGGTGTGGGCCCGCGGCAGCAGGCCCCAGGAGGTCGAACTGTGGGTGTGCCGGCCGCTCTGCCGCGAGGCCCCCGGTGGCGCGTAGGCAACGCCGAGACGGTCAGCCGATGGGGTTCACGAACGTGGCCGGGTGGGTGGCGGCTCGCTGGTCGAGGAGTGCGCCCCACGGCCACTCCAGCTTCGGCGAGCTGGTCTCGTTCGGCGGAGCGACGACGGCGATGGCGCCTCGGCGGTTTCCCGCCCCCGGCCTCAGGGGGCGATCTTGTCCGGGCGAACAGACAATGAGCGAGAGGGATCCTGTCACGGCTGCGGCGGGATGTGTGGTTCCGCGGTCTGGAGGTCGTGGGAGATGGGTCCGTGCAGCCTGCCGCGCCGCTCCCGGTCCGGCTGTCGACCGCAGAGCGGAGCGGCCCCGAGACGCGCCGCGCTCACCCCGGACCAGAGAAGGACTGATCGTGATGTCGGACGAGAGAGCCGAACGCATCGCGGACTTCATCGCGCCACTCCGGGTGAAACCGGGGTCGAAGGTGCGCCTCGACCGGGACTTCGATCCTCGCTACAGGGCGGGTCTGAAGAAGCGGGACGGGATCGAGCTGCTGCGGACCGGGGTGTCGCTGCTGGCCGAGTACCAGGAGCGGCTGGCCGCCCAGGACTCCTACGGCGTACTCCTGTGCCTCCAGGCACTCGACGCCGGTGGCAAGGACGGGACGATCCGCCATGTGATGAGCGGCGTCAATCCCCAGGGCGTGCGGGTCAGCAGCTTCAAGGTGCCCTCCGCCGAGGAACTCCGCCACGACTACCTGTGGCGCTACGCCCAGCGCCTGCCCACGCGCGGCGAGATCGCCATCTTCAACCGCTCGCACTACGAGGAAGTTCTCGTCGTGCGCGTCCACCCCGAGAACCTGGTCCGGCAGAAACTGCCGGACGACACGCTCGGGCCGGGCATCTGGGAGCGGCGCTACCGGGAGATCAACCACTGGGAGCGCTACCTCACGGACAACGGATTCAAGGTGGTGAAGATCTTCCTGAACATGTCCAAGGAGGAGCAGCGCATCCGCTTCCTGAAGCGGATCGACCGGCCGGAGAAGAACTGGAAGTTCTCCGCGGCCGATGTCCGGGAGCGGCGCCACTGGGACGACTACCAGCACGCGTTCTCCGAGATGCTGTCGGCCACGAGTACGCAGTGGGCGCCGTGGTACGTCGTGCCGGCGGACCGGAAGTGGTTCGCGCGGATCTGCGCGGCGGCGATCCTCGGGCACACCCTGATGGACATCGATCCTCAGTACCCCGACGTCGGGGAAGAGGCGCGGAAGGACCTGCTCGTCACCAGACGGGACCTGGCGCGGGAGGCCCCTGCGGGGGTCCCGGCCGATCCGTACGCCGACCGGCATCCATCAGCCGCGCGGGCCACTGGGCGGAGAGACCGGCCGAAGAAGAAGCGCGGCTAGGACCTGTCGGAGCGGCGTGCGACCGGCCCGGACGCATCCGCGGCCACGGATCGGAGGCAGAACGATGACGGTGCGTTCGAATTCCGTGGGAGAACCGCCTCCGTCTTCGGACGACGGCTGGTACGCACACGCTCCCGAGGAGGTCGTAGCGGCGTTCGGTGTCGATCCGGCGGCCGGTCTCTCCGCGGCACAGGCCACGAAGCTGCTGACCGCGCACGGCCCGAACTCGCTGCCCGAGGAGAAGCGGCCTGCGGCCTGGCGCCGGTTCCTCAGGCAGTACCGCAGTTACATGCAGATCGTCCTCGTGGCCGCGGCGGTGGTCTCGCTGCTCATCAAGGAGTGGACCACCGCGGTCCTGCTGATCGTCCTGACCCTGCTGAACGCGATCGTGGGCCTGCGCCAGGAGGGCAAGGCCGAGAGCGCGATGAACGCGCTGCAATCGATGATGAAGGCGACGGCACGGGTACGCAGGGACGGCACGGAGGCCGAGATCCCCGCGGAACATCTGGTCGTCGGCGACATCGTGCTCATCGCCGCCGGTGACCAGGTGGCGGCGGACGGACGCATCATCGAGGCCAGTGCCCTGCAAATCGACGAGTCGGCGCTCACCGGCGAGAGCGTCCCCGCCGCGAAGGACGCCGGCACGCTCCCGGGCCCCCTGCCGGCACCTGGCGACCGGACGAACATGGCGTTCATGAACACCCCGGTCACCCACGGCAGCGGCGTGCTCGTCGTCACCGCGACCGGCGCCGGAACCGAGGTCGGCAAGATCTCCGGGATGCTGTCGGCCACCGAGAAAGAGGTACCGCCACTCACCAGGGAACTCAACACCCTGACGCTGTGGATCACGGGGGCGGCGGCCCTGACCATGATCGTGATGTTCGCCCTGGGGCGCGGGCGGGGCGAGAGCTGGGACGTCCTGTTCGTCAGCGCGGTCTCGCTGGCCATCGCCGCCATCCCCGAGGCCCTGCCGACCGTGACCCAGGCGATCCTGTCCGTCGGCAGCCTCAACCTGGCGAAGCGGAACGCCATCGTCAAGGAACTGCCGTCCGTCGAGACCCTGGCGTTCACATCGGCGATCAACTCGGACAAGACCGGCACCCTGACCATGAACCAGATGACCGCCGTCGAAGTCGTGAGTCCCACCGACCGGTACACCGTCTCGGGCACCGGCTACGGGCTCGACGGGAAGATCCACCATGCCGCGGGGTCCTCCGCGGGCATCGAGGACGCGATCCTGCCGTACGTGGTGGCCAGCGACGCGAAGCTGGTGGACGGCAAGGTGGTGGGCGATCCCACCGAGGGCGCGCTGCTGGTGCTCGCGCACAAGGCCGGTCTGGACATCGACGCCACCAGGGAGGGACTTCCCCGGCTCGCCACGCTGCCATTCGACCCGGACTACAAGCTGATGGCCACCTTCAACTCAGCGGTCGACGCCTCCGGGCAGCCGATCGTCCGGTGCTTCGTCAAAGGCGCGGTCCCGGCAGTGGTGGAACGGGCCGCCACCGCGCTCGCGGCGGGCGAGACCGTACGGTGGGACGCCGAACTGAGCGCGCGCGCCGACGCGCAGACCGAGCGGATGGGCGGTGAGGGACGCCGGGTGATGGCCGCGGCCACCCGTGATCTGGACCCGGCCGGCTTCGAGCCGGACGGCGACCTCCTCGCGTACATCACCGGACTGCGGATGACCAGTCTCGTCGGCATGGTCGATCCGCCGCGCGAGGACGCCGGGGCAGCCGTGGCCGGCGCGCAGGCGGGGCACATCCGGGTCCGTATGGTGACCGGTGACGACGTCACCACCGGCGCGGCGATCGCCCGGCAGCTCGGCATCCCCGGCGAGGCGGTCCTCGGCGCCGACTTCGCCGCCATGAGTGAGGACGAGCAGCTCGCCCGGATCGACGGCATCGGTGTGGTGGGGCGCGTCGCGCCGGAGCACAAGGTACTGCTCGCCGGCACGCTCAAGAAGAAGGGCGAGGTCGTGGCGATGACCGGGGACGGCGTCAACGACGCGCCCGCCATCAAGGTCGCCGACATCGGTATCGCCATGGGCAGCGGCACGGACGTGGCGAAGAACGCCGGACGCATGATCCTCTCCGACGACCGCTTCGCCACCATCGTCTACGCCGTGGAGCAGGGCCGCAGAATCTACGACAACCTCACCAAGTACATCCGATTCGTACTGCTCCTGCTGGTCACCTTCGTGCTGACCTTTCTCGGGGCCACCGTCTTCAACATCACCGCCGGTGAGCCGTTCACCCCGCCGCAGGTGCTGTGGATCCACTTCGTCGTCAACGCCTCCTTCGGCTTCGCGCTCGGCTTCGACCAGGAGAGCCCCGGGCTCATGCGACGCATGCCGCGACCGCGAGGCGAGTCCGTGCTCACCCGGCCCGTACTGGTCACGGTCGGACTCGGCGGGCTGGCGATCACCGTCGTCCTGCTCGGACTGATCAAGCTCGGTCAGACCCGCTTCGACAGCGTCGGCACCGGCCAGTCGATCGCGTTCACCGCCTTCGCCCTCTGTCTGATCGTGGCCGCGTTCGAGTGCCGCAGCGAGACGGACTCGGTGCTGACGACGTCCACCTTCGACAGCAGGCAGATGAACTGGGTGGCGCTGGCCCAGTTCGTGCTCGCGGTACTGGTGACTCAGATGGACGGCTTCCGCCGCATCCTCGGAACGGCCCAGATCAACGCGCGGCAGTTCGGCTGGGCGCTGCTGGCCGCCCTCGGGCTCCTGCTCGTGTGGGAACTGGGAAAGTTCCTGGCCCGTCGCTCAAGAGACACCTGATGGATCGGCACTTCCCGGCCCGGTGGAGCAAGTATCAGGCCGGATACGCGTGGGTCTGGGTCGCCTTGAGGGTGGCCCAGACGGTGCGGCCGGGGTGCAGGGACAGTTCGGCCACCGCCACCGTCGTGAGGTCGGCCAGCAGGGGGAGTTCGCCGGTGAGGTCGACGCGGATCTGGTCGCCGTGCGACTCCAAACCGGCGACCTCCAGCCGCCACAGGTTGCGTGCGCTGGAGTCGGGGCGGTCGCGGTGAAGGGTGACCGCGGCGGGCGGGAAGGCGACGAAGACCGGGCCGGTGAGGTCCTCGGTGGTGGTGATGGTGGCGCCGCCGTCGAGCCGTACGGTGTGGCCGTCGGCACGGCCCTGGTAGAGGTTGAGGCCGACGAGGCTGGCGATGTAGTCGGTGCGGGGGCGGCGGGAGATGTCCGAGGGGGCGCCCTCCTGGACGGTACGGCCCTCCTCCACGACCACGAGCCGGTCGGCGAGCACCATCGCGTCCAGCGGGTCATGGGTGACCAGGACGGCCACCGCCTCGAACTCGGCCAGATGGCGGCGGAGCCCGGCCCGCACGTCGAGGCGGGTGCGGGCGTCCAGGGCGGCCAGCGGCTCGTCCAGCAGGAGCAGCCGGGGGCGGGTGGCGAGGGCGCGGGCGAGGGCGACCCGCTGG
>NZ_JAHLEM010000489.1 GCF_018883605.1 Streptomyces niphimycinicus | reverse complement strand
CGCCGCCGCGGCGCTGCCCGGCGGGCTGCTCGCCCCGCAGCGGGCATCGGCGGCGACCGGACCGCGCATCGTGATCATCGGCGCGGGTCTCGCGGGACTCCGCTGCGCGCACCGGCTGTGGACCCAGGGCAGCCCACTCGCCAGCACCGTCTACGAGGCGAACACCACCCGCATCGGCGGCCGTTGCTGGTCCCTGCGCGGCTTTTTCGACGACGGCCTCATCGGTGAGCACGGCGGCTCGTTCATCAGCTCGACCGACACCGCGATCCTCAACCTGGCCCGCGACCTCGGCCTCAGAACTGAGCGTGCGAACGGCGGCGAGCTGGGCGGCGGGGACTACGCCGCCTGGGTCGACAACACCTCCTACCCCGGAACCCAGCAGCAGGACGACTGGGTCGCCGAGGCATACGACGCCTTCAGCGCCTCGTACGCCGCGGCCGGCACCGCGCGCTACAACAGCTACACCCCGGAGGCCCACCGCCTGGACCAGCTTTCCTGTCTGGACTACCTCAAGCAGATCGGCCTGGCCGCCGACTCCCGGCTCGGCCAGGTGATCCAGGCCCTCCAGCTCCAGTCGGGCGGTGAGCCCGCCGAGGCTTCCGCGCTGGGGATGATCGGCTTCCTCGGGGGTTCGTCCGTCTTCGACGGCGCACGCGGCTTCGATGAGAAGTACCACCTCATCGGCGGCAACGACCAGCTCGTCAGCGGGATGGCAACACAGCTTCCGCCCGGAACCGTCCGCCAGGGATACGAACTGATCGCCCTGCGCCAAAACAGCGACTCCACGTACACCTGCACTTTCGACCAGGACGGCAGCACGGTCTCCGTGCCTGCCGACCATGTGGTGTTGGCCCTGCCGTTCAGCACCCTGCGCGCTGTCGATCTCTCCGGGGCGAACCTGTCCTCACTCAAGCTGACCGCCATCCAGCAGCAGGGAATGGGCCAGAACGCCAAGCTCGTGACCCAGCAGTCGACGAAGACCTGGCCGAGACTCGGCTACAACGGCATCAGCAACACGGGCCCGCTCGGCTACCAGACGTCCTGGGACGGCTCGGTCGACCGCGGACCCAACGGATCGCCCTCGCTGCTGGTCAACTTCCTGGGCGGGAACACGGCCCGCGACACGCTCACGGGAGCCGCCCACGGCCCGGCACCCGCCGCGGACGTGAACTGGTTCATGTCCCAGATCGAGCACCTGTTCCCCGGCACCACGGCGGCCTTCACCGGCAAGGCGTACGAGGACCACTGGTCGCGCGACCCTTGGTCCCTGGGCGCCTACCACTACTACAAGGTCGGCCAGTACACCTCCATCGCAGGCTGCGAAGGCATGCAGGAAGGCCGCATCCACTTCGCGGGCGAGCACACCGATGTCGACAACTCCACCCTGAACGCGGCCGTGGCCTCCGGCGATCGCGTCGCGACGGAGATCGCCGACCAGATCTGACGATCAGTCGGCGCCTGCCATGAGATAGCACGCCCACCGCGAGGGAGGGGGCCGTGCCCGGCGTTCGTTCTCGGGCACGGCCCCGTGCGCCGAGGGGCACGACCCGGTGCCCCACCGCCTCTACCCGCTCGCCGAGGCGGGCCGCGCGTCCTCCCCCGCCGGTGGAGCGGAGGTGACCCCCGACTGGGGTCGGGTCGCCGGACGTATCCGGGGCGAGGTCACCGACGACTGCGCGGCGCGACTGCCGCGACCAAGGGATGTGTCCGGCGGTGTGGATGACCACACGGCCAGTCTCACCGGCCGGTTGTGAGCACCTCAGTGCCGAGGAGGGCTGCCGTCCGTTCATAGACGGTGCGGGCGAGGGCGGTGTCCTGGGCCAGTCGAGAGGGCGTCGCCGGTTGGGACTTGGTGAAGAAGCCTCCGCTGGGTTGCGGAGCGGGCGAGGCGGTGGCGAGCCACAGCGTGGTGCGCACACCCTGATCCGGCGTGATGGAGAGGGGCCGGAACAGCGGGGCGGTCAGCCGCATCAGTCCACCGGCGTTGGTGTTCATGCTGGTGTTCTTCACCATGCCGGGGTTGGCGCTGTAGATCCGCAGGCCGTCGGGCAGACGGCGGGCGAGTTCCCTGGTTGCCAGGAGCCCGAGCAGCTTGCTCGTGGCGTACACGTGGATCTGGGAGTAGAACCGATCGCGCCATGAGGTGCCGGAGACGTCGGGATCGGTCGTGTCGAGTCTGCCGCGCTTCTCCACGAAGGTGGACAGGTTGATGATCCGGGCGTCGGTGGTGAATGTGCCCGTCGCGAGGAGGGAGTGCGTCAGCAGAAAAGGTGCGTGGTGGTTCAGGGCGTAGGTGCGCTCGACGCCGTCCGGGGTTTGCCCGTAGCGGGGGAACGCCGCTCCGGCGTTGTTGACCAGAACATCGACACGTATGCCGTCGTCCGCCAGCTTCGCGGCCAGGTCGCGCACTTGCGCCCACCGCGACAGGTCGGCCGCGTACGCCCGGGTCGGGACGGCATCGATGCCGACGGGAGCCAGGTCGCGCAGACCGTCGGCCGCGGCGGCAGTGCGTACCGCGTCCCGGCCGACGAGGATCACGTTCGTTCCGGCCTGGACGAGGTGGCGTGCCGCCACCAGGCCCAGACCTCCTGCGCCACCGGTGATGACGATGGTCCTGGGGCTCATGACCTCATGGTTCTTCCTCTTCGTGGTCGTCCCGGCCGCTGGCTCCGGGCGCGACTGGGGTATCGCCCGCCGCCTCGCGGAACAGCACGTGCAGACGGAGCCTGCTGTCGTGGTCGAGGCGGGCGAAGGGTGACCGTTCGGCGGTGTGCCGGATGACGCGGTCACGCAGCTCGCACCCTTGAGGCGTGAGCTGGACGATCTTCGCGCGGCGGTCGGTGGGGTGGGGCACTCGGCTGACCAGCCCGTGCTTCTCCAAGCGGTCGATCATGGAGGTGGCGGTCGACGCGTCGCAGTTCAGCCGGTCGGCCAGGCGGCGCGCGGTCATCTCCCGCTCGCCACTGAGCCGCCACAGCGCGTCGGCCTGCGCATCGGTCAGCTCCAGTTCACGGAGCAGAACCTTCAGCTCAGCCTGAACCTGGTCGCGCAGGGCGAACAGGTAGCCGATCAGATCCTGGTCCAAGCGCGCATCGTCCACACGCCTCACCATACATGGAAGTTCCCATTATTGGAACTTCCATGTATGTAGGAGACCAGCACGTCGACCAGGGAGCGAGCACCTGAACCCTCGGCTCACACCCCTGCCGCGCTGCCCTCGATAGGGCACTTGACCGAGGACACCCAGCGCGGTTCCGGCGATCATCGGTCCCGCAACTCGCCCGGTCGTGATGATCGGGATTTCCCGAGCATCACTCGGGGTGCGTTGCCACCGCGGCGGCTTCGACGAACAGCGCCGCCTGCATGAGCACCGAACGGGGGAATCAATATGGGCACAGAAAGCACACCGCCACCTTCACGGGCAACCGATGTCTTTCTGGCCGCATCCATTGCCGTCTCGGCCGTCCTTCGTACGGCAGCGGTCGGTGGCGGCTCCGCGTATCCCCTCCACATGCCACTCATCGTGCCCCGCGAGTCG
>NZ_JAHLEM010000488.1 GCF_018883605.1 Streptomyces niphimycinicus | reverse complement strand
CCATTGCCGTCTCGGCCGTCCTTCGTACGGCAGCGGTCGGTGGCGGCTCCGCGTATCCCCTCCACATGCCACTCATCGTGCCCCGCGAGTCGACGGCGACGGCGGCGTCCACCGGGGTGGGCCGTGTTCCGGCTCCGGTGAAGACCCGGCCACCCAGGAAAACGGTGTCGGCCTGTTGGCTGCGGTCTGCCATCAAAGCAACCTCCGGCTCGGCGGGCTGACCCGCTGGCTTGTTTGTGGTGGAGGAGTGAACGGTAGCGCAATGCTGTTGTCAACGATATTGCGCTGATCGTTTCTTGGATCGATACACTGACCGCACCATGCCGAAATCACCCGCCAAAACGGCCCGGAGCAAGCGCGCGGGCAGTCATCTGACGCCCGACGCGATCATCGACGCGAGCCTGCGCATCGCGGCCCGCGGAAGCGAGGACGCCTT
>NZ_JAHLEM010000487.1 GCF_018883605.1 Streptomyces niphimycinicus | reverse complement strand
CCGCACCATGCCGAAATCACCCGCCAAAACGGCCCGGAGCAAGCGCGCGGGCAGTCATCTGACGCCCGACGCGATCATCGACGCGAGCCTGCGCATCGCGGCCCGCGGAAGCGAGGACGCCTTCACCGTCCGGCGCCTGGGCGAGGAGCTGGGCGCGGACCCGACCGCGATCTACCGGCACTTTCGCGACAAGGACGAGCTGCTGCTGTCCGTCGCGGACCGCACGCTCGGCGAGGTGCTCGACAGCATCCCCGAGGGCCTCGACTGGAAGGGACGCATCCGGGCGCTCGCCGACGGCTC
>NZ_JAHLEM010000486.1 GCF_018883605.1 Streptomyces niphimycinicus | reverse complement strand
CGACCGCGATCTACCGGCACTTTCGCGACAAGGACGAGCTGCTGCTGTCCGTCGCGGACCGCACGCTCGGCGAGGTGCTCGACAGCATCCCCGAGGGCCTCGACTGGAAGGGACGCATCCGGGCGCTCGCCGACGGCTCGCTGGCGGTCGCCCTCAAATACCCGGTGGTGGGCTCGGTCATGGCGAGCCGTACCACCCGGCGGCCCAATGAGTTCCGGGTCGTGGAACTCATCCTCGGCGCCGTCATGGAGGCCGGACTCGAGGGCGCCGAGGCGGCCGTCCACTACCGCATGGTCGCGGACTCACTCCTCGCCTATGTCGGTCAGCAGGCCGCCTATCTCCTGTTCGCCCCGGAGGTCCGCGCTGCCGATGAGTCCGCCTGGACCCGCGAGTACCGGCTGGTCGACCCGCAGGCATTCCCCAACATCACAGGCCTGAGCGCCGAACTCGCCGAGGTGACGGACGAGCAGATCTTCGAGGCCATGGTCGGGGCG
>NZ_JAHLEM010000485.1 GCF_018883605.1 Streptomyces niphimycinicus | reverse complement strand
TATCTCCTGTTCGCCCCGGAGGTCCGCGCTGCCGATGAGTCCGCCTGGACCCGCGAGTACCGGCTGGTCGACCCGCAGGCATTCCCCAACATCACAGGCCTGAGCGCCGAACTCGCCGAGGTGACGGACGAGCAGATCTTCGAGGCCATGGTCGGGGCGCTGATCTCGGCGATCGAGAAGCGGGCCGAGACCCTGCGGGGGGCCTAGGGTCTGTCGTTTGGATCAGGCCAGACCCCGCGAGCCCGGCCTGATCCAAACGACAGGCCCTAGCAGCCAGTGGCGGTCATGGACTACTGGGTGATGTCGATGCCCGGCCCGGCGCACCGGCTCCCCGGTGAGCGGGTCTGGGGCGCCGTGCCGGTCAGCGAGCGCCGCCGGCCGACCGCACGCCGCGGGCCAGGTCGAGCAGATCGTCGGCCACCCGCCGCGGACGCTGGGCGTGCAGATCGTGCTCGGAGTCGAGATACTCCCGCATCGTCGCGTGGCGCAGATCGGCCGTGGTCTCCTTGATACGGGAGCGGATGCGGTCCGCCCACTTCCCGTCCGCGCCCTTGGGAATGGCGGGCATCAGCAGGGTGGGCACCGTGATGGCCGCGTACCACGGCCTCGGCGGCTCGTTCCAGATGCTGTGCAGGATCGACATGTGCTGCTCGGTGGACATGCGGCGGGACAGCGACCCGTCCGGGTTCACCAGCATCGTGTCCACCGCGGCCTCGATCGCCGCCGGGGACCAGTCCGGGTGGATGGCGCGGAAGTAGTCGCTCACGCTCTGCACGGTGGCGCCCTCCAGGGACGCGGGCCGCAGCGCCCCGACGAACGCGTCCCAGGACGCGAACGCCTTGGCCGGCTCCAGCCAGCCGCCGTCCACGAGCGCCAGCGCGGCCACCAGCTCGGGGTGCTCGGCGGTCAGCCGCACCGAGACATTGCCGCCCCAGGAGTGACCGGCCACCACCACCCGGTCCAGCCCGAGGGCGGCGGCCGCCGCCACCAGATCCGCGACCGCGGTCGGGGTGTCGTAGCCGGTCTCCGGTGTGTCGGAGTCCCCGTGGCCGCGCAGATCCACCGCGTACACCGCATGGCCCGCGGCGGCCAGATGGTCGGCGACCTCGTCCCACAGCCGGGCGCTGGAGGCCATGCCATGGACCAGGAGAAAGGGCGGCGACGCCGTTCCCGGCCGGTGCCGGAAATGCAATTTCACATCGTCGGTTACGGGCACGGAAAGATCCATGCCGGAATTCTAGCCGGGCCGCCCAATCGGATTCGACCGCTGGGGATGTGAGGTATGCGCGGATTAGCGGCGCTTAAGCGGGACGCGAGATGCTGGGCCGCCGGGCGATTCATTCTCTCCTGCCGACCCAACTCTTTACCGACCGTGGACTCCGTAGACTCCGAGCTGAAGTGAGGCGCTGTGTATCCCCCGGAATCGAGGCTCGCCCATGTCGACAACATCGACCTCACCGACTTGTCCTTCTGGGCCCAGCCCTACGGCGACCGTGACGCCGCCTTCGCGGCACTGCGCCGACGGCCGGAACCCGTGCTCTTCCGCGAACCGGTCATGCCCGGGTTCGGGCGTGGGTCCGGCTATTACGCGATGGTCAGGCATGCCGATATCGCCGAGGTGAGCCGCCGCCCGCAGGACTTCGGCTCGCTGCCCACCGCGATCAGCATCATCGATCTGCCGGAGGAGTTCAACAGCTTCTTCGGATCGATGATCAATATGGACAATCCCCAGCACGCCCGGCTGCGCCGGCTGGTGTCCCGTGCCTTCGGCCGGGGAATGGCCGCCGAGTTCGAGGTGGCGTCCCAAAAGGCGGCCCGGAAGATTGTCGACGACCTCATCGCGGACGGTCCGGGCGACTTCGTCCGCAACGTCGCGGCGATCATGCCGATCGCGGTGCTCAGCGGCATGATGGGGATTCCCGGCGACGACTACGAGTTCATTTACGACCGGTCCAATGTCATCGTCGGCACCTTCGACCCCGAATATGTTCCCCGGGCCGATCAGGCCACCGCCGCCCTGCTGAAGACCTCACATGAACTCGCCGAATACATCTCACGGCTCGCCGCCGACCGCACCCGTAACCCCACCGGGGATCTGGTCACCCGGCTGGTGCAGGCGCAGATCGACGGTGAGCGGCTGAGCCCCGAGGAACTCTCCTCCTTCTTCATCCTGCTCGTCGTCGCCGGAATGGAGACCACCCGCAACGCGATCTCACGTGGGCTGGTGCTGCTCACCGAGCATCCGGAGCAGCGGAAGCTGCTGCTCTCCGACTTCGAGACCTATGTGCCGGGCGCGGTCGAGGAGATTCTGCGGGTCGCGACCCCCATCAACTGGATGCGCCGAACCGTCAAGCGGGACTGCGAGGTGAACGGCCACCGCTTCCAGGAGGGCGACAAGCTGCTGCTCTTCTACTGGTCCGCCAACCGGGACGAGGGCGTCTTCACCGACCCCTACCAGTTCGACATCACCCGGGACCCCAATCCGCATATGACCTTCGGGTCGGTCGGCCCGCACTTCTGCCTGGGCGCCCATCTCGCCCGGATGGAGGTCACGGTGCTCTTCCGTGAGCTGTTCAGCCGGCTGCCGGAGATCCGCACGGTGGGGGAGCCCCGGCGGCTGGTGGCCAGCTTCGTCGAGGCCATCAAACACGTGGACTGCGCGTTCTGACGTACCGGCGGAGCCGCCCGTACGACCAACGGGAAAACGCCGCGCGGGAGGGGGTTCGTCCCCCTCCCGCGCGGCGTTGTGCCCTGCGGGCCGGGCTAGGCCGTGGCGCCGTCACCGGAGTTGACCGCGGCGTACGCCTCGGCGAGGTAGTGGCCGAGCTGGGCGGGGGTGGGGTACTCGAGAATGGCGACGAGGGGGATCTCCACGTCGGTGAGCGTCATCAGATTGCGGGTGAGTTCGAGAGCGGTCAGCGAAGTGAGCCCGTTCTCCAGGAAGTTGCTGTCGTCGTCCACCACGGCGGGTGCCAGGATGTCGGCGAGCTGCGTCCGTACGGTCTCCCGCAGGATGTCCTCGCGCTCCTCGGCCGTGGCGATGGCGAGCGCCTGGTGCAGCGCCGCCCCGTCCAGTGCGGTCTCGCTCTTCTCCGTCTGCATCGCGGATCCGTCTCCTTGAGGGCCGGCGTCGCCGGGGGTGTGGTTGTTGACGGTGGTGTGTGCGTTCATCGGTACTCCCGCCTGGTTGGGGCCGGTCGGCGTGATCACCGACCGCGGTGCGTATGCGGTGTGGCCGAGGGGCCGGAAAGGTCATCGAAGAGCCGATGCCGTCCCAGCTCGGAGGCGTGTGCGGTCATCCAGCTCCAGTCGATGTCCGCGATGACCACGGACGCCGTGTCCGCCATGACCGCCTGCCGCAGCAGGGCGGCGGCCGAGTGGTGGGGCAGTGCGGGCATCCCGTTGGTCCGGAGCTGCTTGGCGGCGCCGACGGCCGTGTCGGGGTCGTCGATCGAGCCCCAGCACACCGAGGTCGCCGGAACACCCCGGGCCCGGCACTGCTGGGCGAGCGCGCTCAGATAGGCGTGGGCCGGTGCCTGATTGCCCAGACCAGGGCTGGGCAGGACGCCCACGATCGAGCATCCGAGGACCAGGGCCGACAGCTCATGGCTGCTGCCGAGGGCGCTGAGGTTCACCGCGCCCGCCACCGTCGCCGCCCACTCGCGCTCGATCCGCGCCGTCTCCAACTGCCCCGCCTCGGCGGCCAGCGGCGCCGTGAGATGCAGAACGGCCGTCAGCGGGAGCTCCGGGGGAAGGCCCGCGACCGCCGCGGCGAGCGCCTCCGGGTCCGCCACATCGAACGTGGCCACGGACACCCGTACGCCCATGGCGCTCAGCTCGGCCACCAGATCGGCGGCCGGTGGCGCGGTGTCGACCAGCAGCAGATGTTCGGCGCCGTCCTCGGCCGCCCAACGGGCGGTGTGCGCGGCCAGGGTGGTGGCGGCGCCCGTGATGAGGACCGTTCCCCGGAGCCGTCGGGCGGGGCTGGTGAGGGCGGTGGGTACGTCGCGCACCAGGCGGCGGGCGAAGCAGCCGTCGCCGCGCACGGCCACCTCCGCTTCGCCGTACGCCCCGGCCAGGACCGCCGCGAGCCGCCGCCCGGCCCGGTCGTCGAACCGCTCCGGCAGGTCGACCAGCCCGCCCCACCAGCGCGGACGCTCCATCGCCAGCGCCCCGCCCAGACCCCAGAAGCGGGCCTGCTCCGGACGGGACATCGGATCGCCCAGGTCGATGCCGACGCCACCACGGGTGGCCGGCCACACCGGGGCCTCGATCCCGGCCCGCCGCAGCGTCTCGAACACATCGAGGGTCGGGGCGAGCGCCGGGCCGCGTCCGTCGTCGGCCGGTGGCTCCACCGCCAGCAGGGAGAGCACCCCGGCGACCGGCCGACCGGCGACGGCCTCGGACATCCGCCGGGCCCGGGTCTCGTCGTCCGATGGTGTGGTGCCCGGGGTGAATACGACGGCCTCGGCGCCATGGTCGCTCAGGGCGGTGGTCACGGCGGCGACCTTGGCGTCGTCGCTGCTGATGACCAGCCAGGTGCCGGTCAGCCGGGGCGCCGGCGGGTCGGCGAGGGGCTTCCAGGCGATGCGGTAGCGCCACTCCCGCTGCCGCCGCCAGGTGGCCAGGGCGGGCAGGATCTCCGCGAGCATCTCCCGCCGGTCGGCGGGGACCTCGAGCGCCCGGGTCAGGGCCGCCGTGTCCGTACGGGCCACGGCATCCCAGAACTCGGCGTCCGCCCAGGTCTCCACCCGGGGCACGGCATCCGCCGGAGCCTCGTTCTCCAGCCAGAAGCGCTGTCGTTGAAAGGCATAGGTGGGCAGGGCGACGGTGCGGGGAGCCGGATCGCCGTAGAACAGTGCGGGCCAGTCCACGGTGGCGCCCATGGTGTGCATACGGGCCAGGCCGCACATCAGCTCGCGCACCTCGGACCCTTCGGACTCTTCGGCCCCTTCGGACCTCTCGGCCCCCTCGATCCCCTTGTCCCGGAAGGGCGACAGCACCAGCGCCCCCGGGGCGGAGGTCAGCATCGCCTCCGGCCCCAGCTCCCACAAAACACCGGCCTCGTCCAGCGAGGGCAGGGGCGGCCGCTCGTACTCCACCGTGCTCGGATCGGTGCCGGTGGCCACCAGGCGGCAGGCGTGGGCGAGGTCGAGAGCACCGGAGATGTGCGCCGCGGCGATCTCACCGACCCCACGGCCCACCACCGCGTCGGGGCGCACCCCCACCGAGGCCAGCAGCCGGGCCAGGGCGACGTAGAGGGCGAACAGCCCCGCCGGGGAGGACGCGTCGCGGTCCCCCCGCATTCCCAGCAGCTCACCGGCCTCGTCGAAGGCGGTGGCGAAGACGGGGAACCGGTCGTACAACTCGGCGCCCGCCCCCGGGAGGTGGCCACCCTGGCCACCGAAGACGAACACCGCCCCGCCCGCCGAGGCGGCCGCCGCGCCGGTACGGGCCACCTCGGGCCCCACCACCGAGGGATGCCGCTCACCAGCCGCCAGCGCCGCCAGCCCCGCCCTCAGCTCGTCCGGCCCCCGGCCGACCACGACCGCCCGGTGGTCGAAGGCCGACCGCGTGGTCACCAGCGACCATCCCACATCGGCGGGGGACAGCCCCGGACCGGCCGCCGCCGTATGCGCGGCCAGCGCACCGGCCTGTCCGCGCAGCGCCGCCGCGCTCCGCGCGGACAGCACCCATGGCACCACCCCCGCATCCCGCGCGCCGCTGTTGTCGGCAGCGGCCTCGACCGGTTCGGTGAACTGCTCGAGAATCACATGGGCGTTGGTGCCGCTGGCGCTGAACGAGGACACCCCGGCCCGCCGCGGCCGGTCCATCCGCGGCCAGTCCATCCGCTCGGTCAGCAGCCGCACCGCGCCCTTGCGCCAGTGCACCAGCCGGGTCGGCCGGTCGATATGGAGCGAACGCGGCAGCACGCCCCGGCGCATCGCCATCACCATCTTGATCACACCGGCCATTCCGGCGGCGGCCTGCGTATGACCGAGGTTCGACTTGATGGATCCCAGCAGCAGCGGCCGGTCGTCCGGACGGTCCTGGCCGTACGTGGCGAGCAGCGCCTGGAGCTCGATGGAGTCGCCGAACGCGGTACCCGTGCCATGCGCCTCCACCGCGTCCACGTCCCCCGTGGACAGCCGGGCGTCCGCCAGGGCATCGCGGATGAGCTGCTGCTGGGCGGGGCCGTTGGGAGCGGCCATGCCCGTACTGGCACCGTCCTGGTTGATCGCCGAGCCGCGGATCACGGCCAGCACCGGATGGCCGTTGCGCCGCGCGTCCGACAGCCGCTCCAGCAGCACCAGACCGGCGCCCTCCCCGTACACCATGCCGTCGGCGGCGTCCGCGAACGACCGGCACCGGACATCGGGGGACAACTGGCGCTGGCTGGAGGCCACTTGGAAGACGCTCGCGGTGTACATGATGGCGGCGCCACCGGCCAGCGCCAGCGTGCACTCGCCCCGCCGCAGCGATCCGGCCGCCAGATGCATCGCCACCAGCGACGACGAACACGCGGTGTCCAAGGAGACCGCCGCGCCCTGGAGACCGAGGGTGAACGCCACCCGGCCCGAGGACACACTGCCCGCGTTGCCGTTGCCCACATGGCCCAGCAGCCCCTCGGGAATCTCCTCCAGACGCGAGGCGTAGTCGTGGTACATCACCCCCGTATAGACGCCGGTCCGGCTGGCTCGCAGGGTGTGCGGATCGATGCCCGCGCTCTCCGTCGCCTCCCAGGCCAGCTCCAGCAGCATCCGCTGCTGCGGTTCGATGGCCGCCGCCTCCCGGGCGCCGATGTCGAAGAACTCCGCGTCGAAGTCGGCCGCGTCATAGATGAAGCCACCGGCCCGGACGTACGAGGTGCCGTGGTGCTCCGGATCGGGGTGATAGAGGTTCTCCAGCTCCCAGCCCCGGTCGGTGGGGAAGCTGGAGACGGCGTCCCGCTCATCGGCCACCAGGTCCCACAACTGTTCCGGGGTGCGCACACCGCCGGGAAAGCGGCAGGCCATGCCGACGACGGCGATCGGCTCCGCCGGCTCCGCCTGGACCTCCCGCAGCCGCTGCCGGGTCTCGTGCAGCTCGGCCGTCGTCCACTTGAGATAGTCGACGAGCTTTTCCTCGTTGCTCATGAGCCGCCCGCACTCACCGTGCTGCGCGGAGTCAGCTTCACCAGCGCGAGCTCCTCGGCGGTCAACGGCGGCTCGGTCAGCTCCGGAAGGACCCGGTCCTTGTGCATCAGCGACAGAAAGCCGTTGGACGCCAGCTCGGACTGCGGGGCGGTCAGGCTGATGACATCGGTCACCACATCGCACACCGCCGAGGAACGGATCGACCGGTCGGAGATCAGATCGGAGAAGCGTTGCCGGGCCACGGCCCCGCCGGTCAGCCGCGGATCCGTCGCGCTCATCCGGCAGTTGACGTACTCCACATCCTTGGACGCGGCCATGATCCAGGGATCGTCCACGGTGGCGCTGATCGCCTGCTGGGCCCGGCGGGTCGCTCCCCCATCGGTCCCGGACCGCTGGAGCTCGGTGTCCAGCGCGGCGGCCGCACGAGCCGCGGAGCTCATCCCATGGCCGTAGATGGGGTTGAACGCCGCCAGCGCGTCCCCGAGCACCAGCAGCCCCTCCGGCCAGATGTCCAGCCGCTCCGGATACAGCCGCCGGTTGGCGCCGACACGCGAGACGGCCACCGAGGTCAGCGGCTTGGCGAGGGCGATGAGATCGGCGACCAGCGGATGGCGCAGCGTCCGGGCGTAGGGCAGGAAGTCGTCGTCGTGTGCGGGCAGTCCGGCGCCCCGGGTGCACGACAGGGTCACCATCCAGGTGCCGTCCTCCTGCGGATACACCACCCCGAACCGGCCCGGCTCGCGCAGCCGGTGGTCGGCGGCCACGTTGACGGCGGGGAATCCGGCGGCGGCACCCGGCGGCGCCTGGTACACGCGGGTGGCGTACGCGATGCCCGCGTCGACGATGTCCTCATCGAGCGGCGGCACCTCCAGCGCGGACAGCCAGTGCCGGAGCCGGGAACCGCGCCCGGAGGCGTCGATCACCAGATCGGCCTCCAGCGTCTCCCGCGCACCGGTGTCCATATCGCGCACCCGGACCCCGGTGACCCGTTTGGCGTCGCCGACCAGATCGAGGATCTCGGCGCGCTGGCGCAGGGCGATCCGCCCGGTGGCCAGAACGCGGTCGCGGACCTTCCAGTCCAGGAACGGGCGGGTGCACATCAGGGCGTACTGCCGCGGTGGAAAGCGGTGTTGCCAGCCGTGGGACGTCAAGGTCACCAGGTCCTGATGGAATCCGATCCGGCGGGCGCCCGCGTCGAGCAGTTGGTCGATCATGCCCGGCAGCAGCGTGTCCACGATGCGCGCACCGCTGGACCACAGCACATGGACATGGCGTCCCTGCGGCGATCCCTTACGGTGCCGGGGGCCGTCCGGCAGCACATCGCGCTCCACGACGGTGACGCGCTCCAGATGGCGGGCCAGCACATGGGCAGCCAGCATTCCCGCCCAGCCTCCGCCCAGAACGATTCCGTGCTTGGGTTCGGTCATGGTTCTGCTTTCGTCCCTTCACCGCTTACGGCCTTTTACATCGGACTGGGGCTGCCCTTGGCCTGGACCATCTTGGCGAGGTTCTGGGTGACCGCCATGAAATGCGCGACACCGCTGAGTTCGGGGCCGTCGCCCACTTTCGTATCCGTGATGCCCCAGAACGCCTGGGCGTGATGGACCAGACCGTCATCACCGAGTTCGATCACACCGATGATGCTGAAGGTGAGTTTCGCCGGTGCGTACACCGTGACCGTGGTCGGCACCGCCACCCTGCGGCCGTCCATCGAAGTGACCGGACGGCCCGGGGTCTCATGCACCTGGCATTCGATGGACCAGGCGATATGTCCGCGAAGGGCGTCCTTTCCGATGAGCGGGGGCGCGCCGACCGGGTCTTCGAAGACGATGTCGTCCGAGAACAGCTCCAATACGGCCTCGACATCACCGGCGTTCATCCGCCGCGCGTATTCCAGGGCCATCTTCTTGAGGGTCGCCTCATCGGCCATGAACGCCTCCTGTGCGGTGCCGGGATCGTCGGGGATCAGCCGGTGATGTCAATGTCCGACCTCCCCCAGAACATCTGAAGTTCCTGAATGAGACCGCCGGCCCCCGCGCGCATCATCAGGACGTAGTCCCAGGTGATGCGGGAGTCCTCCGGGCTGTCCGGGGCCGTCAGCCAGCCGCGTTCGGCGAATCCGGGGCCCTTGGGCAGATAGGCCATGGTGGCCGTCACCGGCACCAGGACATGCACACCGTCCTGCCCCGCGACCGGCTCACCGGGAATCTCGCTGATACCCGCCGCGGCGAGCTCCTCGAAATGCTCACGAAGGGCGTCCCGCCCGGTCCTGCGCCCCGAACCGACCGGATCCTCGAAAGTCACCTCGTCCGCGTAGAGTTCGAGCAGCCCGTCGATATCCGCGGCGTTCATCCGGCGGCTGTGCTCCAGGATGAGTTTCTTCCGGCTTCGCTCATCAATCACCGTGTGCCCCCATGTGCATGCTCTCCGTTGCTGTCGCTTCGGCCAAGGTCCTGGTCGATGAACTGGAAGATCTCGTCGGCCGTGGCGTCCTGAATTCGTCCGGCCGCGGGGCCTTCCTCCGTTCCGCCGCCGTGCAGGGCGCCCAATTTCGACAAGGTGCTCCGAAGGCGCCCCAGCAGCGCTTCCCGCGCCGCCTCGTCCCGGGCCACGGAAAGCAGCGCGCTTTCCATCCTGTCGATTTCGCCCAGCATCGGGGTGAGCGGATCCACGTCCTCGGGCGCCAGTTCCGTATGGAGATGCGCGGCGAGCGCGGCCGGATTCGGATGGTCGAAAATCAGGGTGGTGGCCAGCCGCAGCCCGGTCACGGCGGTCAGCCTGTTGCGCAGTTCGATCGCGGTCAGCGAGTCGAAGCCGAGTTCCAGGAAGCCGCGCTCGGTCTGGATCCGCCCGGGGTCGGAGTGGCCCAGCGCCGCCGCGGCATGGGTGAGGACCAGACTGAGCAGCGTGCGCCGCTGCTCCTCCAGTGGCAGCGCGGCCAGATGACCGGCCCAGTCGGTATGCGGCCGGGCGGTGGCCGCGGTGCGCCGCGCCGTACCGCCACCGGTGAGCGCCCGCAGCGGAGCGGGCAGGGTGAGCGCGGGCTGTCCCGCCAGGGCCCGGACGTCCAGATCGATGGCGATCAGATGGTGGTGGCCGTGGCGCACGGCGGCGTCCAGCAGCCCCAGCGCCCGCTCGCTGGACATCGCCCCGATGCCCGACTGGGCCATCCTGGCCCGGTCCGCCTCCTCCAGATGTCCGGTCATCCCGCTGGCGTCCGCCCACAGGCCCCATGCCACCGAGAGACCCGGCAGGCCGAGGGCGCGGCGCCGGGCGGCCAGGGCGTCGCAATAGGCGTTCGCCGCAGCGTAGTTGGACTGGCCGGAAGCGCCCAGCGTGCCCGCCGTGGAGGAGAACATCACAAACAGGGACAGCGGCAACTCCGCGGTAGCGGCGTGCAGATGAGCCGCGGCCGTGGCCTTCGGACGCCACACCCGCGCCAGCCGCTCCGGCGTCTGGGTGGTGAGGACGGCGTCGTCCAGCACCCCGGCCGCATGGACGACACCGGTCAGCGGATGCGCGGGATCGACCCCGGCCACCAGAGCGGCCACCGCGTCCGGGTCGGTGACATCGACCGCGGCGATCCGCACCTCGGCGCCCAACTCCCTCAATTTGTCGGCGAGTTCACCGGCACCGAGGGCCTGCGGACCGCTGCGGCTCACCAGCAGCAGATGCCCGACTCCCCAGGTGCGCACCACATGCTCGGCGACCAGAGCGCCCAGGGTGCCGGTGCCACCCGTGATCAGCACGGTGCCATCGGCGTCGAGTCCGGGGGTCTTCTCCTGCTCGTCCTGATCGTCGACGACCGGGTCCGGCGTGCCCGTCGCTGCTGTCGCTGCCCTCGCGCGGGCCATCCGGGGCACCAGCACCCGTCCGTCCCGCAGCGCCACCTGGGGCTCATGCGACTCGATCGCGCGCACCACGGCCGTCACCAGGCCCTCGCGACCCTCGAGGCCCGCATCGAGGTCGAGCAGTACGAACCGGCCCGGGTTCTCCGACTGGGCGCTGCGCATCAGCCCCCACGCCCCGGCACCGGACGGATCCAGCGGGGTGCCGTCGGGGTCATCGGTGTGTTCGCCCGGACGGTCGGCCGCCATCGCACCCTGTGTGACGACCACCAGCCGCGCATCGGCCAGGGCCGGTCGCCTCAGCCAGGACCGCACCAGCCCCAGCAGCTCCTCGACCGCCCCCAGTCCGTCCCCGTGGCCACCCTCAGCGGCGTATGGATGGACCAGGACGACGGCAGGGGCGGGCTCACCCGCGTCCACGGCTGCGATCAGCGCCTCCAGGTCCGGATGGCACACCGTGGCATCGGGGTCCACCCCGGCCGCGACCGGCTCCGCCAGCCCCAGCCGGTCCTCGCCCAGCACCACCCAGCCGCCCTCGCCGACCACCGACGTCGGGGACGGCGCGGTGGCCGCGGCGGGCAGCGGCGTCCAGTCCAGGGTGAACAGCCCGTCCACGGCACGGGCGGCCGCGGCCGAACGCAGCCGGTCCGTCGCGGCCGGGCGGGTCACCAGCGAATCGACCGTGAGCACCGGAGCGCCCACCGTGTCCGCCACCGTCAGCCGCAGCGACTGCCGCTCCTCGTCCCGCGACAGCCGCACCCGTACGGTGGCCGCCTCGGTGGCCCACAGGGACACGCCGTTCCAGGCGAACGGCAACCACACCTGGCCGTCGTCCTCCTGCCCCTCGGGCCGGTCCATCAGCAGCGACGGATGCAGCGCCGCGTCCAGCAACGCAGGGTGGATGCCGAAACCGTCTTGGCCACCCGCGGCATCGGGCAGCGTCACCTCGGCGAGGACATCCCGGCCATGGCGCCACGCGGCCGTCAGCCCCCGATACGCCGGGCCGTATCCGTAACCCGCCGCCACCACCTGCTCATAGAAGGCACCGACGTCCAGCGGCTCGGCACCCGGTGGCGGCCACGTCCCGCCCAGACCCTCCACCGGTGCGGGGACCTCGGCCGCGGGTGCGAGCACGCCCACCGCATGACACACCCACCCCGCGTCCGGACCGGAATCGAGGGCCGGGCCGGGGCCACCAGGACGGTCGGGGCCGTCGAGCCGATCGCCGTCGAGCCGGTCGGGGCGGGAGTACATCCGCACCTCATGCCGCCCGTCCTCCGCCGCCGCGCCCACCACCACCTGCACCCGCAGCCCACCGGATTCGGGCAGCGCCAGCGGAACCTGGAGCGCGAGCTCCTCCACCCCGCCACAGCCGACCTCGTCGGCCGCCCGCAGCGCCCACTCCACCAGCACCGCGCCCGGCGCCAGCACCGCCCCCGCCACCACATGCTCGGCGAGCCACGGATGGGACCGCGCGGAGAGGCGGCCGGTGAGCACATGGGTGGTGCCGTCGGCGAGTTCCACGGCGGCGCCGAGCAGCGGATGGCCCGCGGACGTCAGCCCCAGATCGGCCGGATCGCCACCCGGCCCGCCCGCTCCGTCCAGCCAATACCGCTCACGCTGGAAGGCGTACGTGGGCAGGTCGATGACGCGGGGTGCGGGGTCGGCGCGGAACCAGCGGGTCCAGTCGACCCCGACCCCCGCGGTGAACGCCTGCGCCACGGAGCGTGCCAGTTGGTCCGGGCCGCCGTGGTCGCGCCGCAGGGTCGGGACGGTCACCGCGTCGACCCCCGCCTCCTCGATGCACTCCTGCATGCCGATGGTGAGGACGGGGTGGGTGCTGGCTTCGATGAATACGCGGTGGCCGTCGTCGAGGAGTGCTTGTACGGCGTCGGCGAACCGTACTTGTTCGCGGAGGTTGGTGACCCAGTAGGCGGTGTCGAGCCCGCTGGTGTCCATGCGGGCGCCGGTGACCGTCGAGTAGAACGCCACGTGACCGGGCACCGGTTTCACCCCGGCCAGAACCTCATGCAACTCCTCGGCGATCTGGTCCACTTGGGCGCTGTGGGAGGCGTAGTCCACGTCGATGAGCCGGGCCCGGCGGCCCGCCTCTTCACACGCGGTCACGGCGTGGGCGACCTGTTCGGGTGGCCCGGATACGACGACGGATCCGGGGCCGTTGACGGCGGCGATGCCTACTTGGCGGGCTGGTTCGCCGAGGTCGGTGAGGAGTTCTTTGGCGTGGTGGTGGTTGAGGGTGAGGG
>NZ_JAHLEM010000484.1 GCF_018883605.1 Streptomyces niphimycinicus | reverse complement strand
CAGCGCCGCGGCGGCGGCCATGGCGGCCGCCGTGCCGAGGATCCGGCGGCGGCTGAGCGTGCGGTCGGATTCGGCGGGCTGGCTATCGGTGCGGCGCGCCTGCTCCCGGCGCGTGTTCTCGATGCTCTCGCCGACGACCTCCGCGACGGGCATCCGGCGGCGGCGTGCTTCGGCGTGCGTGGAGAAGGCGAGGCGCAGCGGATCGGGGATGCCGGATCGGTTGACCGACCCGGGCGGGGTGACGGTGGCGGGGCGGGATGGGGAGGCAGCTTCCTTGTGCATGTGATCCCTCTTCTCGGAATCCTGGTGGCAGCTCTTCGCTCGGACGATCCGAAGAGCGAAGAGCGCGGCACGCGGGCTGAGGGGAGTGAACAGAAGGCGCAACGCCTTTGTCAACGATGTTGCGCCGATTTGCCGGGGAAGCCGCGGAAGGGCGTGGTGCCGGGTGCGGTGGTGGTCGTGGGGGCTACGCCCCG
>NZ_JAHLEM010000483.1 GCF_018883605.1 Streptomyces niphimycinicus | reverse complement strand
CGGCACGCGGGCTGAGGGGAGTGAACAGAAGGCGCAACGCCTTTGTCAACGATGTTGCGCCGATTTGCCGGGGAAGCCGCGGAAGGGCGTGGTGCCGGGTGCGGTGGTGGTCGTGGGGGCTACGCCCCGCGCAGGGTCTCGGCCCGCTTCTCGATCGCCGAGATCAGGGCCTCGACCCTGGCCTTGAAGATCTGCTCATCCGTCACCTCGGCGAGTTCGGTGCTCAGGCCGGTGATATTGGGGAATGCCTGCGCGTCGACCAGGCGGTATTCGCGGCTCCAGGCGGACTCGTCGGCCGCCCGGATGTCCGCGCCGAACAGCAGGTAGGCGGCGCGCTGGCCGACGAAGGCGAGGAGCGAATCGCCGACCATGCGGTAGTGGACGGCCGCCTCGGCGCCCTGGAGTCCGGCCTCCGTGACGGCGCCGAGGATGAGTTCGACGACCCGGAACTCGTTGGGGCGCCGGGTGGTCCGGCTGGCCATGGCCGAGCCCACCACCGGGTATTTGAGGGCGACCGCCAGTGAGCCGTCGGCGAGCGCCCGGATGCGTCCCTTCCAGT
>NZ_JAHLEM010000482.1 GCF_018883605.1 Streptomyces niphimycinicus | reverse complement strand
GTGACGGCGCCGAGGATGAGTTCGACGACCCGGAACTCGTTGGGGCGCCGGGTGGTCCGGCTGGCCATGGCCGAGCCCACCACCGGGTATTTGAGGGCGACCGCCAGTGAGCCGTCGGCGAGCGCCCGGATGCGTCCCTTCCAGTCGAGGCCCTCGGGGATGGTGTCGAGCACCTCGCCGAGCGTGCGGTCCGCGACGGACAGCAGCAGCTCGTCCTTGTCGCGAAAGTGCCGGTAGATCGCGGTCGGGTCCGCGCCCAGCTCCTCGCCCAGGCGCCGGACGGTTAAGGCGTCCTCGCTTCCGCGGGCCGCGATGCGCAGGCTCGCGTCGATGATCGCGTCGGGCGTCAGATGACTGCCCGCGCGCTTGCTCCGGGCCGTTTTGGCGGGTGATTTCGGCATGGTGCGGCCAGTGTATCGATCCAGGAAACGATTAGCGCAATACCGTTGACAACGACATTGCGCTGCCGTTCACTCCTCCACAACAACTAGCCAGCGGGTCAGCCCGCCGAGCCGGAGGATGCGTTGATGGCACACCGCAGCCAACAGGCCGACACCGTTTTCCTGGGTGGCCGGGTCTTCACCGGAGCCGGAACACGGCCCACCCCGGTGGACGCCGCCGTCGCCGTAGGGGGAGGCCGGATCCTTGCCGTCGCCGACACCAGCACGGTGCGGTCGCTCGCCGGCACCGCCACGGAGGTCGTCGACCTCGAGGGCGGGCTGCTCGTCCCCGGGTTCCAGGACGCCCATGTCCATCCCGTGGTGGCCGGAGTGTTGATGCTCGGCTGCAACCTGGGCGAGCGGAGCACCGCCGAGGGCTATCTCGAGGTGGTGGCCCAGTACGCCAAGGACCATCCGGACGCGGTCTGGATCCGCGGCGGTGGCTGGTCCATGGACAGCTTCCCCGGGGGTACGCCGACGCGCGGCATGCTCGACGCGGTGGTGCCGGACCGGCCCGTCCTGCTCACCAACCGCGACGGCCACGGCGCCTGGGCCAACACCCGCGCGCTCGACCTCGCCGGGGTCGACCGCCACACCCCCGACCCGGCGGACGGCCGGATCGAGCGGGAGCCGGACGGGACCCCGGCGGGCACCCTCCAGGAGGGCGCCGTGGAACTGGTGGCCCGCCATATGCCGGCCGCGACACCGCAGGAGGCGTACGCCGGTCTGCTCGCCGCGCAGGAGTACCTCTTCTCGCTGGGAGTGACCGGCTGGCAGGACGCCATGATCGGCGCTTTCCCCGGCAACCCCGACAACTTCGATGTCTATCTGCGCGCGGCCCGTGAGGGCTCGCTGCTCGCCCGCGTCGTCGGTGCCCTGTGGTGGGACCGCGAACGCGGCCTGGAACAACTTCCCGAGCTGGAGGAGCGCCGCCGCACCGGACAGGTGGGCCGCTTCAACGCCACCAGCGTGAAGATCATGCAGGACGGCGTGGCGGAGAACTTCACCGCGGGAATGCTGGAGCCCTACCTCGACGGCTGCGGCTGCCCCACCGCCAATTCCGGGCTCAGTTTCGTCGAGCCCGCCCTGCTCACCGAGGCGGTGTGCGCGCTCGACCGCTCCGGCTTCCAAGTCCACTTCCACGCGCTCGGCGACCGCGCCGTCCGTGAGGCCCTCGACGCACTGGCCACCGCCCGGACCGCCAATGGCGTCAATGACAACCGGCACCACATGGCCCACCTCCAGGTCGTCCACCCCGATGACATCGGACGCTTCGCGAGCCTGGGCGTGGCCGCGAACATCCAGGCGCTGTGGGCCGCGCACGAACCGCAGATGGACGAGCTGACGATCCCGTTCCTGGGCCCCGAGCGGGCCGCCCTGCAATACCCGTTCGGGGATCTGCGGCGCGCCGGGGCCCGCCTGGTCGCGGGCAGCGACTGGTCGGTGAGCAGCCCCAACCCGCTGTGGGGCATCCATGTCGCGGTCAACCGCACCGTACCCCCGCAGGAGACCCCCGACGCGGCGTGTGCGCCGTTCTACCCCGAGCAGGCCCTGTCCCTGACCGAGGCGCTCACCGCGTACACCGCGGGCAGCGCCTGGGTGAACCACCTCGACGAGGTGACCGGCACGATCGAGGAGGGCAAGTACGCGGATCTCGTGGTCCTCGACCGCGACCCGTTCGCGGGCCCCTCCCAGGAGATCGCAGGCGCCCGGGTGCGCCGGACCTATATCGACGGTCGGCTCGTCTTCGCCGCGACCGACTGACGTATCCCCTCCACTTCACCGAGCCCACCCCGGACGGAGACAGACGATGCTCATAGGGAGCGCAGGAACGAGACGACGGACCCGGCCATTGCGGCGCACCGCGGGGACCTTCCTCGCAGCAGCCGCGGTGCTCGTCACCAGCGCGTGCAGCGGCACCGCGCACTCGGACAAAGGCGGCAGCACGAGTGCCGCGTATCAACTCACGAACCGAACTCCCGCCGCCGCAGGCGCCATTGACTCCTTCACCTGGTCGATCTACGCCGAGCCCACCTCGATCGACTACGTCTACGCCTTCGACTACCCGCCCAACCAGATCCTCTCCAACGTCTGTGAGAGCCTGCTGCGCTGGAACCCGGATCTGACGACGTCGCCGAACCTCGCGTCCTCGTACAGCAATCCGACGCCCACCACCTGGGTCTACAAGATCCGCCCCCAAGTGCGTTTCCACGACGGGACGCTGCTCACCGCGAAGGACGTCGTCGCCTCACTGCGCCGTCATCTCGACCCCGCCGTGGGCAGCGCCTGGGTCAACTCGTTCCGCAATGTGAAGTCGATCGCCGCCTCCGGCGAGCTGGAAGTCACCGTCAGGCTGAAGAAGCCGGACTCGACCTTCAACCAGGCGATGGCCGCCAGCCCCGGCACCGTCGAGTCCGCCGCCACCCTCGCCAAGAAGGGCAAGAACTACGGCAGCCCCAAGGGCGGCGTGAACTGCACCGGGCCGTTCTCGTTCGGGTCCTGGAACCCGGGCCAGTCGCTCGAGCTCAAGAAGTTCGACGGCTACTGGAACCCCAAGCTCAAGGCCAAGGCGGGCCGGGTCAAGTTCGTGTTCCTGAGCGATGCGACGACCCGCGTCAGCGCCTTCCAGAGCGGTGAGGTGGACGGCGGCTGGATGGTCCCGACCGATGCCTACGACCAACTCCGCTCGTCCCAGGCCGGAAAGCTCTACTTCGGCCGCAACACCACCGTCGCCGACGAGGTGGTCAGCAACCTCAAGGGCCCGCTGGGCGACGCCCAGGTGCGCAGGGCCCTGCTCATGGCCATCGACCGCAAGGGCATCGTCAAGGCCGGCGCCGGCGGGGTCGGCGAGGTCGCCGACTCGCTGGTCACCGACAACATGTGGAAGAACGCACCCGCCGCGACCCGCAAGGCCCTCCCCAAGGACCTGCCGCGCTACCCGTACAACCCGGCCAAGGCCAAGAAGCTCGCGAAGAAGGCCGGAGTGCAGGGCCAGCGTGTCGTCATCGCAACCAGCCCGCTCGACTCGCAGACGAAGATCATCACACAAGCTGTCGCCCAGGCGGCCAAGGCCATCGGGCTGAGCCCCAAGATCGACACACTCTCCCCGGAGAAGTACTCGACGCTCTTCACCGACCCTGCCGCCCGCTATGGCATCGACCTCTTCCTCACCTTCTGGTACACCTCGATCACCGACCCGCTGGACATGTACACCTCTCTACAGACCGGCGCCGTCACCAACTACGGGGACTGGTCCAACAAGGACTTCGACAAGGCCGTCGAGCAGGCCGTCGGCACCTACGAACCGGCCGCGCACGCGGAGGCCAACGCGAAGGCGCAGCAGATCGCCCTGCGGGAACTGCCCTGGCTGCCTCTGTACACGCAACCGGTGAGCGTCTTCCTCGGCAACCGGATCACCGGCGTTCAGCCGTCGATCGCCTACCTGTACTACCCGTGGGCGGCCGAGATCGGGGCGAAGAAATGAGTCGCGCGGCGACGCGAGCGCTCGGGGTCCTGCGCAGACTGGCCGGAATGGCCGCGACCCTGCTGGCCACCTCGTTCCTGGTGTTCTCCTCGCTGTACCTGGCGCCCGGCGACCCGGCGAGCTTCCTGGTGCGCGGCCGCAGCGCGAGCCCGCAGGAACTCGCCGAGATCCGGCGGCAGTACGGGTTCGACCAGCCGTTCCTGGTCCAGTACGGGCACTGGCTGGACAATGTGCTGCACGGCGACTTCGGCCGGTCCTACCTCTTCCACCAGGACGTCAGCTCGGTCCTCTGGTCGCGTCTGCCCGCCACGCTGCTGTTGATCGGGGTGTCGGCCCTGCTGATCGCGGTGGTGGGCATCGCGGCGGGCATGGTCGGTGCGCTGCGCCGCGGCACACGGACCGACTCCGTACTGATGCTTCTGGTGACGGTGGGGGCCGCCGCCCCCGCCTTCGTCGCCGCGCTGCTGCTGAGGTCGGTGTTCGGGGTGCGGCTCGGCTGGTTCCCGACCATCGGCAACGGCACCGGCGTACTCGACCGACTGCATCACATCGTTCTTCCGGCGGTCGCCCTGTCGGTGACGTTCATGGCGCTGGTGACTCGGGTGACCCGCTCGTCGATGCTGGAGGAGCTGGGCCGTGAGCACGTCGAGGTCGCGATGAGCCGCGGCACACCGCGGTGGACCGTGATCCGGCGTCATGTGCTGCGCAACGCGCTCGGACCGATCGTCACCGTCTCCGCGCTCCTGATCTCGGGAATGCTGGTGAGCACCTCGATCGTGGAGACCGCGTTCGGGATGTCGGGCGTGGGATCGCTGCTCGTGCAGTCGGTCAACCAGATGGACTTCCAGGTGGTGCAGGCGATCGTGCTACTCGTGGTGGCCGCGTTCGTCGTACTCAACGCCTTGGTGGACATCGTGCATCCGCTGATCGATCCGCGGGTGGCGGCAGCGGGGAGCGCACGATGAGCGTACAGATCGCAGGCGTGAAGCGCGGTCCGGCCGCCCGGCTGCGGGCCTTGGGCGGCGGGTGGCTTCAGAACCTGTGCCTGCTGCTTCTGGTCCTGTTCGTGCTGGTCTCGGTGTTCGCGCCGTGGCTCGCGCCGCAGGATCCGACATACGGCGACCTCGGCTCGGGGCTCGTGGGCCCGAGCGCCGAGCATTGGCTGGGCACGGACCAGGGTGGGCACGACACCTTCTCGGCCCTGATCGAAGGGAGTCGTACGAGCCTGGTCGGGCCGCTCGCGGTGGTGTTGTTCTCCACCGTCACGGGCATCGCCGTCGGCCTGTTCACGGCCTGGCGGGGCGGCTGGGCCGACACCGTGATCGGGCGGCTGCTCGACGTCGTGTTCGCCTTCCCCGCGCTGCTCGTCGCGATTCTCGCGGTGGCGATCTTCGGCAAGGGGATGACGGCACCGGTGATCGCCATGTCCTTGGCGTACATGCCGTACACCGCGCGGCTGGTGCGCGGTCTGGCCCTACAGGAGCAGGCCAGGCCCTATATCGCCGCCTACCGTGTGCAAGGGCACTCCGGGGTGTTCGTCGCGGTCCGCCGACTGCTGCCGAACATCGGCCCGACCGTGCTCGCCCAGTCGACCGTCAACTTCGGCTACGCGCTGCTCGACCTCGCCGCCCTGTCCTTCCTGGGCCTCGGCGTTCAGCCGCCGACACCCGACTGGGGCGCGATGATCAACCAGAGTCAGGCCGCGGTCCTTCAGGGCCAGCCGCTGTCATCGACTGTGCCCGCGGTAGCGGTCGTCCTGGTCGTCGTCGCCTTCAACGTGGTCGGAGAGAACTTCGGCGACCGGCTCGCGGGGAGGGATTCCTGATGGCACTGCTCGAGTACGAGGCCCTGAACATCGCCCTGCCCGGCATGGCCCGCCCGGTCCTCGACGGCATCGATCTGACCGTGGCCGCCGGTGAGATCGTCGCCCTGGTCGGTGAATCCGGCTCCGGAAAGTCGGTCACCGCCCGCGCCGCCCTCGGCCTGTTCCCCGCGGGGGCCGACATCGAAGGCCACGTCCGGGTCGATGGAACGGACCTGGTGAGTGCCGACGCCACCGGCCTGCGGACCATCCGTACGGCCAAGGCGTCGATGATCTTCCAGGACCCCCGGGCGGGCATCAACCCGGTGCGCCGCATCGGGGACTTCCTCACCGAGTCGCTGCGCGTCAGCCACGGCTGGGCCAAGGACCGCGCGAACGCCCGGGCCGCCGAACTGCTCGCCGCGGTCGGCCTCCCGGATCCCGCCCGGCACCTGAGGCAGTATCCGCACCAGCTCTCCGGCGGCATGCTCCAGCGCGTCATGATCGCCGGGGCGCTCACCACCGAACCCCGGCTGCTGCTGTGCGACGAGCCGACCACCGCCCTCGACGTCAGCACCCAGGCCGAGATCATGGCCATCCTGGGACGGCTGCAACGCGAACGCGACCTGGGCCTGCTCCTCATCACCCATGACATCGAACTCGCGGCCGCCGCCTGCGACCGCGTCTACGTGATGTACGCAGGGCGGATCGTGGAGACGGCGCCCACCGCCGAACTCTTCGCGGCGCCTCGCCACCCCTACACCGCGGGCCTGCTCGGCTCGTCCCCTCCCCTGTCTGCGCCGAACGGCCCGCCCGCCCGGCTGACTCCGATCCCCGGGGCCCCGATGGGTCTGCTCGACTCCGCCCCCGGTTGCTCCTTCGCGGCCCGCTGCCGCTTCGCCCGGCCCGGCGTCTGCGACCAGTCGCCACCGCCCCTGGAGCGACACGGCACGGCCCTGGTCGCCTGCCACCGCGCCGACGACCTCACCTCCGTACCCGACGCACTCGCCGCGACGGCGACGGCTCCCAACTCACCGCATATGGAGGACGGTTGACCAGCGAGACGGACACGCTGCTCCAAGTGAGCGGTCTGCGCAAGACCTACCGGGAGGGAAGGTCGGAGGTCGTCGCGGTCGACGACCTGTCGTTCTCCCTACGGGCCGGCGGCGCGCTCGGCATCGTAGGAGAGTCGGGCTCTGGCAAGACGACCACGGCCCGGATGCTGATCGGCCTCGAACGCCCCGACGCGGGACGGATCCTGGTCCAGGGCAAGCCGCTGACCGCGACCGTACGCGGCAAGGCGGCCCGCCTCGCCCGGGCCAAGGCGGTCCAGATCGTCTTCCAGGACCCGTACCTCTCGCTGGACGGGCGCATCAGCATCGGCGCGACCATCGACGGAGTGCTGCGCCTGCACGGCCTGACGGACCGGGCGGACCGGGCCACCCGCACCAGGGAGCTGCTCGCCCAGGTCGGCCTCGGCGAGCGCGAGGCGGCCGCGCTCCCCCGCAAGCTCTCCGGCGGCCAGCGCCAACGCGCCGCGATCGCAAGGGCGTTGGCCGTCGAACCCACCGTGCTCGTGCTCGACGAGGCGGTGTCGGCCCTCGACGTATCCGTACAGGCGCAGGTGCTCAATCTCCTGTGGGACATCCGCCGCGACACCGGCATCGGCCTGGTCTTCGTCAGCCACGACCTGGCCGTCGTGCGATACGTGTGCGACGAGGCGCTCGTTCTGTACCGGGGCCGCACGATGGAACACCGCCCCGTCGCGGACCTCCTCACCGACCCCGGACACCCCTACACACAGCTTCTGCTGGCGTCCGTACCCCGACCGGGCTGGGACCCCGACTCGATCAGCGGCCGACGCCGGGAGCTCGATCCGCTGATGGCCAAGGGAGCTGCGGGAGGGCGCGGCTGAGGCGTCCTGTGAACCATTCGCCGGCCGGGCTCGGGCGGTGGTCGCGGGCGCGGGGCCCCGCGACCGCCGGTCAGACGCCGAGTTCGCGGTCGATGAGGGCGAACACCTCATCGGCGGTGGCCGCCGTCAGGTCCTCCTCGTCCGTCGGTCCGTCGTTCTCCTGCGCGGCGGCGGTGTACTTCCACACCAGGGCCTGCAACCGGTTCACCAGACCGGCACGCCGCGGGTCGCCGGTCGGCAGCCCGGCCAGTGCGGCCTCGAGTCCGTCGAGGTGTCCGGAGAGCGGATGTGCCGCACCGGCCGCTCCCGGGTCCACCTCGGCCAGCAGATGGCCCGCCAGCGCCCGGGGTGTCGGATAGTCGAAGACCACCGTCGTCGGCAGGCTCAGCCCCGTGGCGGCGCGCAGCCGGTTCCTGAGCTCGACGGCCGCGATGGAGTCGAACCCCAGCTCCTTGAACGGGCGGTCGGGCTCCACCGCCTCCGGCGCCGGATAGTGCAGTACGGCGGCCACATGGGCGCGTACCAGCGCCAGCAGCCGCTCGACCCGCTCGTCCTCGGCCAGGGAGCCCAGCTCGCGCCGCAGCGCCGACGCCTCATCGGTGCCGGTGTCCTCCGTGGATCCCCGCGCGGCCTCGATGGCCCGGCGGGCGGCCGGGATGTCGTCGAAGAGCCTGCTGGGGCGGGCGAGGGTGAACAGCGGCGCGAAGCGCTCCCATTCCACATCGGCGATGGTGACACGCGGATCGTCGTGGTCGAGCACCTGCCGCAGTGCGGTGAGCGCCGGCCGCGGGTCCAGCGGGGACAGGCCCTGCCGTCGGGAGCGCTCGGTGTGCGAGGCCATCGGCCCGTCCGATGTGTCACCACCGTACGGCAGATCCCACAGCCCCCACGCGATCGAGACGGTGGGGCGGCCGTCGGCCCGGTCGCGCTGCGCCAGCGCGTCGAGGCAGGCGGTGGCGGCCGCGTAGGAGCCGTGGTCCTTGCTGCCCCAGGAGGCGGCGACGGTGGAGAAGTAGACCACGGTGTCCTCGGGGCCCATACCGCGCAGTTCGTCCAACCGGCGCCCGGCGTCGTCCAGATGAGCGCGGATCTCCTCGGCCAGCCGCCGCGGGGTGAGCTCCATCAGCGAGGCCAGCTCACCGGAGGCCGAGGTGTGGATGATCGTCCCGATCCGTCCGCTCGCCTCCGCCATCCGCTCGACGAGGTGTGCGGTGCCGTCCTGGTCGGCGGTTGAGTGGTCGGCCACGGTGAGTCCGGTGCCGAGCGCGTCCAGTTCGGCCTTCAGATCCACGGCGCCGGGGGCGTCGCCACCTCCGGGGGCCAGCATCACGATGTGTTCCGCGCCGTCGGCGGCCAGTCGGCGGGCGACATGGGCGGCGGGTCCGTCGGCGGTTCCGGTGATGAGCACGGTGCCCCGGGGTTTCCAGGTGCGCCGCAAGGCGCGGCCACCGATCGGGGCGGGGACCAGCCGTCGGCCGTACGCACCGGTCGGGCGCAGCGCCGCCTCGTCCTCGCCGCAGGCCCCGGTGAGCAGGGCGCGCAGCCGCTCGGCGTCCAGGGTGTCCGGGCTCGCGGGCAGGTCCACCAATCCGCCCCACCGGTCCGGGTGTTCCAGGGCGGCCACTCTGCCGAGCCCCCATAGCTGGGCCTGGTGGGGGGCGTCCAGGGGGTCGGAGTCGTCGATGGCGACCGCGCCACGGGTGGCACACCACAGGGGCGCGGTGACGGCGGCGTCCACCAGCGCCTGGAGCAGGGTGAGCGTGCCGGTCAGGCCGGGGGCCACGCCGGGCAGCGGCCGCGCGTGGTCGTCCAGGGCCAGCAGCGACAGTACGCCCGCCGATGGCGGCTCCTCGGCGCACCGGGAGCGCAGCAGTTCGGCGAGCCCCTCCCGGTCGGTGTCCTCGGCCAGCTCCAGCCTGCGCACCTGGCCGCCGTCCGCGCCCAGCGCCCGTACGCAGGCGTCCGTCCAGCCGTGGGCGGTGCCCTTCGGGTGGACCACGAGCCAGGAGCCCGCGGCGGCGGGGGCGGCGGCGGTGACGGGCCGCCATTCGACGCGGTAGCGCCAGGAGTCCACGGCGGAGCGCTCACGACGGCCGCGACGCCATGTGGAGAGCGCGGGGAGCACGGTGCCCAGCGAGGTCCGGTGGCCGGTGCCGTCCGGGAGGCTCAGCGTCTCGGAGAGCGCGCTCAGATCCTCTCCCTCCACCGCGGCCCAGAACCGGGACTCCTCCTCGTCCGCCGGGGACTCGGTGGCGAAGGACACCGAGTCGGCCAGCCAGTACCGCTCCCGCTGGAAGGCGTAGGTGGGCAGTTGGACGGTGTGCGGGGCGGCGGGGCCGGTGGGATGGAGGGTGGTCCAGTCGATCGTGACGCCCGCGGTGAAGGCCAGCGCGAGGGACTCGACCAGCCGCGCCCGGCCGCCGTGGTCGCGCCGGAGCGTGGGTACGGTGACCGCGTCGGCCGCGGCTTCCTCGAAGGTCTCCTGCATTCCCACGGTCAGTACGGGATGGGTGCTGCTCTCGATGAACACGCGGTGGCCATCGGCCAGCAGCGCCTGGACGGTGTCGGCGAACCGCACCGGCTCACGGAGGTTGGTCACCCAGTAGGCGGTGTCCAGCCCGGTGGTGTCGATCCGGCGGGCGGTGACCGTGGAGTAGAACGCCACCTTGGACGCGACCGGCCGGACACCCGCCAGGGCTTCCGCCAGCTCGTCGGCGATCTCGTCCACCTGGGGGCTGTGCGAGGCGTAGTCCACCTCGATCGGCCGCGCCCGGTCGCCCGCCTCCCGACAGGCCGCCACGGCGTGTGCCACCTGCTCGGGCGGCCCGGAAATCACCGTGGAGGAGGGGCCGTTGACCGCGGCCACGCCGACGGCCGCCGCCTGGTCGCCCAGCTCGGCCAGCAGCTTCCCGGCCCGCTCCCGGCTCACTCCCAGGGAGGCCATCGCCCCGCCACCGGCGAGCCGCCGCAACGCCTTGCTGCGCAGCGCCACCACCTTGGCGCCGTCCTCCAGGGACAGGGCACCGGCCACCACGGCCGCCGCGATCTCGCCCTGGCTGTGCCCGATCACCGCCCCGGGACGTACGCCGTGGCCTGCCCACACCGCGGCGAGCGACACCATCACGGCCCACAGGACGGGCTGCACCACATCGACACGGCCCAGGTCGGCCGCCCCGGCGGCGCCGCGCAGCACATCGGTGAGGGACCAGTCGACGTACGGCGCCAGCGCCCGTTCGCACTCCGCCACCCGGGCCGCGAACACGGGTGAGACGTCGAGCAGTTCGGCTCCCATGCCCGCCCACTGCGAGCCCTGGCCGGGGAACACCAGCACCGGGCCCAGGTCCCCGGCCACGGCGGCGCCACCGGGGTGGACCAGGCCCGGGTGTGTCCCGCCGGTGGCCAGCGCCTCCACGGCCGCCATCAGTTCTTCGCGGGTCTCGCCCACGGCCACGGCCCGGTGGTCGAACACCGATCGGGTGGTGACCAGCGACCAGCTCACATCGGCGATGGGCAGCCCCGGATCGGCGGCGATCCGCCGGGCGAGGGCCGCCGCCTGTCCCCGCAGGGCCTGGGCGCCACGGGCGGACAGAACCCATGGCACCACCGCCTCGGGCGCCGGGGCGGCGGGCTCCGGCTGGTCAGGGGGACTGGGCTCGGGGGGCTGTTCCAGGATCAGATGGGCATTGGTGCCGCTGATCCCGAAGGAGGACACCCCGGCCCTGCGGGGCCGCTCACCCCTCGGCCAGGCCACCGGTTCGGTCAGCAGCCGCACCCCGCCGCCTTCCCACTCCACATGGGGGGTCGGCGCATCGATGTGCAGGGTGACCGGCAGTGTCTCGTGCCAGAGCGCCATCACCATTTTGATGACACCGGCGACACCCGCGGCCGCCTGGGCATGGCCGATGTTGGATTTGAGCGACCCCAGCCACAGGGGCCGTTCACCGGGCCGGTCCTGTCCGTAGGTGGCCAGCAGTGCGTGTGCCTCGATCGGGTCGCCGAGGGAGGTCCCCGTGCCGTGGGCCTCGACCGCGTCGACCTGGTCGGCGGCGAGGCGGGCACTGGCCAGCGCCTGCCGGATCACCCGTTCCTGCGATACGTCGTTGGGCGCGGTCAGACCGTTGCTTGCACCGTCCTGGTTGATGGCCGAGCCCCGGATCAGGGCCAGCACCCGATGCCCGTTGCGCCGTGCGTCGGACAGCCGCTCCAGCAGCACCAGGCCGACGCCCTCGGAGAAGCCCGTGCCGTCCGCGGCCGACGCGAAGGACTTGCAGCGGCCGTCCGGGGCCAGCCCGCGCTGGCGGGAGAACTCGGCGAAGGCGGTCGGAGTGGTGAGCGCGGTGACCCCGCCCGCGAGCGCCAGATCGCATTCGCCCTGCCGCAGTGCCTGACTCGCCAGATGCATCGCCACCAGCGACGACGAACACGCCGTATCGACGGTCACCGCCGGGCCCTCCAGGCCGAAGGTGTACGCCACCCGGCCGGAGACCACGCTGGTGAGGCTGCCGGTGGTGGCATAGCCCTCGAAGCCCTCGGGGACGCGGGGCATCCGGGACATGTAGTCCTGGCTGGACACGCCCGCGTACACACCGGTCCGGCTGCCCTTCACCGTCACCGGGTCGACCCCGGCGCGTTCGAGCAGCTCCCAGGCCACCTCCAGCAGCAGCCGCTGCTGCGGATCCATCGCCAGGGCCTCGCGCGGGCTGATCCCGAAGAACTCCGCGTCGAAGCGGTCGGCGCCGTCCAGGAATCCGCCGTGCCGGACGTAGCTGGTGCCGGGGTGGTCGGGGTCGGGGTGGTAGAGGCCGTCCAGATCCCAGCCGCGGTCGGTGGGGAACGCGGTGATGCCGTCGCCACCGGAGGCCACCAGCTCCCACAGCTCTTCGGGGCAGCCGACACCACCCGGATAGCGGCAGGCCATGCTCACGATGGCCACCGGCTCCTGGGATCGCTCCTCCATCTCGCGCAGCCGCTGACGAGCCTGCCCGAGATCCACCGTGACCCGCTTCAGATACTGGCGGAGTTTCTCTTCCGTACCCGACATCAGTCCTCACTCACGATCAAGAGGGCAGTTCCCTGTCGATGAACTCGAACAACTCGTCGTCCGACGCGGAGTCGAGGGCGCCGTCGTCCACGGTGGGGTGGTGCCGGCCGGTGGCCTCGTCCGGCGTGTCGTCGGTCAGGCGCCACAGCAGCGCCTCCAGGCGCTTCGCCAGCCGGTCGCGGGCCTCGTCGTCGTGGGGTACGAGGCGCGCCAGCGCCGCCTCCAGCCTCTCCAGCTCGCCGAAGACGGGGGCCGAGGTGTCCGCCCGCGCGGGGCACAGCTTCTCGCGCAGTTCGGCGGCGATGGCCGAGGGCGTGGGATGCCGGAAGACGACGGTGGCGGGGAGCCGCAGCCCGGTGGCGGCGGCGAGCCGGTTGCGCAGTTCGACACCGGTCAGCGAGTCGAAGCCCAGATCCTTGAAGGCGGTGTCACCGGACACCGCCCCGGCGTCGGTGTGGCCCAGGACCGCCGCGGCCTGCGTGCGCACCAGCGTGAGCAGGATCCGGTGCTGTTCCTCCACGGGCACCGCCGCGAGCTGGGCGACCAGACCGGCGGCGGGTGCCCCGGTGGCGGCGGTACGACGGGGGGTCGTTCCGCTGTCGAGGAGCGTGCGCAGCAGGGCGGGGAGGGTGTCCGCGGGCTGAGCGGCCAGGGCCCGGAGGTCGAGCTGGACGGCCGCGGGCTGCGGGGCACCGTGCCAGCAGGCGGCGTCCATCAGCCCCAGCGCCTGCTCGCCGGACATGGCGGCGATGCCGGAACGCGACATCCTGGCCAGGTCAGCCTCGTCCAGATGTCCGGTCATCCCGCTGGCATCGGCCCACAGCCCCCAGGCCACCGAGACCGCCGGGAGGCCCATGGCCTGGCGGTGAGTGGCCAGGGCGTCGCAATAGGCGTTGGCCGCGGCGTAGTTGGCCTGGCCCGGGCTGCCCATCACCCCCGCGGCCGAGGAGAACATCACGAACATCCCGAGCCGCAGTCGCGCGGTGGCGGCATGGAGATGGGCCGCGGCCGTGGCCTTGGGGGCCCACACCCGCGCCAGACCCGCCGGGGTCTGCGAGGTGACCATCGCGTCGTCCAGCACACCGGCCGCGTGGACGACACCGGTCAGGGGGTGCGCCGGATCGACGCCCGCGACGAGGTCGTTCACCGCGGCGCCGTCGGTGACGTCCACGGCCACGATCCGGGCCTCGGCGCCCAGGTCGGTGAGGTGGGCCAGCAGCTCCGGTGCGCCGGGGGCGTCCATACCGCTGCGGCTCACCAGCATCAGATGGCGGATGTTCCAGACGCGGACGAGGTGCTCGGCGACGTGTCGGCCGAGGGTGCCGGTGCCACCGGTGATGAGCACCGTGCCCCCGGGATCCACCGGGGCGGGGACGTCCAGGACCAGCTTGCCGGTGTGCTTGGCCTGACTGAAGTACCGCAGCGCCTCACGCGCCCGGCTGAGCGTCCACGCCCGTACGGGAGGCGGCCCCAGCACACCCGAGGCGAACAACTCGCCCAGCTCGCACAGCATTTGGCCGATACGGTCCGGCCCGGCGTCGGTGATCAGGTCGTAGACCCGGTAGGTCACCCCGGGGTAATCCGCCGCGATCCGCTCCGGGTCGCGGACATCTGTCTTGCCCATCTCCAGCAGACGGCCGCCTTTGAGGAGAAGGCGGAGTGAGGCGTCCACGAATGGCCCGGCGAGGCTGTTGAGTACCACGTCCACGCCTCGGCCGCCGGTGGCCTCCCGGAATGTCTCCTCGAAGTCCAGAGCGCGTGAGGAGGCCCGGTGGGCCTCGTCGATGCCCATCGCCTCCAGGACTTTGTGCTTCCCCGGACTCGCCGTGGCGAAGACCTCCGCGCCCAGATGCCGCGCGATCCGCACCGCAGCCGTCCCCACACCACCGGTCGCGGCATGGATCAGCACCCGCTCCCCCGGCCGGAGCCCGGCGAGGTCGGTCAGCCCGTACCAGGCGGTGAGATAGGCCACCGGTACGGCCGCCGCCTGCCGGAAGCTCCAGCCGCCCGGGATCGGCGCCAGCAACCGCGCGTCGGTGACCGCCAGCGGTCCGAACGACTGGTCGAGGACGCCCATGACGCGATCGCCCACGGACACGTGGGACACCTCGGGGCCGATGTCCACCACCACTCCGGCGCCCTCACCGCCGAGTCCGGTCTGTCCGGGCACCATGCCCAAACCGACCAGCACATCACGGAAGTTGACACCGGCGGCGCGTACGGCGATCCGTACCTGGCCCGCGCCCAGGGGCTCCAGCACCTCGGGGCAGGACACGGGCACGACGTTCTCCAGGGTCGCCGTGCCCGCCGTGTCCAGCCGCCATGCCTCCGGCTGCTCCACGGGGCCCACCAGCCCCGCGCCCCCGGTACCGGCATGGACCAGGCGGGGCACCAGCGCCCGACCGGCACGCAGGGCGAGCTGGGGCTCGTCCAGTTCCACGGCGCGCGCTGCGGCGATGCACACGGCATCGGTGTGGGGGGTGGCCTTGGTGTTGGTGGTGGTATTGGCGTTGGTGGTGGCGTTGGTGGCGTTGGCGTTGGCGTGGAGGTCGTCGTCACGGTCGAGGAGGACGAACCGGCCGGGGTTCTCCGACTGTGCGCTGCGCACGAGGCCCCATACGGCGGCAGCGGCCAGGTCCACCCGGGTGGTGCTCTCGGGTCCGTCGACCGCGACCGCGCCCCGCGTGACCACCACCAACCGGGCCTCCGCCAAGCGCGGTTCGGCGAGCCAGCCCCGCACCAGTTCCAGTGCCCGTTCCGTCGCCGACAGCGCCTCGGCCGACGCCTCCTCGGCGCCCGCACCGGTGGGGCTGGTCAGGGCGGCCATTTCGGTGAGAACGACCGGCGGGACGGGCTCCCGATCGCCCAGTGCCGCGACCAGCGCGGCAGGATCCGGGTGTCCGTCGGCGCCCAGGACGGCCCAGTCATCGTCCCCGGCCGCCGTCTCCTCGGCCCCGGCCGCGAGCGGCAGAGGCGTCCACTCGACGGTGAACAGGCTGTCCGTACGGCGACTGCCGTGGGCCACCGCCGCCCGCAACTGATCGACGCTCGCGGGCCGCATCGCCACGGAATCCACGGTCAGCACCGGAGCGCCGACGGCATCGGCCACGGTCAGCCGTAGTGCGCGCTCGCCCTCGGCGTTCTCCGGCTGGGGAGAGAGCCGAACCCGGACCGTGGTGGCCCCGGCCGCCCACAACGTCACGCCGTTCCAGGCGAACGGCAACCAGACCCGGCCATCAGTGGCTTCGGTACCGGTCTCGGTGTCGTCCGCGTCGAGCTGGTCGATCAGCAGTGCGGGATGCAGCGCGGCGTCCAGCAGCGCCGGGTGGATGCCGAACCCGGTCTGCTCTCCGGCGGCCTCGGGCAGGGCCACCTCCGCGCACACATCCGCGCCGTCCCGCCATACGGCCCGCAGCCCCTGGAACGACGGCCCGTAGGCATACCCCGAGGCCGCGACCCGGTCGTAGAACCCCTCGACACCGAGCGGTGCCGCACCGGCCGGAGGCCACGCCCCGCCCAGCCCCAGCGCCTCGTCGGAACGGTCCGCGGGTGCGCTCAACACGCCCTCCGCATGGCACACCCATCCCGTGGCGGAGTCTCCTTCACCGGCGGGCCGGGAGTACACCCGCACATCACGGCGCCCGTCCTCGGCGGCCTCGCCCACGACGACCTGTACCCGCAGCGCGCCCGACGACGGCAGGACCAGCGGCACCCGCAGCGCCAGTTCATCCACGCCGCCACAGCCGACCTCATCGGCCGCCCGCAGCACCCACTCGGCCGGCGCCGCGCCCGGGACCAGCACCGCGTCCGCCACCACATGCTCCCCGAGCCAGGTATGCGTACGCGCCGAAATCCGGCCCGTCAGCACATGGCCACGGCCATCGGCAAGCTCGACAGCGGCGCCCAGCAGCGGATGTCCGGCGGAGACGAGCCCGAGGTCGGCCGGGTCGCCGGCGCGTCCTCCGTGGCCGTCGAGCCAGTAGCGCTCACGCTGGAACGCGTAGGTGGGCAGTGCGACCACGCGGGGTGCCGGGGAACTCGGATACAGCGCGGTCCAGTCGACGTCGACCCCGGCGGTGAACGCCTGGGCGAGTGAGTGGAGAAGCTGGGCCTGGCCGCCGTGATCGCGGCGCAGAGTCGGCACGGTGACGGCCGTGACCTCGGCTTCCTCAAAGGTCTCCTGAAGCCCGAGCGTGAGCACGGGATGCGTACTGGCCTCGATGAACACCCGATGCCCATCCGACAGCAACGCCTGGACGGCATCGGTGAACCGCACCCGCTCCCGCAGATTCGCCACCCAGTAAGCGGTGTCGAGGTCGGTGGTGAGCGCACGGCCACCGGTCACCGTCGAGTAGAACGCCGTACCCG
>NZ_JAHLEM010000481.1 GCF_018883605.1 Streptomyces niphimycinicus | reverse complement strand
CTCGGGGGAGGCGCCGCGCCGCGACGGCGACCGGATCGCGCTCGGCCCCGGTGTCTTCGACGCGGCCACCGGCGCCCTGACGGCGCTGGGCGGGCTCCCGGTCACCGAACCGCCCCGGCTGGACATCTGGCGCGCGCCCACCGACAACGACAACGGCGCCTCCTGGCAGCCGGACGAGCGCTGGGGCCTGATCTGGCGCACGTTCGGACTGCACCGGGTGCGGCACCGGACCGACGCGGTGGAGACGACGCCGGACGGTGCGCTGACCGTCCGTACCCGCGTCGCCCCCGCCGCCGTCGACTTCGGTCTGGAGACGGTCTACCGCTGGACCGCCGATGAGGACGGCCGGCTGAGCCTGGCGGTCTCCGTCACCCCGCTCGGCGAGTGGACCTGCCCGCTGCCGCGCCTGGGCCTGCGGCTCGGGCTCCCGGCCGCGCTGGGCGAGGCCGAGTGGTTCGGCGGCGGCCCCGGCGAGGCGTACCCGGACACGCGTGCCGCCGCGCGGGTCGGGCGGTGGGCACTGTCGGTCGACGAGCTCCAGACGCCGTACGTCCGCCCGCAGGAGAACGGCGCCCGGATCGATGTCCGCTGGGTGCGGCTGACCGCGCCCGACGGCTCCGGGGTGCGGATCGAGGGCGAGCCGGCCTTCTGGTTCACCGCGCGCCGCTGGACCAGCGAGCAGCTCGACGCGGCCGAGCACACACCGGATCTCGAGGCGTCGAACGAGACGGTGTGGGTGAACCTGGACCACGGCCAGCAGGGCATCGGCACCCAGTCCTGCGGCCCGGGGGTGCTGGACGAGCACCGCCTGGACGTGGCACCGGCCGAGTTCTCGTTCACGTTCTCGCGGCTGAGCTGACGGTTACGTACGGGTCGGGGCGGGCCATGGCGACCGGCCCCGGGCCGTACGCGCCTGCACCACCCGTACCGCGCCCGCTGGTCAGAAGAGTGCGGGGGCAGTCCAAGGGGCCGCCCCCGCCGGGGGTTCGGGGGCGGAGCCCCCGGAACGGGGTCCGGTGCGCAGCCCGGCGGGGGCCGGGGCAGCGGCCCCGGTTCGGGAAGGGGCGGGGTGGGGTGGGGGGAAGCCCCCCGGCGCCTGCGCCACCGCCCCCTGTCGGCACGTGTTTTCGGCCTTCCGTACGCGGCCGCGTCAGGCGGCCTTACGCGCTCCTGCCGCGCAGAGCCTCGAGCGCCCGGTCCGCGTGCACGCTCATCCGGAACTCACTCTTGACGATCTCCAGCACCTTGCGGTCGGTGTCAATCACAAAGGTGACCCGTTTGGTCGGCACCGCCGCGATCCCGCGCTTCACCCCGAACCGCTCCCGTACGGTCCCCTCCGGATCCGACAGCAGCGGATAGCCGAAGGAGTACGCATGGGCGAACTCCGCCTGCTTCTCGACCGAATCGGCGCTGACCCCGACCGGCTGGGCGCCGAGTTCGTTGAACTCCGCCGCGATGTCCCGGAAGTGGCACGCCTGTTTGGTACAGCCGGGGGTGAAGGCCGCCGGATAGAAGAACAGCACCACCGGACCGTCCGCCAGCAGCCCGCTCAGCGAACGGACGGCGCCGGTCTCGTCCGGCAGCTCGAAGTCCTCGACCACATCACCGATGTCCATGGGTGCACGCTACCCGCCACCGCCCGGAGCGGCGGGGGAAACGGACGTGCGCGGCGGCACGTCAGCAGCGCAGCCGGGCGGTGTGGCCGTCGATGCGCAGGATGCATTCGGTGAACAGCGTCATCGAGGGGCTGTCGTCCGTGGGGACCAGCCGCAGTCCGAGGTCCATGATGGACCGGATGACATGGGCGGTACGGCTTCCGTCGGGGTCCGGTCCGCGCAGCGCGGACCATGCCTCGAAATGCGCCCGGACGGCATCCCAGGCCGGTCCCGGCGTGAAGTGGCACAGAAAAACCGGCTGGTCGACCCCGTACTGGCGTAACTCGCCGACTGCGGCCTCACCTTGCATAAGCCACCATGTGGCACTCATCTCGTCCCCAACTCCGTACATGGGAGTGGATACCCATCATACGGGTGCGGATGACCCGCCGAGGGTCGACTCCAGATCGACGGCCCATCCCAGCAGTCGCTCGTCCGCCCCCGGCCGGGCCGCGCACTGCACGCCCAGCGGAAGGGAGCCCGCCGCCCGGCCCGCCGCCCGGCCCGCGGGCAGGGCCAGAGCGGGGACTCCCGCGTAGCTCCAGGGGAGGCTCATCACGGAGTCGCCGGTGCTCTTCAGGCCGTACGGCGCGGGGCCCGTGGCGGCCGGGGTGATCCACAGATCGATGCCGTCCCGGTCCATGGCGGCCACCAGCCGGTCGCGGAAGGCGGCACGTTCGCCCAGCGCCGCGGCGTACGCGTCGTCGCCGATCCGCTGCCCCTGCCGGATCGCCTCGGCGGTCTGCTCGTGATATCGCGCCGCGTAGCGCGGAAACCATGCGGCGTGCGCCCGCGCCAACTCGTAACGGCCGATCACCACTTGATCCGCCCTGACCTGGTCGAAGTCATCCGGGAAGGGCATGCGGCGGACCGTGAATCCGGCCGCCTCCAGGCGCCCCGCCCGTTCCTCGAAGGAGCTTGTGGCCTCGGTGTCGGCGCGGTCGAGGTAGGGGCCGAGCGGGATGCCGAGCACCGGCCGCCGCCCCGTCCCTTCCTCACCGTCGCCGGACGGCCGCCAGCCGTCGCACAGTACGGCCGCCGCCGGGGCGAGGGTCGCCACGTCGGGGGCGAAGAGGCCCACGGTGTCGAAGGTCGGGGCGTTGGCGATCACGCCGTCGGAGGGGATGCGGCCGTGGGTCGGTTTGAAGCCGACGACCCCGCAGTAGGCGGCCGGGCGGATCATCGAACCGATCGTCTGGGTCCCGATCGCCAGCGGCACCATCCCCGCCGCGACGGCCGCGGCCGAACCGCTGCTGGAACCGCCCGGAGTGTGGTCGAGATGGTGCGGATTACGGGTGGGGCCGGGGGCGGTCACGGCGAACTCGGCGGTGACGGTCTTGCCCGCCACCAGCGCACCCGCCGCCCGCAGCCGATCGATGAGCGACGCCTGCGGTCCGGCCAGCGCCTCGGCGGGAACGTCCGAACCGGCCCGTGTGGGCAACCCGTCGACACGCACGATGTCCTTGACGCCCACCGGCACGCCGAACAACACCGGCCGCCCGCCCGGACCGTTCCACCGCGCATCCGCCATGCGCGCCTCGTGCAACAGCCGCTCCCGGCGGCCGGGTTCGGGGACGAAGGCCCGAATCTCCCCGTCGGCGGCCTCGATCCGGTCGCAGAGCCGCGCGGCCGCGGTGGCACAGGAGGTATCCATGAACCCCGAGGCTACGCCCGCCCCCGCGTCAGTCCACCTGCTCAGCAGCCCCTGACCGTGGGGTGTCCCCGCCGGCGCCGGGCGGGTGGTCGACGGGGGGCGGCGTTGTCACGTGAGGCATGTGCCTGGAAGATGGCCCGGTGAATGATGCCTGGACTGGGGTCGACCCCGTCGCGCTGGAAAGGGCCGTACGGGAGCGGGCCGGGCGGCCCGTGGCCGGGGTCGAGGACATGGAGAGCTATCTCGCGGCCCAGGTGGCGGATACCTCGCACCGCGAGGTGCTCGGGCCGCTGCTGAACGGAGACGGCCCCAGTGGTGTGGTCGTACGGCGCGGAGAGGTGCTCGCCCGCTGGGGCGACCCGAACCGGGTGGAGATGGCCTTCAGCGCGACCAAGAGCGTGCTGTCCCTCGTCGCGGGCGTCGCCTTCGACGAGGGGCTGCTGCGGCTGGACGAGCCCGTGCACACCTCCGTGGGGCTGCCCCAGTTCGCGGACGAGCACGGGCGCCGGATCACCTGGCGGCATCTGCTCGACCAGACGAGCCAGTGGGAGGGCGAGCTGTGGGGAAAGCCGACGCGTGTGGACGCCCAGAGCGTCCGCGAGGGCACGGAGTCGGCGGGCGGCCCGCCCGGTGAAGGGTGGGCCTACAACGACGTGCGGGTGAATCTGACGGCGCTCGCGCTCACCGTGCTGTTCCGGCGTCCGTTGCCGGAGGTGCTGCGCACCCATGTCATGGAGCCCATCGGGGCCTCCGCCTCATGGTCGTGGCACGGCTACGCCAACTCCCACGTGGACGTCGGCGGCGTCCGCCTCCCCGTGGTGTCCGGCGGCGCCCACTGGGGCGGCGGGCTGTGGATCAGCGCGCTCGACCTGGCGCGTATCGGCCGACTCTGCCTGGAGGATGGGGAGTGGGCCGGGCGCCGGGTCGTGTCCCGGCGCTGGATCGCGGAGCTGTGGACGCCGTGTTCCGTCAAACCGGAGTACGGGCTGTCCTGGTGGCTCAACGATGACCGCGTGGTGTGGCCACAGGCCCCGTCGACCGGGCGCTGCGCCCGGGGCAACGGCGGCAACCACCTCTTGTGGGTGGACCCGGCCCGTGACCTCACGCTCGTCTCACGCTGGGGAGCCGATGTGGAAGCCCTGATCGTGGCGGTCTCGGCGGCGGTCCGCCCCGGATGACGGCCTGAGGCCACCGCTCGGCGGGCTTCCACATCGGCCCTCTCCGTCAGCTCCCGCCCGTCACCTTGACGTAGTCGACGACCAACTGCTGCGGGAAGGAGGTGTTGCCGTCCGGGTCGCCGGGCCAGTAGCCGCCGACGGCCAGGTTGAGGATGATGTAGAAGGGGTGGTCGAAGACCCAGCGGTTGCCGTTCAGGTCGGCCGGGGTGCGGGTCTGGTAGATGTTGCCGTCGACGGACCAGGTGATCTTGTTGGGTGACCAGTCGATGGCGAAGGTGTGGAAGGCGTCGGAGAACTTGCCGCCGTCTGGGAGTGTGTAGCCGGCGCCGATGCCGCCCGAGCCGGAGTAGCCGGGGCCGTGGAGAGTGCCGTGGACGGTGCTGGGCTCGAAGCCCACGTTCTCCATGATGTCTATCTCACCGCAGTTGGGCCAGCCCGCGCTGCCGATGTCGTCGCCGAGCATCCAGAAGGCGGGCCACATGCCCTGGCCCTGAGGGAGCTTCATCCGGGCCTCGACATGGCCGGAGGCGGTGGTGAACTTCTGCGAGGTGTTGAGGCGGGCGGAGGTGTACTCGCACCGGCCGTACCAGCAGTTGTAGTCGGCCGGGTTCTCCTTGCGGGCGGTGATGACAAGGTTGCCGTTGCCGTCCAGCGCCGCGTTCTTGTTGCCGTCGGTGTAGTACTGGCGCTCGTGGTTGTTGACGTTGTCGCCGGTCTCCACGCCCCACTTGGAGCCGTCGACCCCGCTGCCCGCCGGGCCGTCGAAGTTGTCGGTGAACTCGGCGGCGGCGGCCTTGTCGGTGGCCTGAGGGGCGGCCTGGGGGGTGGCCGTGGCCGGGGCGGTGAGCCAGGGGGTGGCGGCGAGCGCGGTCGCGGAGAGCAGACCGATCACGGTGTTGCGCACAGTCTTTCTCATGGAGCGGTGGTGCCTTCCTGTGTGGGGGATGGGACCGGTGGGTGCCGGTCCGGTGGGGGGAAGGTATGCGTCCGGCGGCTGGGGGCCGGGGCCCGTGGCGCTATGGCACGGGCGTACGGGTGGGAGGGGCGCCCATCAGCGCTCGTCGGGGGGTGGCGATCGGGGAACGGTCGACAGGGGTGCCCGTCAGCGCTCGTCGGGGGGTGGTGGCCGGGCGACGGGCGGGCCGGTGCGTGTCCTCGGTCAGGAAGCGGCCGACGGGGACGGTGGCGGCGCCGAGCGCCACGGCGTGGGGGCCGAGCCGGCACAGCCCGATGGTGGTGTGGGCGTACGGCCGGCGCAGCGCCTGCGCGGCGACCGTCTCGCGGATCCGGGGCAGCATCCGGGCGCCGAACAGCAGCCCGGCCCAGCCGCCGAGGATGATCCGCTGCGGGTTGAAGAGGTTGACCAGGTTGGCGATTCCGGCGCCCAGATACACCGCCGCCTCCTCCAGCACGCGCTGTGCGGCGGAGGAGGTGTCGGCGGCCGCGAGCAGCCCGGCGAACGTGGACTCGTTGTCGGCGCCGGGGATGGTGCGGCCGCGCCGGGCCTGCCGGAAGCGCTCCAGGACCGCCTCGGCGCCGACGTACGCCTCCAGGCAGCCGCGCGCGCCGCACCGGCAGCGGCGGCCCCCGGCCTGGACGGTGGTGTGGCCCCACTCGCCCGCGCTGTTGGTGGCGCCACGGTAGGGGACGCCGTGGGTGATGACGCTCGCGCTGACGCCGGAGCCGATGACCGCGACGACCGCGTGCTGAACGCCGCGTCCGGCGCCGAACCACATCTCGGCCCGGCCCATGGCCTCGGCGCCGTTGTCGATGTGCAGGGGCAGTGCGGTGCCCGTGCTCAGCAGCCGTTCCAGGGGGAGGGCGTTCCAGCCGGTGGCCGATACGCCGACGCCGACGCCGAGAATGTGCCCCTGGGGGATCGCGGCTTCCTCGATGACGGCGTCGAGACCGGTCAGGATGTGGCCGACGACGGTTTTGGCGTCGCGCTCTTCGGGGGGTAACGGGTAGCCGATACCGGCCCGTTGGGTGAGGGCGAGGTCGAACAGCCCGACACGGACGCGGGTGTCGGCGACCTCGACGCCGATGACGTAGCGGTGCTCGGGGACCAGCCGCAGCCGGGCGGCGGCCCGGCGGCCCGCCGCGACGAGGGCCAATTCCGCTTCGGTGACGACGCCTTCGGTGACGACGCCTTCGGTGACGACGCCTTCGGCGATCAGTTTGCCGATGACCGTGCGCACGGTGGTGGCGCTGAGACCCGTACGGCGCACCAGCTCCTGCCGGGTGAGCGGGGCATGGAAGTACAGCGTCCACAGCAGTGAGGCGCGGCTGCCGTGCCGCGGATCGCGCACGGTGGTGCGCAGCGAGGGCTGGGCTGCCTGCGCCTGGGCGGTCATCGGTCACCTCCGGGGAGACACAATGTCCAGCGCTGTTCGAGTCATGTCAATAGGTCTGGACCTTCCTGCCTCAAAGAATTTGAGGCAGGCTCCGACCCAACTCCCCCTGAACCGACAGAAGTCGAACCCTCAGCGCGCTCCGCCGGTGGCGAGGAAGTGCGCCAGCGGAAGGGTGGCAGCGCCCAACGCCACGGCGTCGGGCCCCAGTTCGGCCAGCCCGATCTCGGTCTGCGCGTATGGCCGGTGCAGTGCGTAGGAGGCGGTGGCGGCCCGGATCCTGGGGAGGACCCGGCCGCCGAGGAGCAGTCCGGCCCAGCCGCCGAGGATGATCCGCTCGGGGTTGAAGAGGTTGATCAGATCGGCGATCCCGGCGCCGAGGTAGGCGGCGGTCTCCTCCAGCACCTCGCGCGCCCGCGCCTCGGTTCCGGCGGCTCCCACGATCGCGGCGAACGCGGCCTGCTGGTCCTCACCGGCACCGTCCGCGCCGCACTCTTCGACACCATCCGCGCCGCTCTCCCCCGTGCCGTCCGCGCCGCTCTCCCCCGTGCCGCCCGCCCCCGCGCGGTCGCCGCGCGCCGTGCGCCCGTAGCGGTCGAGCACCGCCTGCGCCCCGACGTACGCCTCCAGACAGCCGACCGCACCGCATCGGCAGGCGCGCCCGCCGACCTGGACGACGGTGTGCCCCCACTCCCCCGCGCTGCTGGTCGCGCCCCGGTACGGCGCCCCGGCGGTCACGATGGACGCGCCGACGCCGGACCCGATCAGGGCGATCACCGCGTTGTCCGCGCCGCGGCCCGCCCCGAACCACATCTCGGCCTGCCCCTGCGCGGTGGCGCCGTTGTCGATGAACAGCGGGAGATCGGTGCCGGTGCGCAGCAGCCGCTCCAGCGGCACCGCGTCCCGGCCGGCGGTCGGGCCGTGGACGAGGACCTCGTCGCCCTGTTCGACCACGCCGGGGACACCGACCCCGACGCCGATGACCGCCTCCGGCTCCGTGCCGCTCTTGGCGACGACCGCTTCGAGACCGGTCAGGATGTGGCCGACGACCGGCTCCGGGTCCCTCTCCAGCCCGCCGGGCGTCAGCGGATGCTCCCACCGGGCCAGTTCGGTCAGCATGAGGTCGAACAGCTCCACGCGCACATGGGTCTCGCCGACGTCGACTCCGATGAGATGGCCGCTGCCCGGCGCGACCCGCAGCAGCGTACGGGGGCGGCCGCCGTCGGACTCGACGGATCCGGCCTCCTCCACCAGTGCGTCGGCGAGCAGTTCGCCGACGACGTTGCTGACCGAGCCGGAGCTGAGCCCGGTGAGCGTCCCCAGTTCCTGACGGCTCACCGGGCCCTGGAAGTAAAGCTGGCGCAGCAGCGTCGAGCGGTTGCCGCGCCGCAGGTCGCGGACGGTCCGTCGGTTCATCTGACCCATCGGGCTCCTTCCCCCCTGCCCGAACCTACCTGACGCGGCCGCTCTTGACGCCGACTGGTTTCATCGCTTAACTCACGGTCTGAATGAAGTCTCGCGCTTCACCTTTTGAACGGTCAATGGCGTCCGGCCGCCAAGGGCGGGCCCCGGCCGCCGCCGCGCGGCCCCGCTACTCCGCGCCCGGCACCTGGAAGAGCGCGAGCAGATCCTCCCGCCCGAACATCCGCGCCGTCTCGACGGCCGAGGGCGATCCGGAGCGCGGGTCGGCCCCCTTGGCCAGCAGCACCCTCAGCACCTCCTCCTCGCCCTTGAACGCGGCCCCGGCGATGGGCGTCTGACCCCGTTCGTTCACTCGATTGGGGTCGGCGCCGCGCTCCAGCAGGGCCGACACCGTCGCGGGGTGGCCGTAGTAGGCCGCGAGCATGAGCAGGGAATCGCCCTTGTCGTTGGTGAGATTGGCCGGGACGCCCGCGTCCACATAGGCGGCGAGCGTATCGGTGTCACCCTGCCGGGCCAGGTCGAAGACCTTGGCCGCCAGTTGCAGCACCTCCGGGTCGTGGGCGGGCTCGCTCTCGGGGTTCGATTGGGTCATGACCTGTCGCCTCCGGCTTCGCTGCCTCGGTATGTGATCACCCACCCTAAGGACGGCGCTCCGGGACGGCCGCCTCCTCCCGAGGAGGCGGTCACCTCCCCGGGAGGAGGCGGCCGCCTCGGAGCGCCACGCCTCCATGGTGATGATTACACCGATAATCCACCCAATTGCACCTTTCGCCCAGCAGATACATGCTGTGATCCTGGAACCACTCATGGTGACTGACCGTCCCCCATCAGCCAGGAGACCGTGATGATCCTGTCCATTTCCGGCGTCGTACTGCTCGGCATCGTCGTCTTCATCTTCTTCCGCAAGGACGGGCTGAAGGGGTCGCACGCCATCATCTGCGCGCTCTTCGGCTTCTATCTCGCGTCCACCGCGATCGCGCCGAGCATCAAGGCAGGCGGCGCGAGCCTCGCCAGCCTCCTGGGTGGGATCAAGATCTGACGTGGCCCGGAGACCGCTCCCCCGCCTCCGCCTCGGCGGCGCCGAAGGCACCCCGCTCATCCCGCTCCTCCGTGGCCGCGCGTTCGCCCGCACCGCGGCCGACGGCGTCGCCGATGTCCTCCACCCCCTGGTCGCGCTCTCCCGGGGGATGCGCCTGCTGGCCGCCACCGGGCGGCGCAAGTGGATGGAGTTGCCGGGCGACCGTCGTGGACCGGTGTTCGTCCTCGTGGTCGCCTGCGGCTTCGTCCTCTTCCTGCTGCCGTACGGGCCGCTGGCGGCGATGGTCAGCCTGCTCGGCGCGGCGGGCTGGGCCGGGCGGGGGCGCGCCCCCGCCGCATCGGGGACGCCCGGCACGGACGGGGCCGAGCGGCTGCGCACGCTCTACGAGGCGCTGGTGCCGTACTTCTCCGCCGCCGAGGACCCCAGCCCGCTCTACAGCCACGGCGGCGACTGGTCCACGGTCTTCGACTCCTTCGCCTTCGACGAGGACGGACGGCTCACCCGGCTGCGGCTGCGCTACCCCGCGTACTTCACCGACGGCGAGCCCGCGGCCCGCACCCGGATCGAGCAACTGCTGTACGCGAAGTCGGGCCGCGGTCGTGAATATCTGTTCGAGTGGAACGAGGAGGCCAACGGCCTCGGCCTGACCGTGCTGCCCGCCCTGTCCACCGCCATCCACGCCCAGCGCTTCGTCACCGCGCCCGGCGAGACGGTGCTGGGCTTCACCGACCCGTCGTCGGTGCAGCGGACGCTGCCGGTGCTGGCGGAGCCGGAGAACTGCGAGGAGAGCGCGGGGGACGCGGTGGGCACGGGCGTCGAGCGGGCGACGGGGGACGGACCGGCGACCCATGACGTACCGCCGGTGGTCTGGCGCACCGGCCCCCGCTCCACCGAACCGCATCTGCTCGCGCTCGGCCAGCCCGGCAGCGGCACCACGACCCTGCTGCGCTCCATCGCACTTCAGGCGCTGTCTCATGGCGAGGTGCTGGTGGTGGACGGCGGCGGCACCGGCGAGTACGCGTGTCTGGGCGGGCGGACGGGGGTCCTCGCGGTGGAGTCCGGGCTGGCCGGGATGCTGGCCACGCTGGAGTGGGCGGGCCATGAGACCGAGCGCCGGCTGATCGGCGCCAACCGCGCCCGCCAGTTGGGGCATCCACCGCCGGACGACATCCAGCGCCCGCTGTGGATCCTGCTGGACCGGCCGTCGGTGATGAGCCATCTCGCGGCGGCCGACGGCCGCACCGACCCGCAGGAGCTGCTGGCCGTGCCGCTGCGGCACGGACGGGCGGCGAACGTACGGGTCGTGGTGGCCGATCAGCTCGATGCCGCGGACGGGCTGAGCGATGCCGTACGGCGCCACACCCGGGCCCGGGTGGTGCTGGGCCCGGTCTCGTCCGAGCAGGTCACGGCCGTCCTCGGGACGCCGCCGCACACCACGCCGACGCCCGAGGTGCCTCCCGGCCGCGGCTATGCCCGCCTCGGGGCGGGCCCGGTGCACCGCCTCCAGGTGCCGGCCACGCCCGATCCGTACGACGAGGCGGTGAGCGAGGCCGAGCGGCAGGCGGTGCTCCGGCTGCTCCCCGCCCCGGACCCCGCGGCGCCCGCGGCCCCGGCAACCGTGGGCGGATGACCCGCCGGGGCGGCCGGACGGGGGTGACCCGCCAGGGCGGCCGGACGGGGTGACCCGCCGAAGCACGTCCCGACGGGTCACATCCCGCCGAAGCATCCCGCCGGGACACGTCCCGCCGAAGCACATCCCGCCGGGACACATCCCGGCGGGTCAGGCCACGTACGTACGGGGCGACTCGGCCTCGATCGTGGCGCCCGAGGCCACCAGGTCGGCGGCGGCGGCCAGCCGGGTGGCGGCCTTCTCGGCGACCGCTCCCCCGACGGTGAACGGAAGCCGTACGTACCCCTCGAACGCGCCGTCCACCCCGAAGCGGGGCCCCGACGGCACCCGGACCCCCAGCCGGGCGCCCGCCTCCGCGATGCGCGAGCCGGAGAGGCCGCCGGTGCGGGCCCAGAGGGTGAGCCCGCCGTGCGGGACGGTGAACTCCCAGTCGGGCAGATGGCGTCGGACGGCCTCGACGAGCGCGTCACGGTTGCCGCGGGCCAGCGCCCGGCGCACCTCGATGGCCTCCTCCCAGCCGCCGGTGTTCAGCAGCCAGGCGACGGCGAGCTGTTCGATGACGGGGGTACCCAGGTCCGCGTAGGCGCGGGCGGCGACCAGGCTGCGGATCACATCGGGCGCGGCGCGCACCCAGCCGATGCGCATCCCCGCCCAGAACGACTTGCTCGCCGAGCCGACGGTGATCACGGTGCCGCCGCCGGGGTCGAAGGCGCAGACCGGGCGGGGCAGCGCCACCTCGTCGTCCAGGCGCAGCTCGGTCATGGTCTCGTCGGCGATCAGGACCGTTCCGGCGGCGCGGGCGGCGTCGACGAGTTGCCGGCGCTGTTCCTCGGTGGCGAGGGCGCCGGTGGGGTTGTGGAAGTCGGCGATGACATAGGCAAGACGGGGCGCGGCGGCGCTGAGGACCTGGCGCCAGGCCGGGATGTCCCAGCCCCCGAGTCGATCGGCCACGGCGACGGGCACGAGCCGGGCGCCCGCCTCCCGCATCAACTGGAGGATGTTGGCGTAGCTGGGTGATTCGACGGCGACCCGCTCCCCGGGCCGGACCATCAGCCGGCAGGCGGCGGCGACCGCGCCCATGGCGCCGGTGGTGACCATGATCTGCTCGGGCATGGTCGGTATGCCGCTCGCGGTGTAGCGGTCGGCGAGCGCCTGGCGCAGGGCGGGCAGCCCGGCGGGGTAGTCGCCGTGGGTGCGGGCGTGGGGCGGGAGTTCGTCCAGGGCGCCGTGCATGGCGCGGGTGAGCCACGGTTCGGGGGCGGGCAGCGCGGCACAGCCGAGGTCGATGACGGAGGCCGCGGCCTCGGGCGGGAGCGGATCGAGCCCCCGGGTGGGCAGCGGGCTTCCGGCGGGCATGGCGGTCCAGCTTCCGGCGCCGCGCCGGGACTCCAGGAACCCCTCGCCGCGCAGCGCCTCGTAGGCGGCGGCGACGGTGGTGCGGCTGACCGCGAGCCCCGCGGCCAGCTCGCGCTCGGCGGGGAGGCGTGCCGCGACCGGAACCCGGCCCTCCAGGATGAGCAGCCGTACGCCGTCGGCGAGGGAGCGGTAGGCGGGGACGCGACGGCCCCCGGTCGGTGCGGCCGCGGCCCCGGCGGCCACGCCGTCACGGGTGTGCTGCGACCCGAGCAGCCGGGCCAGTTGGGGTGCGCCGACCGCGGACGTCCATGGACTCATCGAATGCGGTCCACCTTTCGGAAATTGGCCGTAGAACTGGACTGGTTCCAGGCCACAGAGTGACATGCCGCAGGCCATTCACACCAGGAGCTCGCATTGTCCGATCACCTTCCACGCCGCCTTGTCCAGCTCTACGTGGGGCTCGTCCTGTATGGCGCGTCCATGGGGCTCCAGTTGCGCGCCGCCGTCGGACTCGACCCCTGGGACGCCTTCCACCAGGGCATCGCCGAGCACACCCCGGTGTCGATCGGCACGGTGACGGTCGTCGTCGGCCTCGTCGCGCTACTGCTGTGGATCCCGCTGCGCGAGCGGCCGGGCCTCGGCACAGTGTCGAACGTGATGGTGCTCGGGCCGGTTATGGACGCCACCATGTGGCTGATACCGGAGCCGGAGTCGCTGGCCGTGCGGATCCCGATGCTGCTCTTCGCGATCGTGCTGTGCGGCGTGGCCACCGGGCTCTACATCTCGGCGCGGTTCGGGGCGGGCCCGCGGGACGGACTGATGACGGGGCTGCACCGGCGTACCGGGTGGTCGCTCCGGCTGGTACGGACCGGGATCGAGCTGGCGGTGCTGGCCACCGGCTTCGCCCTGGGCGGGTCGGTGGGGCTGGGTACCGTGCTGTTCGCGCTGACCATCGGGCCGCTGTCGCAGTTCTTCCTGCGCGTCTTCGCGATTCCGGCGCCCGCCGGGGCCTCGACCCCCGCGCCCGCCGGGGCGCCGGGCCCCGGGATCGTGGCGCGCGGCGGTGCCGAGCCCCAGGTCCGGGACCTGATTTAGGACTGGCGCGATCGGGGCGGTAGTGTACGCCCTTGGCCTACCAGGCGGACCGTTACTGCGCGCTAAAGTACCAGAAACGCTGGGTGACATCTGCTGCCAGATGTGACAAACCGGGCGCCTGTGGGTAGAACAACGGGGCGGCACGACGGGCGACGCATGTCCCAATACGGGAATCTTCACCGCCGACCGGACGTTGACCGGATGACGACGACAGCGACACCTGTCCTGTGGGCGACAAGCCCGGGAGGCACGATTCATGAGTGAGCGAGCTCTCCGCGGCACGCGACTCGTGGTGACCAGCTACGAGACCGACCGCGGCATCGATCTGGCCCCGCGCCAGGCGGTGGAGTACGCATGCCAGAACGGCCATCGATTTGAGATGCCGTTCTCGGTAGAGGCGGAGATCCCGCCGGAGTGGGAGTGCAAGGCGTGCGGCGCCATGGCACTCCTGGTGGACGGCGACGGACCTGAGGAGAAGAAGGGCAAGCCTGCGCGCACGCACTGGGACATGCTCATGGAGCGGCGCACCCGCGAGGAGCTCGAGGAGGTGCTGGCCGAGCGGCTGGCGGTCCTGCGCTCCGGTGCGATGAACATCGCCGTGCATCCGCGGGACACCCGTAAGTCTGCCTGAATCCGAGCGGCAGCACTGAGATAG
>NZ_JAHLEM010000480.1 GCF_018883605.1 Streptomyces niphimycinicus | reverse complement strand
AGCTCGAGGAGGTGCTGGCCGAGCGGCTGGCGGTCCTGCGCTCCGGTGCGATGAACATCGCCGTGCATCCGCGGGACACCCGTAAGTCTGCCTGAATCCGAGCGGCAGCACTGAGATAGATGACAAGGGCCGGGGCCACTGCTGAGCAGTGGCCCCGGCCCTTGTTCGCATTGGCGGCGGCGTCGGGTGGGGCTGTGGCCGCCGGTGGCCCAGCCCGACCCCGGTGGCTCAGCGCCGGTCCCGATCTCTCCGCCGCGGGGCGCGACCCACCACGATGGTGCCGCAGACGGCTGGCGGCGCGGCGCGGCAGATCCAGTGGAGCGCTCAGTGGCTCAGCCGCGGTCGCGGGGCCGCAGTCCGGGGCCCGGCTCTCCATCGCCGTTCCGGCCCCGGTCGCCCCCGTCCTTGATCACCTCGCCCTGGATGACCGTGCCCCGCTCCGCGCGCACCTGCCCGCCCCGGCGCTCCCACTCCTCACGGGCCTGAACGAAGGGGTCGGACGGCGTTCCGGGGACGAAGCCCATCCGGCGCGACAGCGCGCTCTCCGCGCGGCGCCGCAGCAGCGCCCGGGTCGGCGGGAACAGACACACCAGCGCGGCCACGTCCGATATCAGCCCCGGCACCATGAGCAGCAGCCCGCCGAGCATGGTGAAGGAGCTTCCGGGCCGCACCGAGGGCTCCTCGGCGCCGCCCGGCCGCATCGCCCCGGCCAGGCTCTGCCACGCCCGGCGGCCGCCGCGCTTGACCACGGCCCCGCCCACCACCACGCCCGCGACCAGCAGCAGGAAGACGGTCAGCCCACCGGCCAGGTCCGCCACCAGGGTCAGCAGCCAGATCTCCAGAACCAGCCAGGCGGCGATCCCCAGCGGCACGAAGGTGCGGGCGCGTGAGCGCTTCGGGCGGGTCGGGTCGCTCTGCTGGGATACGCCGGTCATCATGCCTCCAAGTGTGCCCGGACCCGTGCGCGAAACGGAGCCCGGGGCCGCGTGGCCAAGGGGATCGAGGGGATCTCATGAGTTCCAACGCGCGAGGTGCCCCAGAGGCTCCAGCAGTCCGAAGAGAGGTCCGGGGAGGAGTCCTCCGAAGAGAGGGCCGGGGAGGAGTCCGAGGAGAGGGCCGAAGTCGCCACCGTGCTGTCGCTGTGCGTGGCGACCGGGCCCGACCGGGCCATGGCCAAGCTGCTGCTGATCGGCGCGCTGCTGATCGCGGGCGGCGTACGTGTCGGTGGACGAGCACGAGTTGTTCGGCCGGGCCCGGGAGCTGCCGGAGGTCGGTGCCCCGTTCGCGGTGGGCGGGCCGGCGCTGTGCTGGCTGTCGCCGTTCGGCTCCGGGCTCGGCAAGGCCGTCGCCGAGGAGGCCGCGGGGCACACCGCCGCCTGGCTGCCCGCGCTCTACGTCCTGGTGTCGGCGGTGACCGGAGGCGCGGTGCTGCGCGCCGGACTGCGGATCTTCGCCGGAGTGGGGCGGCGGCCCCGGGACGGGCATCCCGCGAGCGGTCCGGAGACCGGGGCCGGGGCGCTGTTCACCGACACCGGCGGCTACCGGCGGTCGGTGCTGGTCGGACGCGCCGCGGCCGTCCCGGCGTCCGTGCCGCCGCACTGGCAGGCGACCGGGATCCTGCTCGGGCCGTTCTCCACTGCCCTCGCCATCACCCTGGCCGCACTGGCGGTACGGCGGCCGGTCCACACCGGGACGGCCGCTCTACTCGCGCCCGTACGGCGGTTGCAGTCCGGGCATATCGGCGACTACGTCGCCTGGCTGGTCGCCGGGACGGCGCTGCTCACGGTGCCGACCGTCCCGGGGGTCCGCTGAGACCGAGCCGCGCTCGGTCCCGTGGTCAGCGGTGGCGCAGTGCCGAGATCAACTGACTCTTGGACATCTGGGACCTGCCCTCGATGCCCGCCTTCTGGGCCTCGCGGTACAGATCCTCCTTGGTCCGCATCTCCATGCTGCCCGACTTGGCGCTCCCTCGGGCCGCCATGCCGCGCGCTGTCGACTTCCCGCTCTTCGTGGTCGCTTTAGCCATGTTCCGCCTCCTTCCGCCTCAAGTGTCCGGTACGGGACGGAAGGACGCCTGCGGGACTACTCCGAGCGCGAAGCCGGGCTTACGGCTCCTTGCGGCCCAGCATCTTGTTGACCCGCGAGCCCACGCCCCAGGACATGACCCGCCAGGCCGCCTCGGTGACGATGTCGCGGCTCATCTTGCTCTCGCCACGCTCGCGTTCGATGAAGGTGACCGGAACCTCGATGACGTGGAAGCCCGCCTTGATGGCCCGCCAGGCCAGGTCGATCTGGAAGCAGTAGCCCTGGGAGGCGACCTCGTCCATGCCGATGCCCTCGAGCGTCTCCTTGCGGAACGCGCGATAGCCGGCCGTCATATCGCGGATCGGCACATCGAGGAGCAGGCGGGAGTACGTGCTGCCGCCCCGGGAGATGAACTCGCGGGACTTGGGCCAGTTGACGATCCGCCCGCCGGGCACCCAGCGGGAACCGATCACCAGATCCGCGCCCTTGAGCGCGGTGAGCAGCCGGGGCAGCTCCTCGGGCTGATGGGAGCCGTCGGCGTCCATCTCCACCAGCACGCCGTAGCCGTGCTCGATGCCCCAGCGGAACCCGGCCAGATAGGCGGCGCCGAGGCCCTCCTTGCCCTTGCGGTGGAGCACCTTGACGCGGTCGTCCTCGGCGGCCAGCTCATCGGCGACCTTGCCGGTGCCGTCCGGGCTGTTGTCGTCCGCGACGAGGATGTGCGCGTCCGGAACCGACTCCCGGACCCGCTCCACGATCGACTTGATGTTCTCCGCCTCGTTATAGGTCGGAATGATCACCAAGGTCGTACCGAGCGGACCGTACTTCCGCCGGCCACCGTCGTCCTGACGCTCGCGGCGCGGCTCCACGTCCGCGCCGCCGGTGAGCGGCTCGTCGGCTCCGGTCCGCGGCTCGTCGGCTCCGGCCAGCGGCTCCGCGGCTCCGGTACGCGGCTCGTCGGCCTTCGTGCTGGGCTCGTCGGCCTTCGTGCCGGCCTCTGCGGCTCCGGCGCCCGGCTCCTCGGCCTTCTCGCTGGACGCCTCGGCCTTCGCGTTCGGCTCACCGGCTCCGGCCGGCGGCTCCGCGGCCTTCTCGCTCGGCTCACCGGCCTCGCGTGCGTCGCTCACGGCGTCGGATTGTTCGCTTCTCCGCCCGTGAGACGAATCATCACGGTCGTTGCTCCGGCGCGGCTCCTCGGCCTCGCGTGCGTCGCTCACGGCTACTGCCCCTTCTCGTCCGTACGTCCCCGACGGCCGATCGTGATCGCGGCCGCGCAGGACAGAACGCCCACCATAGCGAGCACCCACTCGGGGATCGCACCGACGCGGTCGGCCAGGGTCTTGCCGTCACGCAGCGGGATGCGCGCGGTGAGCACATCTTGCGTGAATTCTTTCGTCCGCTGCTCGATCGTGCCATCCGGGGAGACCACGGCGCTGATCCCGCTCGTGGCCGCGGTGATCACCGGCCGACCGTGTTCGATCGCCCTCAGCTTGGACATGACCAGTTGCTGCTCGGGCTGACCGCTGCGCCCGTAAGTGGCGTTGTTGGTCTGGACGACGATCGCCCGGGCGCCCGCGTTGACCGTGTCGCGGACGATCTCGTCGTAGGCGACCTCGAAGCAGATCACATCGCCGAGCCGGGCGGGGCCGACGTTGAGCACACCGGTGTGGTCGCCGGGGTAGAAGTCGCGGGGCACCCGCTGGAGCCGGGTGATGATCTTGCTCAGCTCCTGGCGGAACGGGACGTACTCGCCGAAGGGCACCGGATGCTGCTTGGTGTACGAGGCCCCGGGGCCGCTCTTCGGGTCCCAGACGATGCCCTGGTTCTCCACGTAGCCCTGTTTGGTCGGATGGTCGACCAGGGCGCCGACCAGCACCGGAACGCCGATCGCCTTCACCGCCTCGTCGATCCGGGCGTATGCCTCCCGATACTGGAAGGGGTCGAGGTCGGAGGCGTTTTCCGGCCAGATGACGAGATCGGGCTTGGCGATCCGGCCGGCCTTGACGTCCTTCGCCAGGTTCAGGGTCGCCTTCACATGGTTGTCGAGGATCATCATGGGGCGGCCCAGGAAGTCCATACCGGGCTGCTGCACATTGCCCTGGACGACCGCGATGTCGACCGAGTCGGCGGCGGCGGTGGGGATGGGCACCGCGAATCCGGCCACCGTCACGACGGCGGCGACGGCCACGGCCCCGGCGGCGGGCAGGGCGCCGCGCGGTGAGAGGCC